>CAZENI010000013.1:0-43647 GCA_964513055.1 uncultured Opitutus sp.
CGAGGTGCGCCTGACCTACCTGCACGAGCTCGGCCACTATTTCGGCTGGAACGAGGACGACCTCGCGGCCCGCGGGCTGGACTGAGGCTGCGATTCGGGGCGCGCGGCACGTTTCATCCGGAACTTTGCCGCCCCGCATCGGTCCGGCCCTGCCCGCCACACTCCGCGCTTTCCAACGCCAGCGCCGCGTGCATACACTTTCCCCGACTCTAGACATTTGATCGCCATGAAGAAACTCCTGCTCCTGTCGCTCGTTGCGCTCCTGGGAACCGTCCCTGCCCGTGCCGAACCCACGCGCGCCGATCTCGTGACCCGGATCGAGACGTGCGAGGCCATCCTGCAGGAGTTCCAGACCCGATCGGACCTGCGCCCTTCGCCGGAAGCCTGGCGCAGCGCCAAGGCGCTGTTGATCCTCAACCAGTTCAAGGCCGGCTTCATCCTCGGCGTGCAGGACGGCTACGGCGTGATCATCGTCAAGAAGCCCAACGGCCAGTGGAGCCTGCCAGTCCTGATCAACGCCGGCGAAGCCAGCCTCGGCTTCCAGATCGGCGCCAAGTCGGTCGAGAGCATTTTCATCATCACCGACGAGCAGACGCCCCGCCGCCTTTTCAGCAACCGCTTCAACATCGGCATCGACGCCAAGGCTGTCGCCGGCCCGAAGGCGGCCGAGAAGGAGCGCAACAATCACGAAATCCTGAATACGCCGCTCCTCGCCTACACCAAGTCCGTCGGCCTCTTCGCCGGCGCCACCGTCAAGGCCGGCCACATCTCCCGCAACGACAAGGCCAACTTCGCGCTCTACAACACGCAGTATACGATGCCCGAACTCCTCTACAGCGACTGGGTGCAGCCCCCGAAGGAAGTCCAGCCGCTGATGGCGCTGGTGCAGAAGCTCACGCGCTGAGGCGCATGAATCCAATTCTCGGCGACGGCGGTTTTCACCACGTCTGCCTCAAGACGCGGGACTGGGATCGCACGCTGGCGTTCTACTGCGACGTTCTCGGCTGCACCGTGAAGCTCGCCTGGCGCGAGGCGCCGCAGCGTGCCACGATGCTCGATCCGGGCGACGGCAACTACGTGGAGGTGTTCGAGGATCTCGACTACCAGCCGGCGCCCAACGGCGCGGTGATCCACTTCGCCCTCCGCACCACGCGCCTCGACGCCGTCGCCGAGCGCGTCCGCGCCGCCGGCGCGAAAATCACCGTGGAGCCGAAGGACGTCACCATCGCCACCACCAACGGCGCCGGCGCCGTGCCCGTCCGCCTCTTCTTCTGCGAAGGCCCGAGCGGCGAGGTGATCGAGTTCTTCCAGAACACCGCGACCTGACGCGGCACCCTACCCGCGGATCTCCCGCAGATACGCGACCAGCTCCGTCACCACCGCGTCCGCCACGAACGCCTGCGCGTCCGCGCGCGACGCTCCCGGACACTCCACGCGGCCCGTCCGCACGACCACGACGCGGCCCCGCGCCGCCCGCTGCGCGATCGCCCACCACGCGAACGGATCCGCCACATCATCCGCCGGCGAAGGCTCGGCATAGCCCGTCGTGGCCACCGCCAGATCGCTGCCAAACAGCCGGCACGCGCCCTGCGCCATCTGCCCGGCCACGCCGGCCGACACGCAGTTCACCCGGCGCGCCGCGGCGCGGTCGACGCCGAGATGCCGGACCTTCTGCGCCAGCGAATACGCCGTGATTCCGCCCAGCAGAAAATTCGAAGCCCCGGAAATCGCGCCGAGCCGGGCCTGCACGTGCCCGCACGTGAGGCTCTCGGCGGCGGCCAGCGTCAGCGCCGGCGCCGCCAGCATCAGGGCCTTCAGCTCGGCCGGCGCGCCCTTCATTTCGGCGCCGCCTCCGCGAGGCCCTTGAGCTTGACCAGTCCCCGCTCGAAATCCGGCCCGATCATCCCGTCGAGAAACAGGCCGAACCAGCGGCTCAGCGGGTTCATCCCGAGATCGCCCGCGTCGACCCACACGACCTTCACGCCGTCCGCCGCCGGCTCGAGCGCCATCGAGCCCTGCGACGACATGCCCATGTCGGGAAACTCCAGCAGATAGGCCACCCGCTTCGGCGCCTCGAGGGTCTGGATCGTCATCTTGCCATTGCCCTCGGACTTGCTCTCCCACGCGCTCCACGCGCCGACTCCGGTCCCTTTTTCGGAATAGGTGAGCTTCATCGCCGGATCCTTTTCGTGCCACGAGCCCCAGTCCTTCCAGCGCTTCAGATCGGCGAAGAGCGGAAACACCGTCTCGGGCTTCGCCTTGATCACGATGGTCCGCTCGATGCGATATTGGCGCGGCAGGAAGAAGGCGACGACGACCAGGACGAGGACCAGCACCGCCAGTCCGCCGAGGAGCTTGAGGAGTAGTTTCATGGGAGGGGTGCGTCGCAGCATGGCGGCGCCCGCCCGCCTGTCAGGCGATTTCCAGCCCGACCGGGCAATGATCGCTGCCCATCACCTCCGGCGAGATCCACGCCCGCTTCAGCGCCTTCTGCAGCTTGGTGCTGGCGACGAAGTAGTCGACGCGCCACCCGATGTTCCGCGCCCGGCAGTTCATCATCTGGCTCCACCACGAATAGTGCCCCGGCCCCTTCTCGAATTCGCGAAACGTATCCACAAACCCGCTCTCGAGGATCTTCGTGAAGTTCGCGCGCTCCTCGTCGGTGAAGCCCGCGTTGCGGCGGTTCGTCTTCGGGTTCGTCAAATCGATCTCGGTGTGCGCCACGTTGAGATCGCCGCAGAAAATCACCGGCTTGCCCCGCTTCTCGAGTTTCCGGAGGTAGGCGAGAAACGCCGGATCCCACTCCTTCGTGCGGTAGTCGAGCCGCGTCAGTCCGCGCTGGGTGTTCGGCTGGTAGACGTTGAGCAGGTAAAAATCCGCATACTCCGCCGTGATCACCCGCCCTTCCCCATCGTGCTCGCGCGCGCCGATCCCGAGCGTGACCGCCTTCGGCTTCACGCGCGTGAACACGATCGTGCCGCTGTAGCCCTTCTTCACCGCCGGATTCCAGAACACCTCGTAGCCGTGCGGCCACGCGATGTGCTGCGCGTCACCCGGATGCGCCTTCGCCTCCTGCAGGCAAATCACGTCCGCCTGCGTCCGCTCCATGAAATCGAGGAGCCCCTTTTTGTGGGCCGCGCGGACACCGTTCACATTCCAGGAGACAAGTTTCATCGCCGGTGACGCTAGCAACAGCCACCCGTCCCGCCGCAACCTGTTTCGCGCCACCGCCGATCGCCACCGCGCAACCGCTCATCCCGAAACAGTCGCCTTGCCGGCGCCCGGCCCAATCCTGAAGCTCATTCTCCCACCACCGGCCCCGGCCGGCCGACTCACCACCACCATGCACCGCTCCCTTCCCACCGCGCTCCTCGGCGCCCTCCTCCTCTCCGCCGCCGGCGCGGCCGAATCCGCCAACGACGTCAAGGGCCTCGCCCCCGTCTCCGTCTCCTCCGCCAACTACCGCAACACCCCGCGCGACCAGCTCCTCCGCAGCGTCGAGAACGCGAAGGGCGTCGTGAACCCCGAGTCCCCGACCCTCCAGCCGCTCGCGACGCCGCAGCACTTCATCTTCATGCCCGGCGAAATCTACGACGCCGACGTGACCTACGAGCAGTTGACCGCCCTGCTCACGCCGGCGCTCGCGAAGAAGAACTTCATCAACGGGGCCGACGCCCAGGGCATCATCCGCGAGCCGACGAAAGTCTCGCTCGTCCTCCGCGTGCACTACGGCGCGCGGCCCTGGCGGCTCCCGACCGTGCGCAGCACCGACCTCACCTGGTCCGACGGCATGGTCGCCCGCCCGAAGGGCCGCGGCTTGCACACGCTCGGCGCCGACCAGCTCTGGGACCAGCGCGCCGGCGGCAACGACGAGACCTTCAGCGCCCTCGCCGCCAACGCCTCGAACACGCAGTCCTTCGGCTTCGGCAGCGGCGCGACTGGCAGCGCCAGCAGCAGCGCCGCCTCCGGCAGCGAGGGCGCCCTCGCCACCGGCCTCGGCTCAGGCGCGTCCAACGGCGGCGTCGAATACGGCTCCACCCGCGACTTCCACCTGATCGTGATCGACGCCTTCGACTACCAGGAGCTCAAGAAGGACGGCAAGGCCGCCAAGCGCCTGTGGACGACCTTCGTCTCCGCGCCGAAGGAGCCGAAACAGAAATTCTCCGCCATCGCTGCCACGCTAATCCGCAACGCCACGCCGTATTTCGGCGAGACGACCGCCGGCCTGCAGGTCTATTCCGACCGCCGCGCCGAGGTGAAGATCGGCGAGTTGATCGAGGTGAAGGACGAAGCGAAGAAATAAGCCGCCCCTCCCCCGCCGACCGCGGCGCACCCGCCGCTCTCCCCCGGCCCGGACCTCACCGTCCGGGCCGCGTTTTTTCCCGGCGCTGCGTCCGCCGCCGATGACACATGCTGCCACCCCCGGCCCTTGCCGTGCCCTTGCTTCTCCGCTTTCTCCGCCCTCAACTCTCCGCCCTCAACGTTTTCGCCCGATGTCCGCCTTCCCGCCTCTTCCGCTCGGTCAACGCATCCCGCCCAGTCCGCACGCCGTCTCGTGCAGCCTGCCCACGATGCGCTCCGTGCGCGGCTACGAGGAAAAGGACCCCGAGACGATGCGGCACCTGACGTCCGGCTATCCGCGCTTCGTGGTGCACCCGTTCGCCCGCCAGCTCGCCGCCCATTTCATCGCTACCCTCCCCGCCCTCGCCGGCCGCACGCTCTGGCTCACCTCCTCCGCCCGGATGGCCGACGCGCTCGCGGCCCACCTCGGCGCCGGTGCGCAGACCCTCGCCCACGCCGGGCTCACCGGCGTCTCGCACGCCCCCGCGCCCGAGACCTACGCCCGCGCGAAGACCTTTCTCCAGAATCTCGGCGGCTTCCTCTCGTCGCGCGAGGCTGAGGACGCCCTCGTGCGGCTCGGCCTGCAGGCGGCGCCGTATCCGGAAACCACCTTCACCGGCGACGCCGGCGCCGAGGTCCGCCGCGTCCTGCGCCGCGCCCTGCCCGCGACGGCCGACGCCGACCTGCTGCTCGCCCCGTCGGGGATGAACGCGATCCACGCCGCCTTCCGCGCCTCCGCCGATCTGCAGGCCGCGCGCGGCCGCACCGTCTGGCTGCAGCTCGGCTGGCTCTACCTCGACACCATCGCGATCCTCAAGAAGTTCACGACGACCCCCGCCGACTACGTCTACCTCCGCGATCCGCTCGACCAGGAGGGCATCGACCGGATCTTCGCGCGGCACGGCGACCGCATCGCCGGCGTGTTCGCCGAGCTCCCGACCAACCCGCTCATCCAGACCCCCGACCTCGCCGCGCTGGCCGCCCGCTGCCGCGAGCACGGCGCCCATTTCCTCGTCGATCCCTCGGTCGTCTCGATCTTCAACCTCGACGTCCTCCGCCACTGCGACGCCGTCGTGTCCAGCCTTACCAAATACACGGCGAGCGCGGGCGATCTCACCGCCGGCCTCATCGCGATCAACCCCGCGGGCGGCGACGCCGCCGAGCTCCGCCGCCGCGCCGCCGCCGTCGTCGACCCGATCTATCCCCGCGATCTCGCCCGGCTCGCCGCCCAGATCGGCGACACGGAAAGCGTGCTCGCCCGGATCCACGCCAACACCGCGCGCGTGGTCGCGTTCCTCGAGGGGCACCCGCGGGTCCGCGACGTCTTCTGGGCCCTGCATCCCGCGTCGCGCGCCAACTTCCTCCGGATCGCCCGCGCGCCGGACGCCACCGGCGGCATGATCACGTTCACGCTGCGCGGCGCCCACGCGCTCGAGCCGTTCTACGACCGGCTGCGCCTCCCCAAGGGCCCGAGCTTCGGCATGACGACCACGCTGATCTGTCCGTTCATGTATCTCGCGCACTACGACCTCGTCACGACCCCCGCCGGCATCGCCGAACTCGCCGCGAGCAGACTCGATCCCGACCTCCTCCGCCTCTGCGTCGGCACCGAACCCGTCGAGGAAATCATCGCCGCCCTCGCCGAGGCCTTGGAAGCGACCTGAAATCCCGGAAGGTGGAATGTGGAAAGCAGGAAAGAGGGAAAACAATCCCTGCGTTGTTCCTCCTTTCCTGCTTTCCACATTCCACTCTTACCGTGCCTCCTCATTGCACGCTTTCGATCAAGGCCATCCCCAACGCCCCGCGCAGTGCGATCGTCGGCTGGCTCGGTGACGCCCTGAAAGTCAAGGTCCACGCCCCGCCCGTCGACGGCAAAGCCAACGAGGCGCTCTGCGCCTTCCTCGCCGACGAACTCGGCCTCCCCCGCCGCGCCGTCACCGTCCTCCGTGGCGACACCGCGCGCCAAAAACTCCTCCGCATCGACGGCCTCACGCTGGAAGCCCTGAAGGCGAAGCTGGCCCGACCGGAGTAAAAACGCCCGCCTCACCGCCATCGCGTCAGCCGCGCGAACCGCACCGTCAAAAACACCGCCGCGAACGACAGCCCCAGCGCGATGCCGGTCCACACCCCCTGCGCGCCATACGGTCCACGGATGCCCAGCGCGTAGCTCAGCGGCAGCGCCAGTCCCCAATACGCCACGAGCGTGATAATCGCGGGCACCTTCACATCCGAGATCCCGCGCAGCACCGCCGCCGCGATCACCTGCACGCCATCGACTAGTTGGAAGAACGCCGCGACGAACAGCAGCTGCGTCGCCAGCACGATCACCGCCCCATCGTGCACGAACCACCCCGCGATCACGCGGCCACCGAAGCCGAAGCTCAGCGCGAAGATTCCCATCACCGCGAGCCCGAGCCCGATCGCGCCAAACGCGATCGCCCGCAGCCGCGCCCGCTCGCCCGCGCCCACCGCGTGGCTCACGCGCATGCCCGCCGCCATCGAGAGACCGAGCGGAAACATGAACGCCAGCGACGCGCAACTGATCGCGATCTGATGCGCGGCCAGCGGCACCGCGCCGAGCCAGCCGATCATGATCCCTGAAAACGCGAACGCCGTCGCCTCGAAGAGCAGCATGCCCGACGCCGGCAGCCCGAGCTGGATCATCTCGCGAAAGCGCGCCAGCGAGTAGCCGCCGAACCAGCGCCGCGGCCACGCGTCGCGCACCCGCGCATCGCGCCGCAGCCAGAGAAAAATCACCAGCGCCCCGATCACGCGCGAGATCAGCGTCGCGATTCCGGCGCCCGTGAGCCCCAATGCCGGCACGCCGAGATGTCCGTAGATGAACACCCAGTTTAGCGCGGCGTTCACCGCCACACTGCCGAGCATGATGAACTCATCTCGCGAAAGCGCGCCAGCGAGTAGCCGCCGAACCAGCGCCGCGGCCACGCGTCGCGCACCCGCGCATCGCGCCGCAGCCAGAGAAAAATCACCAGCGCCCCGATCACGCGCGAGATCAGCGTCGCGATTCCGGCGCCCGTGAGCCCCAATGCCGGCACGCCGAGATGTCCGTAGATGAACACCCAGTTTAGCGCGGCGTTCACCGCCACACTGCCGAGCATGATGAACATCGGCGCCCACGGATGGCCCATCGCCTCCGCAAACTGCCGCAGCACCAGATAGACCAACACCGGGACGAGCGACGCCGCATAGCACAGATAAAACGGCCTCACGATCGCCAGCACCTCCGGGGGCTGATCGAAGCGCCCGAGCTGCGTGCCGAGCACCGCCATCGCGATCGTTTCCAGCAGGCCAAACGCCAGCGCCAGTGCGAGCCCGTGCCGCAGATACTCCGACGCCTCGGCCGGCTGCGCCGCCCCGCGCGCCCGCGCGACGAGAATCGAGACCGGAATCATCAGGCCGATCCCCACCACGTAGAAGATGTTGAAGACGTTGTTGCCAAAGGCCGACGCCGCCAGCGGCACTGTGCCCGCATGCCCGATCATCGCGCTGTCCGTCACGCCCATCAGCATCTGGCTCACCTGCCCGACCACGATCGGCGCCGCGAGCGTGAGCGTCGGGCGAATCTCGCGAAGGGAGCTGGCGAAACGGGACATGGGTGGCGGGCCGCCCAGTCCGCCACGCCGCCGCGCCGATGCCCACGAAAAACGCGCCGCGCACCCGCACAGTGCCCGCCTTCCGAGGTGGAGCGGCTTGTCCCCAAGCCGCTGGTTTGAGCGCCCACGCAGCTCCCGAAACCACCTTCGGGACCACCCGCTCCACCCACCACTCACCGCAGCGCCGTTGCCAACCTCCGCCGCGCCACCCAACGTCCGCCCATGCTCCGCCTCCCCGCCCTTCGCGGCGTGCTGCTCGCCGCGCTCGCCCTCACGCCCGCGCTCCGCGCCCAGGACAACGCCACCTACCGCACACCGAGCGCCGCCCTGCAGGCCATCGTCGACGCGCCGCTGACTCCGCAAGTCAGCCTGAGCCCCGACAAGAAACTGCTTCTCCTCCTCGAGCGCCCCGACCTCCCGCCCGTCGCCGAGCTCGCCGCGCCCGAACTGCGCCTCGCCGGCGTGCGCATCAACCCCGCGACCAACGGCCCGAGCCGCGATCTCTACTACACCGCCTTCGTCGTGAAATCCCTCGCCGACGGCACGGAGCGGCGCGTCACCGGGTTCCCCGCCCACGCCCGGCTCACCACCGTGGCCTGGTCGCGCGACAGCCGGCACGTCCTCACCACCGTCACGCTCGAGCAGCGCCAGGAACTCTGGGTCGTCGACCTCGCGCGCGCCGCCGCCCGCCGCCTCACCGACCGCGCGGTCAACGGCGCGATCGACGCCCCCGCGTGGGTCGATCCCTCCACCATCGTCGTCTCGCTCATCCCGGCCGGCCGCGGCGCGCCGCCCGCCGCGCCGACGGTCCCGAGCGGACCCGTCGTGCAGGAAAACCTCAGCGGCAAGCGCCCCGCGCGCACCTACGCCGACATGCTCGCCAACGCCCACGACGAGGCCCTGCTCGACCACTACGCCACCGCCGAGCTCGCGTTCGTCTCGCTCGACGGCCGCGTCACGCCCGCCGGCCCGCGCGGCCTCATCGCCAACGCCGCGCCGTCTCCGGATGGCCGATACCTCCTCGTGACCACGTGGAGCCGCCCTTACTCCTATCTCGTTCCCGTCAACCGCTTCCCCACCAAGGTCACCGTCCACGACCGCACCGGCAAACTTGTCCACACCGTCGCCGATCTGCCGCTGGCCGAAAACATCCCGATCCCCACCGGCTCCGTGCGCACCGGCCCGCGCAGCGTCGGCTGGCGCGCCGACGCCCCCGCCACGCTGAGCTGGATGCAGGCACTCGACGGCGGCGACGCCGGCCGCGAGGCTGCGCTGCGCGACGAGTGGTTCACGCACGCCGCGCCCTTCACCGGCGCACCCATCTCGCAGCAGAAGTTCGCGCTCCGCGCGAGCGGCCTCGTCACCTGGGGCGACGACCAGCGCGCCATCGTCACGGAATCCTGGTGGAAAACGCGCCGGGTCCGCACGTGGCTTGTCGCCCCCGGCACGCCCGGCGCCGCGCCCGCGCTGCTCTTCGACCGCTCGTCCGAGGATCGCTACGCCCACCCCGGCACGCCCGTGCTTGCGCGCAACCGCTTCGGCCTGCTCGCGCTCCTCCTCAGCGCCGACCGCTCGAAGATCTACCTCGACGGCCTCGGCGCCTCGGCCGAGGGCGACCGGCCGTTCCTCGACGAGTTCGACCTCGCGACGAAACAATCCCGCCGCCTGTGGCGCTCCACCGCCCCGCACTACGAGACCTTCGTCGCCTTCCTCGACGACTCGCTCACCCGCGCGCTCACGCAGCGCGAGGCCGTGACGGAGGCGCCCAACTACTTCGTCCGCCGCCTCGGCGAGCCCGACGATGCGAAGGCGCTCACGCCGATCACGCGCTTCACCAACCCGTATCCACAATTCACCGCCGTGAAGAAGGAGCTCGTCACCTACCGGCGCGCCGACGGCGTCGCGCTCTCCGGCACGCTCTACCTGCCGCCCGGCCGCCAGCCGCTCGACGGCCCGCTGCCCACGCTGCTCTGGGCCTACCCGCGCGAATACAAGGACGCCGCCGCCGCCGGCCAGGTGAAGGAGTCGCCGTATCGCTTCATCCGCGTCAGCGCCCTCGGCCCGCTCCCGTTCCTCCTCGCCGGCTACGCCGTCTTCGACGACCCGACCATGCCGATCATCGGCGCCGGCGCGACCGAGCCCAACGACACCTACGTGCCCCAGCTCGTCGCCAGCGCCAAGGCCGCAATCGACGAGCTCGTGCGCCGCGGCGTGACCGACCCGAAACGCGTCGCCGTCGGCGGCCACAGCTATGGCGCGTTCATGACCGCCAACCTGCTCGCGCACTCGGACCTGTTTCGCGCCGGCCTCGCCCGCAGCGGCGCCTACAACCGCACGCTCACGCCCTTCGGCTTCCAGGCCGAGGAGCGCACGCTCTGGCAGGCGCCCGAAGTCTACGCCGCCATGTCGCCCTTCAACCACGCGAACAAGATCAAGGACCCCATCCTCCTCATCCACGGCGCGGCGGACAACAACCCGGGCACCTTCCCGATCCAGAGCGAGCGCTTCTACAACGCCCTCAAGGGCCACGGCGCAACGACGCGTTACGTCCAGCTCCCCCATGAATCGCACGGCTACCGCGGCCGCGAAAACGTCCTGCACATGCTCTGGGAAATGGAGCAGTGGCTCGACACCTACGTGAAGACGCCGCCGAAGGACGCGAAGAAGTAAATGCCGATGACCGCGCTTTCGCGTGAACTGCAGGTGGAGCGGCTTGACCCCAAGCCGCTTCATTCGCCCCCCGCCCGGACTCGCATGGTTGGCCCTGTCTCGCCCCGCTTCGCGCCCGTCGCACGGGGCCAAGCCGCAGCACGTTTCCGTCTCCGGCCGGTGTTCGCAGGATTGGCCGGCCTTTGCCTCCTCTTCGTCTCGCTGCACGCCGCCACCGGCTACCGCACGCCCTCGCCCGCACTCGCCGCCATCGTCGACGCCCCCGCCGCGCCCGCCGCCGCGCTCAGCCCGGACCGCCGCCTCCTGTTGCTCCTCGATCGGCCCGACGCGCCCTCGATCGCCGAGCTCGCGCAGCCCGAGCTGCGCCTCGCCGGCCTGCGCATCAATCCCGCCACGAACGGCCAGAGCCGCTCGCTCTTCTACACCGGACTTACGCTCCAGCCATTCGCCGGCGGCGAGCCGCGCCGCGTCACCGGTCTGCCCGCCGGCGCACGCATCGGCGACTACGAGTGGAGCCCCGACAGCCGGCACCTGGCCCTCACGCTCGTGCGCGACCGCGGCATCGAGTTGTGGCTCGTCGACATCGCCGCCGCCCGCGCGCGCGCCCTCACCGGCCCCGTCCTGAACGCCATGTTCGGCGAGCCGATGGTGTGGCTCGATGCGGCGACACTCGTGCTCCGCCGCGTGCCGCCCGATCGCCGCGCAGCCCCCGGCGCCGCGGACGCCCCCGCCGGTCCGGTCGTCCAGGAAAGCCTCGGCCAGCGCGCCCAGGCGCGCACCTACGACGGCCTGCTCGCGAGTCCGCGCGACGAGGCCCTCTTCGAGCACTACGGCACCAGCGAGCTCGTGCTCGCGGCGCTCGACGGGACGCTCACGCCACTGCCCGTGCGCGGCCTTCTCAGCGCCGTCACGCCCTCGCCCGACGGCCGCCACCTCCTCGTATCCACGCTTCACCGACCGTTCTCGTATCTCGTGCCGTCGAGCCGCTTCCCGGTCGCGATCGATGTCGTCGACCGCACCGGCCGGCGGGAGCACCGCCTGGTCGATCGCCCGCTCAACGAAAACGCCTCCGGCGATACCATCCTGCCGGGCCCGCGCCTGATCACCTGGCGGGCCGACGCGCCCGCGACGCTGAGCTGGGCGCAGTCGCTGCCGCGCGGCACGGTCGACGCGAACAAGAAGACGCTGCGCGACGCGTGGCGGACGCTCGCCGCGCCGTTCACCGGCCCGCCGGTCGAGTTGCAGCGCTTCGAGCAGCGCTTCAGCAGCGTGCAGTGGGGCGACGACACGCTCGCCCTCGTCACGGAATCAACCGGCCTGCGCGCGACGCGCACCTGGCGCGTCGCCCCCGGCCAGCCGGGCGGCGAGCGCACGCTCCTCTTCCAACGCAACACCGAGGACCGCTACGGCGACCCCGGCCGGCCCACCACCGTGCGCCACGCCCTCGGCCGGCTCGTCATCGCGCGCAGCGCCGACGGCGCGAAGATCTTTCTCACCGGCGCCGGCGCCTCTCCCGACGGCGACCGGCCGTTCCTCGACGAATACGATCTCGCGACCAAGGCGACGCGCCGGCTGTGGCGCTCGGCGCCGCCGCACTACGAGGAGTTCGTCGCGTTCACCGACGCCACATTCTCGGAAGCGCTGATGATGCGCGAATCGCCGGCCGAGCCGGCCAACCACGTCGTGCGCTCGCTCGCCTCCGGCGCGCTCCGGCCGCTGACGCGTTTCGCGAATCCGCTCCCGCAATTCGCCGAGGTAAAGCACGAGGTGCTGCGCTACACGCGCGCCGACGGCGTGGCGCTCTCCGGCACGCTCTATCTGCCGCCGGGCTGGACGCCCGCGCAGGGCCCGCTGCCGACGCTGCTCTGGGCGTATCCGCGCGAGTTCCAGAGCGAGGAGACCGCGAGCCAGGTCAAGGCGACGCCCGAGCGCTTCACGCGCGTCAGCGCGCAGGGGCCGCTGCCGTTCCTGCTCACCGGCTACGCCGTGCTCAACGACCCCGCGATGCCGATCATCGCCCGCGGCGGCAAGCGCCCGAACGACACCTACCTCGAGCAACTCGTCGCCAACGCCCAGGCCGCGGTCGACGCGCTCGTGCGCCGCGGCGTCGCCGATCCGAAGCGCATCGCCGTCGGTGGGCACAGCTACGGCGCCTTCATGACGGCGAACCTGCTCGCGCACTCGCGCCTCTTCCGCGCCGGCATCGCGCGCAGCGGCGCCTACAACCGCACGCTCACGCCCTTCGGCTTCCAGAACGAGCGGCGCAGCTTCTGGCAGGCGCCGGAAGTCTACGCGGCGATGGCACCCTTCAACTTCGCCCACACGGTGAAGGACCCGCTCCTGCTGATCCACGGCGCGGCCGACAACAACTCCGGCACGTTTCCGATCCAGAGCGAGCGGTTCTACAACGCCCTCCAGGGCCACGGCGCGACCACGCGTTTCGTTTTGCTGCCCCACGAGTCGCACGCTTACCGCGCGCGCGAGAGCGTGCTTCACATGCTCTGGGAAATGGAAACGTGGCTCGACACGCACGTGAAGCCGCTCGCGCCCGCGGAAAGGACCAAGTCGGAATGAAGGTGCCCTCGGAACACACGGAAGACTCGGGAGGGACTTCGGTCCCTGGCGCGCTGAGTCGCATTTTTCTTTCCGTGTCTTCCGTGTGTTCCGTGGGCATCCCCTTCCGATGACCGCCTTCGCGCTCACGCTGGTGCTGATCGCGGCGGTCCTGCACGCGACGTGGAATCTCTGCGCGAAGAAGGCGGCCGGCGGCCTGCCCTTCGTCTGGCTGGTCACGGTCGTGATCTGCGTGCTCTACGTTCCGGTGCTCACCGTTTATTGGATCGTGCAGCAGCCGGCGCTCACGCCGACGGCGCTCGCCTGGATCGCCGGCAGCGGCGTGCTCAAGACGGGTTACTCCCTTTTCCTGCAGCGCGCCTACCGCACGGGTGACTTCTCGCTGATCTATCCCCTCGCCCGCGGCACGGGGCCGCTGCTCTCGACGCTCGCCGCCGTCGCCCTGCTCGGCGAGCGGCCGACGTCGCTCGCGCTCGCGGGCGGGCTCGTGATCATCGCGGCGATCTTCTTCCTGACCGACGGCACGCGGCTTTTTCATCAGGACCGCGCCCACCTGCGCACCGCGATCAACTACGGGCTCGTCTGCGGCGTGGTCATTGCGAGCTACACGATCTGGGACCAGCAGGGCGTGAATCGCCTCGGCATCCCGCCCATCCTCTACGATGGCGGCACGGCCTTCACCGTGCTGGCGCTCGTGACGCCCTTCGCGCTCTCGCGCCGCGCTGAGGCCGCGCGGCACTGGCGCGAGCACAGGCGCTACGTCTTCGGCATGGCGCTGCTCTCGCCCGCAGCCTACGTGCTCGTGCTCACGGCGATGGCCTTCACGCCGGTGAGCTACATCGCGCCGGCGCGCGAAGTGAGCATCGTGATCGGGGCGTTCATCGGCGCGAAGTTTCTCCAGGAACGCGACGGCCGCCGCCGCGTCTGGGCCGCGGTCGCCATGGCTGCCGGCGTGATCGCGCTGGCGCTGGGGTGAGGATTGCGCCACGGTCCGCCGCCCCCGCCCCGCGTCCCATGAAATCCCGCCTCCTCTGGGCCGCCGTCGTGCTCGCCGCGCTCGCGGCCTTTTACTACACGACGATCCGCCCGACTCACACGCCCGCGCCGGGGCTGTCCAAGAAACTGCGCTCGCTGCGCCACGCGCCGCCGCCAGAGATTCCGCCGCCGCCGTTGCCCGAGCCCGTGATGACGATGCCGACCCTCGCGCTCCCGCCGCTGGCGCACCAACCCATCGTGCTGCCGCCGGTCGTGCCGCGCCGCGAGGAACGCCAGCCGATGGTCATGGAACTGCCTATCCCGGACAACGCCACGGTCGATTTCTCCCGCGGCGCCCCCGAAGTGCGCACCGTCGGCAAGGACAAAGAGGCCCTCGACAAGGCCATCCGCGAAATGGCCGAGGCAACGAAGGAAACGTCGTTTCCGCCGACGAAGAAGTAGCGGCGATCAGTAATCGGTAATCGGTGAACGGACTCGGAAACTGATTACTGACTACTGATGACTGATTGTCTCCCCCTCACCGCTTCCCGGTGAGCATGTCTTCCATCAACGCGATCGCCGTCGCCTCGGTGATGTCCTGCACGCTGAACTGGCGGACCGCCCGGCCGGCTTGCACGCCCTTGCCGATGATGTCGCTCGCCGAGGCCTGCCCGACGATCGCCGCGTCCTTCAGCCGGATCGCCGTCGCCTGGATGTCCGGCACGGGCACGGTGGTGTCGCCCGAAACCTCCGGCAGCGTGATGTTGCGACTGGAGATGAGCACCTCGATCGCGATGTCCGCGATGTTGGCCAGCGCCTGGCGGTCCTTCGCGCCCTGATCGCCGGTCAGGTGCGCGCCGGCCTCCTCGGGCAGCAGCGACGCCGCGACTTTCTGGTCCGCGAGCTGCGCGCCCGCATGGCGGAACGCGCGGCCGAAGAGCCGCTCGATTTCTCGCACGGTCTGCTGGTCGGCCAGCGTGGGCGCGGGCGCGGCGGCGTCCTTCACCTTGTAGGTGTTGGTGCCGGTGGTCTTGAGGGAGGCGTCAGCCTTCTCGAAATTCTCCATGCGCTCGGTGAGCTTGAGGCCCGCGGCTGTGTCGACGAGGGCGCGGTTCACGTAGACGACAATGCGCGGCGCGCCGTCAGTCTTGTAGACCTTCTTGAAGCCCTCGAGGATGCCGTCGGCCGTCTGGCGCGCGATCAGCGTGTCTCCACTCGGGCCATACACGCGCTGGGCTGACTGCGCGGACGCGCCCGGCTGCGGGATGGGATTGAGCCGCGGGCCGGTCTGGACGAGCGGGGGCGGCGTCGGCGCCGCGTTCGGCGACTGGGCGTCGAGCAGCGGCACGAGCGAGAGGACGAGCGGGGCGACAAGCAGCGAGCGGTTCATGGGCGGAGCGGATCGAGGGTTACCGGGCCTGGCGGACGCGAACGGTGTATTTCTTCGCCTGACCGTTCATCGCGGTGAAGCGCACCGCCTCGGTCGAGTTTTCGGAGAGGATCAGCGTCTGCCACGGCGTCTCGTCGCCCGTGGAGAAGCCCTGGTCGTCCTTGAACACGCAGTTGATCTGGACCTGGATCCGGCGGCTTTCGCGGTTCTTCACATTGGCGACGACCTCGAGGCGGCCGTCGGCGAGCAGGTTCTGCTGGAGGCCGGTGCAGGTGACCGAGTTCTGGGCGGGCTCGTCGAGCAGCACGAAACGCTCGGTGTTCTCGAGCGTGAACTTCGTCGTATCGAGCGGGGCAAAGGGCCCCGGTTGGGTCACGCATCCCGCGGAGAGCGCGAGAGCGGTCACGGCCACGAGGAGGGAAACGGGCTTGGTGTTCATAGAATCGGACGGCGTCAGAGGTGGGGTGTGACTGCGAGTCAGCGTTTAAGTTCGCTCAAAAACACGACGGTGTCGCGGTCATCCGCACCGACGGAGATCGCCACCGATTGCGTCCGCGACTCGAGCACGCTGCCGTCGCGGTCGAGGAATTCGATCCGGCCGCGGTGCTCGCCGGGCGGTAATTTCACCGCCGCGAAACTCAGGCGCTGCGGCAGGTTGTTCCACTGGCGCGTGTCGGCCTCGGGGCGGGTGGCGGCGGACGCGACCTTGCCGATCAGGCCGAGGAGGCCCAGGCCGAGCGCGGTGAAGTTGGCGTCGTCGCCATCCTTGCCCTGGCGCTCGCGGCGGCGGGCGTGATCGTTGGCGATGACGGCGCCCGCGAGGGCGGCGTCGCCGGCGATGCTGGTGGTGGTCTTGAACTGGGCCTTGTTGCCCAGGATGTGGTCCATCACCCGGCCACCGCGCGTCGTCGCCTGGTAGCCGAGATCGTCGTAGGCCGGGAGCGGGACGATCATCCGCCCTTCGTCGAGCACGAGGCGCGCGGAGCGCGTGGGCGAATCATCGGCGCGAAAGCGCAGCATCTCGCCATGCTCGCCGGCGGCATACTTGCGCGGCCCATAGCCGTATTCGGCGAAGACGAGGACGTTGGCCGCGGGGTTGTAAGGCGGCAGCGCGATCCGCTCTCCGGCGTGCGCCTGCGCGCGAGCCCACGCGTCGCTGCCGTCGGCCGCGAGTTTCGCCGAGGCCAGGCCATCGAGATAATCGAGCAGGACGTAGTCAGCGTCGTAGTTCTTCTGCTCCGGATCACTATCGATGACCTGGCCGGAGCGGAAACACGCGCGGGCGTTGTCCGGCTGCCCATCGCGCCAGTAAAGGATGCCGCGGTAGTAATAGGCCATCACACGCTCGTAGGGCTCGCCGATGAACGGCTTGTTGCTCTCGGCCGTGAACATCGTCCGGGCCCGCGCCGCCTCCGCGTCATTCGTGATGATGCCGCCGATCCGGACGATCGCATCGTCGAATCGCGCCTTGGCCTCGTCAAAATTTCCCGCCCGCAGCGCACTCACGCCCGCGCGGTAGTCGAAGAGCACGCGCTCCTTCTCCGGGATGGCCGGCGCCGCGCGATCGGCGGCGGTCGGCGCGCCGTTCCCGCCGACGGCATTCGGCCGCGCGGATCCGTCGGTGCGCAGATCGGGCGGCGGTGCGGAGGCGCAGCCGGCGAACAGGACGAGCGCCGCGACGAGTGGAGTGCAGCCGATAGTTCTGCGGTAGCCCGGCGCGTGAGCGCCGGGAACGGACACGTCGCGCATTCCCGTCCCGCCGCTCACGCGGCGGGCTCCTGTTTGGCGGCGCCGCGCGTGAAACGTGGAGTCGAGCGCCATCAGCGATACGCGGCGTCCTCGAGGCCCTGCTTCTTCACCTCGGCGAAATCCTCCCACACGATGCGACTCGTGCGGGCGTCGGTCAGGCGAAACGTGTAGAGGACGTAGTCGCTGATGCCGGCGGCGGCCTTGGTGGTGTTGCCCTCAAGCTTGCCGGTGAGGAAATAGTCGGCGCCGCCAAACTCGACGACGTTGGGATCGGCGCTGGCCGTCACCTGCCCGCTGCGCTTCAGCTCCCGCTCGCGCTCCAGCGTCTTCATCATCTCGCGATCGAGGAAACTCACCTGGCCCGCGGCCTTGGAGTTCAACATCACGCGGATGCGCGTGAGGAACATGTCCTTGTTGATCGGGAAGCGCGTGTTGTTCACCACCGGATCGAGCACGATGCTGGGCGGCACCTGGGCGCGCGCGATCTGGGGGATGCCGAGGATGCTGCGGGCCATCTTGTCGGTCACGCTCACGAGGTCCTGCGATTCGATGCCGGTGCCGGCGACGAAACCGCGCTCATCGGGACGCATCTCGGTCACGGGCACGCCCGAGGGATTTTGCACGCCGGCAGTCGTGGCACAACCGGCGAGGAAGGCCGAACTCGCGGCCAGACCGGCGAGGAGGAAACGGGAAGGATGGTTCATGGTGTCGGATCAGGAAGGATGAAGGGTCAGCGAAACGAACGAGGCACGGGCCACGCAGACGACGGGTCGCGATCGAATATTCTGCGGAGCCGGTCAACGGCCGAAGAGTCCGTTCGCGGCGCTCATCGGCGTGGTGGACGCGTTGTAGAAATATTTGTTCACGACGGGCAGCGCATGCGGCTGCGGACTCGCCGCCTCGACCGGCGCCGGGGCCACCACCGCCGCCGGCTGCGACACGACCGGGACGGGTTGTGCAGAGGCGACGGTCCGGCGATTCGCATCGGAGATCGTGCCGAGCAGCCAGCCGAGACCCGCGCCCCACGCCGCCCCGCGCCAGCCATTGTGGTGCAGTGAGCCGCTATTGTGGCCGATGATGCCGCCGGCGAGCGCACCGAGGACCAGTCCGTTGCTCGCTCCGCTGGCCGAGCCGTAGCTGCCGTAGCTCCCATAGTAGGGATAATCGACGCCGTAGCCGCCGTAATAACTGTAGCTCGGCCAGTAGCCGTAGTCGTGGCGCGGCGCGTAGTAGCCGTAGCCGAAACCGCCGCGCGGGTGATAGCCATGCCGCGGATAGTAGCCGTGCCGGTAGCCGAAGTCGCCGCGCCCGTAACCCACGCCCACGTGGACGACCGGCGCGCTCCGGTAAACCGGATAGCCGTCGCCCGACGCGTAAACCGTCGTCCCGCGCGCCGCATTCGCATCACCCACCGCCTGGCCGAGGAGGAGCCCCGCTCCCGCGCCGATCGCAGCACCCTTCCAGGCGTTGTGCCGCAGATCGCCGCTGTTATGGCCGATGACCGCGCCCGCGATGCTGCCCCAGACTGCGCCATTGACGGCCTCGGGGCGGAAGACCTGCGCGCGCACGGACGTCACCGCAACCAAGGCCAGGCAAAGCGAGAGAGATGTTTTCATGGCAAAAGCAGCGTGTGCGACACCGCGCGACTCGCAAGGTTTCACAATCGCCGGCCGGGCCGTGAAAGCCGCGGATCCCCGCTGCGGTTCCGTGGCTGCGAACTCAGCGCCGGGCCGGCACCGGCTGAAGCTCGATGCCGTTCGGACACCGTCCGCCACCCGCCACGAACTGCGCCCGGCAACGCGGACAGTAACTGCGACTCGCCGGCGCGTCGGGCACGGGCGCTGCCAGCAACGCTTCCGTCGTCACGCCCGCATCGCGCAACAGCGGCTCAAGCCTGGCCTCCAGCGCCACGCGAAACTGCGCCGCGACCTCCCCGGCCAGTGGCGGCTCGTCCTCCGGCGCCAACGGCCAGCGCAGGTCCGCCATCACGTTGAAAGCCCACTCACGCCGCGCCTTCTCGCCGCCAAACGCCACCACCAGCGCCAGCGGATGCTGCGGCGGGAAATACCCCTCGCCCGCGATCGCCCGCAGCCGCAACGCCTGGGGCGGCATCATCAGGGCGCTGAACAGGTTGGCCCCGCGCTTCTGCGCCGTCACCGGCTTCAACCGACGCAGTGTCCGCCAGGTCATCACGACCGCCGCGACGTGCAGGCCGAGCAGCGCCAGCAGCAGCCAGGGCAACCCCGCCGCGAGGCCTTCGCTCCAGCGCGTCGGGAGCCGTGCCGCCACGTCACCAACCACATAAATCGTCAGACCCGCCAGCGCCGTGAGCGAGATCGCGTTCAGCCGCGCCGGCCAGAGGGTGCGCCCCGTCAGCGCCACCGCTCGCCGGCGCAGGTGCGCCGGACGGAACCACCGGCCGATCACCATGCGAATCCGCGCCTCGCGCGCAGGTCCGGCGAGTCGCGCGATCGCGAGCAGCTCGCGCGCCGTGAGGTGCCCGGTGTCCGGATACAGCCGCGCGCCGTTCACGAATACCCAGCCGCCCGCGACACCCGCCTCGCGCACCTCCTCCCAGCGGAATGCGCGCACCGGCAGCGTCCGCTCCGCCGGCCGGCCGGCCGCCCCGACGGGACGGTTGCAGAGGCCCGCCGGCGACAGCGCGATCGGCACATCGGCGCCCGTCAGCCGCCAACTGCCCGGCCCGGGACCGGGCAGGCTCCATTTCTGGTAGTGCACGCCCGCCCGCGGCCGGCGGCCCGCGCCGCGACCCAGCAGCGTGAAAAGCTGCCGCGGTCCCAGTCGCAGGCCGTCCAGCGCCCACAGGATCCAGAAAACCGCGAGGACTGAGACCCACTCCGACATCCGCGCGGGCGCTCAGGCCGCCGGCGGACGGTCGTCGGGACGCGAGCCGGTGATCTTGTTGAACAACTTCTTGATCGCCGCGCCCACCGCGATGAGGCCGAACACGATCGCCTTCCACGCCTTGCTGAACCACACGCCGAGCGACGCGAACCAGCCCAGCTTCGCCGCCATCACCGCGCCGCCGCCGAGCACGAGCGCCGAGAGTCCGTAGGCCGCCACCTTGTCGCCGGCCTTGAATTCCGAATACTTCTGGCCCGACACGTAGCTGAAATTATTCGCCAGCAGCTTCTCGGTCTCCGCCTCGGCGGCCTTGAAGCCCGGCGTGTCCGTCACGAGCGTCACGTTCATCACGCCTCCGCGGCCGAGCAGGCGGATGCTCTCGTTGATGAAGACCTCCTTGAAGCCGTCCTCCGACGACGTGAGGTTGATGGCCCACTTCAGATTGTTGGTCTTGGCGTCGTAGTGCGGCGGCGTCGCCCAGCCCTTGAGCTTCATCTGGCTCCAGCCGCGCTCCTTGCGCGCCTCATTTGACGGCCCCTCGTTGTCCGTCATCGCCTTCATGATTTTGTCGGCATCGAGCTTCTCCTCGTCCTTCACATAGCCGCTGTCGTCGTAGTCGATGAACAGCATGTAGCCGGGCGCGAGCACGACGCCGACCTCCTTCCCGTTTTTCGAATTCTGCGTCAGCTCGTAGAAACGCCCGATCGAGTCCTGGCCCACGAAGTGATATTTCTCCGGCAGCTTGAGCTCGGCGACCTTGCCGAGCGGCACCGCGGCCGGCCCCTCCTGCAGTTTCACGCCCGCCTGCTGGAGCTGCTCGACGAAGGACTTCGGCTTCTTCTCCGCCGTCGCCTCCACGGGCGCGGCCTTCTCCGCCGGTTTGTCGGCCGCGTGAACGAGGCCGGTGATGAGGAGGCTGGAGGCAAGCAGCGCGCGCAGCAGGTGCATGAACCCGGCTATTTCGGGGACCGCGCCGCCCCGGTCAATGGACGAATGGCGGCGGAATCGGATACCGGCGGCAAACGACGGCCTCACTTCAGCGACTTCAAGTGCGCAAACAAATCGCTGACCTGCTCCGGCGCCAGCCCCTCGATCAACCCTTCCGGCATCAGCGAGCGCCCGGTATAACCCGCCCGCTGGATCGTGCTGCGCGCGATCCGCCGGTCGGCCGCGCCGGGCGCCCGAAGGACGACCGCCTCGGCGTTCTGCTCGACGAGGAATCCGTCGCTCACGCCACCATCCTTCATCACGACCCGGAATGTCTGATACGCGCTCTCCATCGCCGCATTCGGCGTGAGAACATTGCGCAGGATCGCCTCGACCCCCGTGTGCGCCACGCCGTCGAGCGCTGGCGCAATTTGTCCGCCCTGGCCGCCCTGCTGGTGGCACGCCAGGCAGAGTGCGGTGAACAACTCCCGCCCGCGCTCCGGATTGCCGCGGGTGTTGGCGAGCGTGCGGAAGCGCGCGAATTTCTCCGCCTGCGCCACGGCCTCCGCCGGCGTCAGCAGCGCGGGGGCATCATCCGCGACTTCGACGCGCGCTTTGCCGTGCAGCGGCCCCCAGTTCGCCCCGCCAAAAACGTGCGCCAGCGCCGCCGGCCGCGTCGCCGCCGGCTCCGCCGCGTAGCTGCGATCGAAGCCTTCGCGGATCTCGCGGGCCGACCGCGCCACGCTCCAAACCCGGAATTCCGCCAGCCAGCCCGCGGTGCCGCCCGCCGTCGGCATCGTCCGCCCCAGATCGAGGCCGGTGAAGTCGCCCGTGTGCGTCGCCGCGCTCGTCGCATCGAGTTCGCCGTTGATGAAGATCTTGAACTCCCCCGCGGCGTCGCGCGTCACGGCGTAGTGCGTCCACACGCCCGGCGTCGTCTTCTTTTTCGCCACCACGATGTTCTTCGCGCCGCCGCCCACCCACGCGCGGAACTGCCCGGCGTGGAAATTGAGATCAAACTGCCCCGCCGCCGCGAGGATGCCGTCGTGATTGCTGATCGGCGCCTCGAGTTTCACCCAGCACTCGACCGTGAACGGCCCGCGCAACGCGATCTGCGTCGCCGCATAATCCGCGTCCGCGCCTCCCAGCCGCAGGACGCGCGCCGCATCGCCGCCGAGTTTTTCCCACAGCGCCGCGACCTGCGCATCGCCGGGTAGCAGCGTGCGCAACTTGTCGACCGTGCTCACGCCGACATCCGCCGCCGGCACCGTGCCGTCACGCAACCCCGCCAGCAGCGCCGCCGCGCCCGGTTTCGTGCCCGCCAGCCGGTTGAGCGCCTGGCCGCGCTGCGTCGCCGAAAGCCCGGGCACCAGCGCCACCAGCCGGCCCGCCGCCTCCGGTGCGCGATGCGCCCCCAGTGCGGCCAGCGCCGCGTCGCGCCACGCCGGGTCCGCTGCACTCCGCGCCACTTCCTCGAGCAGCGTCACCGGCCCGCCGCCGATCTCGCGCAGCGCGCGTAGTGCCGGCAGCACGACCGGATCCTTCGTCGTCCGCCAGCGCGGGCCGACCAGGGCAACGAGCTCCGTCTCGACGCCCGCCAGCGCAAACGCCCCCGCCACGTCCGCCCCGAGGATCTGCTCCGCCGCCGCCGGTCCCGCCAGTTGCGCCTTCGCCGCCGCCGTCAGCGCCGGACCAAACCGCGCCGCCTCGAAACTCGTCCGCAACTCGAGCAACGCCCGCAAGACCGCCGGCCGCGCCTCCGCCGTCTCGAGCATCCGCACCAGCGCCGCACCCACCGCCGCGTCGTCAAAGTGCGCCGCCAGCACGCGAATCTCCTCGCTGTCGAGCGGCCGCGACAATTCCGGCGTCAGCTGCGCGAAGCCCGCCGCCGCGCGTCGGCCGCCGAGCGAGAGCGTCGCCAGCGCGCGGTGCTCGAGCGGCAGCGCGCGCCCGTCCGCCGACGCCAGCAGCGCGGCCGTCGCCTCCGGATTCCTCTCCATCGCCCAGCGCGCGAGGTAGCGCTCGAAGTCGCGCTCATAACGCACCCACTCATCGCCCGCGCTCAAGGCCGGGCCACCGAGCCGGGCCGCGAGCTGCAGCGTGGCCGCTCCCGCGCCGCGCACGCGCCGGAGCGCATCGCCCACCGCCGCGCGCACCGCCGGCTGCGCATCCGCCACCAGCGGCGTCGCGATGGCGAGAAACTCCGCCTCCGGCCGCGGCTGCACCGCCGCGATCCGCACCGCTTCCCGGCGCAGGTGCGCACTCGGATCGGCCGAAAGCCCGCGCAGCAAGGGCGTGTCGATCGTCTGCAAATTCTCCAACGCCCAGAGCGCCCCGAGCCGCCGGCCCTCGGCCTGCGCGCGGTCCTCGATGCTGCGCCGCAGCTCCGGCACGAGCGCCGTCGCCCGGCGATCGCCGATCTCCAGCCACGCGAGCCGCGCCACGAGCGCGTTGGGCGCGTCGAGCTGCGCGAGCAGCGCGCGGTCGTCGAGTTTCGCCAGATTCGGCGGCGCCGTGCGCGGCTGGTCGCGATGGCGCACCCGCCAGATCCGGCCGCGGCTCTTGTCGCGATCCGGATGCTCGCGCGGCACTTCGTTGTGCGAGATGATCTTGTTATACCAATCGACGAGGTAGAGCGCGCCGTCCGGTCCGAACGCCATCGCCACCGGGCGGAACCACCGGTCCTCGCTCGTCACGAAGTCCGCCCGCTTCTCGAAACGATACCGCGCGCCGTCGTGCGTTGCCTTGACCGTCTGCACCGTGCCGGTGATGGGATTCGGCAGGAAGAACACCTTGTCGGTCGCCTGCCGCGGCTCGCCGACCTTCCGGAAAATCCCGTCACCGTCCTCGGCCAGCGCCAATCCGCTCAATCCCGTGCCCCCCATCTGCGGCGGCCCCAGCGGCGGCGGCATCATCGGCTGATAAGGTCGCAGCCGGTCCTTCGATCCCGTCCGCACCAGCACGCCCGGCGCGTAGGGGATAACCGGATATCCCTGGTCGTTGGCCTCCTGGAAGAACGTCTCACCCGCGCGGCTCGTCACCAGCCCCCAGATGTTGTTCGGCCCCGCCGTCACGCTCTCGAAGTGCGCGCCGTCCAGCGTCATCTGCGCCAGCTTGCACTGGTTGAACGCCACTTCCGTCGCGCCGTCCGCAAACGCGACGCCACCCGGCCGCCGCACCGTCGAGTAGTTAAACAACCCCTGCGCCACGAACATCGTGCCGCCCGGCTGCCGCAAAAACTGGTGTGGAAACAGGTGCGAGTCCTGCGTGCCGAAGCCCGTGAGAATCACGTCGTGCCGGTCCGCGCGACCATCGCCGTCGGTATCGCGATAAAAGCGGATGTCCGCGCCATATTGCACGAACGCGCCGTCGCGCCAGGGCTGCACGCCCAGCGGCATCACGAGACCGTCGGCAAAGATCCGCGGCTTCGCCGCCGCCCCGACCGCCGCGCCATAGACATCGTCGAACACCACCACGCGATCGCGCCCGCCCCGCGCGAACAGCGCCTCCGACGCGCTCTTGTTTTCGTTCGCGTCGACCGGGTATTCGAGCGCCGTCATCGTCCACAGCCGCATCGACGCGTCCCACGCCACGCTGATGAATTTTCCGAGCCCCTCCGCTTCCGCCGCCACGAGTTCCATCTCGAAACCCGGCGGCAGCTTGAACGCCCGCCGCTGCTCCTCCGGCGTCCGCGGCCCATCCGTGATCGCGTTGTAGCTGATGTCCCGACTCGTGGGCGACGCCTTCGGCGCCTGCTTCGCCGCGGCGGATTTCTTCGGCGCCGGAGTCGGCGCGGCTTCGGTCGCAGGTGCCTTCGCCGGCGCGGCCTTCTTTTTCTTCGCCGCCGGATCGATCGGTTTCGGATGCCCGACCTTGTCCCAGGTCGGCGCGCCGGGCGTCGGCGGCAACACCTCGATCCGCACGTCCTTCGCCTGCACGAGCGCCATGCCGCCGCTGTGAATCTGAATCGCGATCCGGCCGTCCTGCGCGATGTTGGGCTCCGCCTCGGTGTAATCCAGCGCGGCCACGCCATTGATCCAAGTGCGAATCCGTGGCCCCTCCGTGCGGATGCGGTATTCGTTCCACTCGCCCTTCTTCACCGCCGCATTCACGGCGGCGAGATCGGCCGATTCCGCGATCACCTTGTTGCGGCGCGATTCGTCGTAGAGCTTGCCCCACCAGCCGTCGCCG
This sequence comes from uncultured Opitutus sp., assembly GCA_964513055.1. Classification (GTDB taxonomy): domain Bacteria; phylum Verrucomicrobiota; class Verrucomicrobiia; order Opitutales; family Opitutaceae; genus ER46. Next base: position 25,297 of record CAZENI010000013.1, read on the forward strand.
GCGTCGACCTGGTAGCCGCTCATCTCCGTGTTGTTCGGCACGCGCAGGCTGCGAATCTGCACGCCGCTGTTGATCATGCCGGTGTTCGGCACGCCCGTAAGTTTAATCTGGAGACGCAGGTCGAAGTTCTGGAACGAACGCGTCGTCGCCAGGAAGAAATTGCGCGGCACCTTCTCCGTCAGCGACCCGCCGGTGATGAGCCCGTCCTCCACGCGCCACCACTTCGAATCGCCCTCCCAGCCGTTGAGGGTCTTGCCGTCGAAGAGCACGTCCGCGGCACCGGCGGACGACAGCGCGACCAGCGCGAACACGAAGGAGCGAAACCACGGGGATATTTTCATGGGGAGGGAGGGGGTCCGCCGACAATGGCGGCCGGCCTGCCCGCGTAAAGTCCGCGCACGCCGCGGCGCGCGATCATTCCCCTTGTCCGCCCTCCCCGCGCCCGGCTTGCTCGGCCGATGCCGGAGAACTCCCCGCTCCTCACCCGCCGCGCGCTGCTGGCCCGGGCCGCGCTCGCCGCCGCCGCGCTGCCGCTCGCCCGAAGCGTCGCGGCCCAGGCACCGGCCCGCACCCGCACGATCGCCGTCACGATCGACGACGGCCCGGCCTCCAGCCCCGGGCGCGAGCTCGCGCCGTATCTGCGCATCGCGGACGCCCTGCGCGAGGCCTTCGTCGCCGAGAAGGTGCCCGCGATCATGTTCGTCAACGAACGCCAGCTCCACGTCGACGGCCAGCGCGACGCCCGCACTGGCGTGCTCCACCGCTGGGTCGAGGCCGGCCTCGATCTCGGCAACCACACCTACTCGCATCCCAATCTCGAGCAGACCGAGCTGCCGCGCTACCTCGACGACATCGTCAAGGGCGAGGTCGTCTCGCGCCCGCTGCTCGAGGCGCATCGGAAGAAACTCGTCTGGTTCCGCTACCCCTTCCTCGCGTCGGGCAAGGGCGACACCGCGCCGGCGGTCGAGGCGTTTCTCGCCCAACGCGGTTATCGGATCGCGCCGGTCTCGGTCGACTACGCCGACTATCGCTTCGCCAGCGTCTACAGCCGCCACCTCCAAGCCGGCGACAAGGCCAGGGCCGACGATCAGGTCGCCGCGATGTGGCAGGCACTCGACGCCGCGTTCGCCCGCGCCGAGCAGCGCTCGGTTGAGGTGCTCGGCTACGAGCTGCCGCAGACGCTCCTCATCCATTGCAACGAGCTGAACGCCGACACGCTGCGCCTCACGCTCCAACGCATCCGTGCGCGCGGCTACACCTTCGTTTCGCTCGACGCGGCGATGGAAGATCCCGCCTACAAGACCCCGGGCCTCCGCGCCGGCGCACTCGGCGGCGGCGGCTTCCTGAACAGCCTCGCCGCCGCGAAACGCGCGACCGACCCGCGGCCCTAGTCGCGCCCCGCGCCATCGCGGATCAGCTTCACGCTCTCGGACGCCCGCGGCTCCGACGGACCCGGGCTTGCGGCCCACCCGCCCCACGGGCTACAAGACACGGTCGGTGCCTTCGTCACCGCCACCTCGCCGAAAACGCCATGATCGCGCCCCGTCTTCTTTGTCCCGCCCTTCCGTCGCTGTCGGCCCTCGCCATGCTGCTCGCGGTGGCGCCGCTCCCCGCGGCCGATCAACCGCAGTGGGGCCAGCGCTGGTCGCGCAACCTCGTCTCGGAGGAGCGCGGCCTGCCCGACAATTTCGACCCGAAGACCGGCCGGAATATCGCGTGGACCGCGAAGCTCGGCACCGAGACGCACGCGACGCCGCTCGTCGCCGGCGGGCGCGTCTACATCGGCACCAACAACGCCGACCCGCGCGATCCCCGGCACCAGGGCGACCGCGGCGTGTTGATGTGCTTCGACGAAAAGGACGGCCGCCTCCTCTGGCAGCTCGTCGTGCCGAAGCGCGAGGAGGACCGCTACCTCGACTGGCCGAAGACCGGCCTCTCGTCGCCCGTGACGGTCGAGGGGGATCGCGTTTATGTCGTGAGCAGCCGCGGCGAAGTGATGTGCCTGGACGCGCACGGCCTGGCCAATGGCAACGACGGTCCGTTCCGCGCCGAAGCCGCCCAGCACACGCCGCGCGGCGACAACGCCCCGGCCGAACCCATCGCGACCGGCCCGCTCGATGCCGACATCCTCTGGACGTTCGACCTCACCAAGGAGGCCGGCATCTGGTCGCACGATGGCGCGCACAGCTCAATTCTCATTCACGGCAATCAGCTCTATCTCAACACCGGCACCGGCGTGGACAACACCCACCGCAAGATCCGCACGCCTGATGCGCCCAGCCTCGTCGTCCTCGACAAACGCACCGGCCGCTACCTCGCGCGCGACGACGAGCACATCGCGCCGAATATCTTTCACTGCACCTGGTCCTCGCCGTCGCTGGGCGAAGTCAACGGACGGCCGCTCGTCTTCTTCGCGGGCGGCAACGGCATGATCTACGCCTTCGAGCCCGTCGCGGAAACCGCCCCCACCGCGGGCGCGACCGGCCCGATCGCCTCCGGCCAGCCCGCCGTCGCGCCGCTGAAAAAAATCTGGCAGTTCGATTTCGACCCCGCCGGCCCCAAGACGGAGGTGCATCGCTTCACCACCAATCGCGTGGAGGGCCCGAGCAACATCTACGGGCTGCCGGTGTTCGACGCCGGCCGGCTCTACGTCGCCGGCGGCGGCGATCTCTTCTGGGGCAAACGCGAGGCCTGGCTCAAGTGTATCGACGCCACCAGGACAGGCGACATCACGCGCGACGGCGAGATCTGGAGCTATGCGCTCAACAAGCACGTCTTCGGCACGCCCGTGCTGCACGAGGGCCTGATCTACCTCGCGGACTGCGGCCGCACGATGCACTGCGTCGAGGCCGCGACCGGCCGCTCCGTCTGGACCCACGAGATCAACGGCGAGGTCTGGGCCTCGCCGCTCGTCGCCGACGGCAAGGTCTTCCTCGGCACCCGCAGCGGCGCCTACTACGTCTTCGCCACCGGCCGCGAGAAACGCCTCCTCAGCGAGAGCAAGCTCGACCGGCCGATCAGCGCCACCACCACCGCCGCCAACGGCGCCCTCTACGTCGCCACCATGACGCATCTCTACGCGGTGCGGAGCGCCGCGAAGTGAGACCGCCCGGCCTGCCGCGGCCGGCCGGTTCCGGCTGCGGGCTTGGCGAATCCGCGGCGTTTGCTATCCCTGGACCATGCCCCGCCCCCGCTACGTTCTCGCGCTGGACCAAGGCACCACCTCTTCCCGCGCCATCGTATTCGATCACCGGGGACGCGCCCGCGGCACCGCGCAGCGGGAGTTCCCGCAGCATTTCCCGCGGCCCGGCTGGGTCGAGCACGACCCGGAGGACCTCTGGCGCTCGATCCGCCGGGTGGCGCTCGGTGCGCTGAAGGCCGCCCGCGTCCGCGGCGCCGACCTCGCCGCCCTCGGGCTCACGAACCAGCGCGAGACCACGCTGCTCTGGGATCGCCGCACGGGCCGGGCCCTCGCGCCCGCGATCGTCTGGCAGGACCGGCGGACCGCCGGCGCCTGCGCGCGCTTGAAGGCACGCGGCCTCGAGCAGCTCTTCCGCACCCACACGGGCCTCGTGCTCGATCCGTATTTCTCGGGCACGAAGCTCTCCTGGCTGCTCGACCACGTGCCCGGCGCGCGCCGCCGGGCCGAGCGCGGCGAACTCGCCTTCGGCACCGTCGACACCTGGCTCCTCTGGAAACTGACCGGCGGCCGCCTCCACGCCACGGATGTCTCGAACGCCTCGCGCACGCTCTTGCTCAACCTCCGCACCGGCGACTGGGACGACCGGCTCCTGCGCGCGCTGCGCATCCCGCGGTCCGTGCTGCCCCAGGTGCGCGCGAGCAGCGAGATCTACGGCACCGTCGAGACCATCCCCGCTCTCCGCGGCGTGCCGATCGGCGGCGTCGCGGGCGACCAGCAGGCCGCGCTCTTCGGCCAGGCGTGCTTCCGGCCGGGGCTCGCCAAGAACACCTACGGCACCGGCTGTTTCCTGCTGCTGCACACCGGCGACAAACCGGTCGTATCCAAGAACCAGTTGCTCACGACCATCGCCTGGCGGCTCGGCGCCACCGGTCCGCTGGAGTATGCACTGGAGGGCAGCGTGTTCATCGGCGGCGCCGTCGTGCAGTGGCTGCGCGACGGGCTCGGGCTGATCGCCCGGTCGGGCGACATCGAGGCGCTCGCCCGCCGCGTGCCCGATCACGGCGGCGTCTTCTTCGTCCCGGCGTTCACGGGGCTCGGCGCTCCGCACTGGGACGCCGCCGCGCGCGGCGCGATCGTCGGCCTCACGCGCGGCACGACCGCCGCCCATGTCGCGCGCGCCGCGGTCGAGAGCATCGCCTTTCAGAGTGCCGACCTGCTCCACGCGATGGAGGCCGACGCCGGGTTGAAGCTGCGCGAACTGCGCGTCGACGGCGGCGCCAGCGTGAACGCCGCGCTCCTGCAGTTCCAGAGCGACCTCCTCCGCGTGCCGGTGATCCGCCCGCGCGTGACCGAGACGACCGCGCTCGGCGCCGCCTGCCTCGCCGGTCTCGCCGTCGGTTTCTGGCGGGACCGCGACGAGCTCGCCGCGCTCTGGAAAGTCGATCGCACCTTCCGGCCCCGCGCGCCGCGCCGCATCACCACGACTGCGCAGCGCGAATGGCGCCGCGCCGTCGGGCGCGCAAAAGGCTGGGCGCTGTAGCGCGGTCCATCCGGGATCGTTCCGAGCCGCGGAATAATCCGCCGGGCTCGCGCCTCCCCTCCCCATGTCCTCACTCCGCCTTGCCCTGTGCTTTGCCCTCGTCGCCGCGCTCGCGGCGGCTGCTCCACTCGCACCGACCGCCGCCGCCGCCCGTCCGCTCGGCGTGGGCGCGAAGGCCCCCGACGCCTCCGTCCGCACCATCGACGGCACCACGGCGAGCTTGCGGGCGAGCTTCGCCGCGAAGCCGACGGTGCTGGTCTTCTATCGCGGGAGCTGGTGCCCGTATTGCAACCGCCAGCTTGCCGCGCTGGGCGAGGCCGAGGCGCAGTTGCTCGCGCTGGGCTATGAAATCCTCGCCGTGAGCCCCGACCCCGCCGAGGGCCTCCGCCAGGCCACGGAGAAGAACCGGCTGAACTACCGCCTGCTCTCCGATCGCGCGATGCAAGCCGCGGCGGCGTATGGTTTGGCGTTCCGCGTCCCGGAGAAGACCGCGCAGTCCTACACGAGCAAGGGCGTGCCGCTGGCCCCGCTGGAAGGCGGCGGCTACTGGCTGCCGGTGCCCGCGGTCTTCCTGCTCGATCGCGAGGGCACGATCCGGTTCGTGCATTCGGATCCGGACATCACGAAACGACTGGCCACGGCCGATCTGCTCACGGCGGCCACCGCGGCGGCTAAGTAAGCTCGACCCGGTCAGGCGTAGCGGCACGCATCCGGCGCGCCCCTCGGCTGCGTAACTTCGCCGGTTGAATCGGCAGGGCCGGGCACCAGCCTGTTCGTGTTCCCCGCATGAAGCCCGCCCTGCTCGCGTTTTCCTTTTGCCTCTCCGCCGCGCTCCACGCGGCCGCGCCCGTCGGCGCCCCGGCCACTCCGCCTGCCAAGGCGGCCGCTCCCGCCAAGGCCGAGTCGGCCGAGTTCGCGGCGTTGCGCGCCAAGGCCGAGCGCGGCAACAGCATCGCGCAATACAATCTCGGCCTCGCCTACGTGCAGGGCCGGCAGGTCGCGGCCGATCCGGTCACGGCCTTCATCTGGCTCACGCTCGCGGCCGAAGGCGGCAGCACCGGCAAGGCCCTCGAGACCGTGCTCAACCAGATGACGCCCGCCCAACTCGAGGACGGCCGCCGCCGGCTCGCGGCCTTGCGTCTCAGCAACCCGTTTCTCCGTCCCGCCACGCCCGTCGCCTCCGCCAAGTCCACCGGTCCGGCCGCCGCACCCGCCGCCGCCGCAGCCGCCGCGGCCACGGCCGCCGCCCCCGCCGCCCGACCCGCCTCCTCCGATGAGGCGAAGCACCTCTACGATCAGCTCAACGTCGCCGGACAGGAAAAACGCGAGCTGACCACCGAGGTCGCCGCGCTGCAGGCCCAGTTGAAGGAAGCGCAGGCCGCCCTCGCCGTGCAGGCCGCCGAACTCGCCGCCGCCCGCCAGGAAGCCGCCGCCCTCAAGGCCCGGCTCGCCCCCTTGGAGAACGCGCCCGGCACGCGGGTCTCGACCGACGCCGCCGCTCCCAGCGAACCGTCCCCCGCCAGGCCCGACCCGGACGCCACCACCTCCTCGCGCGTGCACACCATCGCCCTCGGCGAGACGCTCGCGGCCATTTCGCGGCTGTATTACGGCACCGCCGATCGCTGGCAGGACATCTTCGCGGCCAACCGCGACGCCTTCGGCGAGAAACGTAGCATGATTGCTGGACGAACCTTGCGGATTCCCTAATCCGTAGTGTCCGCATTTTGCTAAAGTTGCAGCCCCTCCGATCCGTAGCTTTCTCTTCAGCGTTCTCGATGCCCCCGCGGCGTGCCCAAATTCCACTCGCCCTCGCGCTGCTGCTGACCCTCAGCGGCTGCGGTTACGTGCACGTCGGCCGCATGCCCGAGCCGGTCACCACCGTGGTGGGCGACGACAAGCTGATGAAGGAGAACTCCGATCTGCGGACGGAGAAGAAGATCCTGCAGCAGGAACTCGCGCTCACCCGCGCCCAGGGCGACGCCCTGCGCTTCGCGCTCGAGAATCGCGCCTCCGACGGTGACACCTCGAAGCGGCTGGTGGAGAAACTCAACGAGACCTCTCGCGAGCTGAATCTCCTGCGCGCCGGCTACGCCCAGCTCCAGACCGAGCGCAACCGCGCCGTCGCCACCGCGGCCGAGGCCACCGCCCTCAAGGCCCGCCTCGGTGCCACCGAGGAGCAGCTCGCCACCTCGCTCCGCAACTACACCCAGCTTCAGGAAGAGGTCACCCGCCTCCGCACCGACGTCGATCGCACGCGGACGGAAAACCTGGCCCTCGGCGAACAGGTGAAGACCATCACCGCCCAGAACGAGCAGGCCCAAGCCGCCCTCGCGCAGCTCAACACCGATTTGCTCACGCAAAAGGACGCCCGGCTCCGCGCCGAGCAGGATGCCGAGACGCTCCGCTCCGAGCTCAAGACCGCCGCCCCCAACTCCTCCGTCCTCGCCCAGCAGCGCACCGGCGCCGCCGCCGATGCCCGCTCGCTAGTCGCCGAGCACGCCGCCGAGACCGCCGCCCTCAAGCAGCAGCTCGCCGAGCTTCGCACCAAGGTCGACACCCTCAGCGCCGAGCGCGTCGAGTTGAAGCAACAGCTCGGCGACTCCCCCCGCCCGCCGCCCGCCGATCTGGCCAACGTCGAGGCCAAGCTCTCCACCGCCTTGCGCAGCGCCTCGCTGCTGCGCGACGAGAACGAGCAGCTCAAGGGCCAGCTCGCCCAGCTCAAGACCGGCGCCGCCGGTGCCGCCGGCGCCGACTCCCTTCAGGATCAATTGCGCGATGCGCAGGCCCAGGCCGCCGCCCTCAACGAGGAAAACGCCCGCCTCAAGGCCCGTCTCGTGAGCGGCGGCAGCCCCGCCCCCGCCTCGACACAGGTGTTCCCGCCGCCGACCTCGGTCACGACCGGCTCGGTCACCCTCACGCCGCGGACCGGCAGCGGCGTCAACGCCACGCTCGTCACCAGTGTGCCCGGCATCCAGCGCACCGCTGCGCCCCGCCCCGAGCCCGCCGCGAACCCGCGCCCCGACGCCGTCCCCGCTCGGGTCCACGTCGTCGCCGGCGGCGACACCCTCGCCAAGATTTCCGCGCAATACTACGGCACCCCCGGTCGCTGGAGCGAGATCCTCGCCGCCAATCGCGATGTCCTCGGCGAGACCAACAACCTCGTCGTCGGCCGCACCCTGCGGATTCCCTGAGTGATTCCCGAGCGCCGAGCCGCTTCGCATTAGCCGCACGCGATCGGCGGTGGGAAAGATTGCGCCGCCCCACGTTTGCACCTTCATCGCGCCATGCGCCCCGTTCGCGCCTGTCTGGCCCTCCTTCTCCCGCTCGTCACCACCGGGTGCGGCTACGTGCATTTCGGCCGTCTGCCCTCCGCCCCTCCCGGCGGCGGCGACGCCGCGCTCGCCACGGCCTATTCCAATCTCTCGACCGAGCACAAGATCCTGAAACAGGAGCTCGTCCTCGTCCGCCGCGAAGGGGATGCCCTGCGCGTCGCCCTCGAGCGCTCCGCCGCCAGTCCCGCCTCCGCCGACCTCGCCGCCCGCCTGAATGCCACGACCCGCGAGCTCGCCGCCCTCCGCGCCAGCTACGCGAAGCTGCAGTCCGCCGCGCCCACCGCCTCCGCGGACACCCTTTCCTCCGCCTCCGCCCGCTCCGAGCTCGAGGAGAAACTCGCCGTCTCCCTGCGCAACTACACGCAGTTGCAGGAAGAGAACGCCCGCCTGCGCACCGAGGTTGACCGCGCTCGCACCGAAAACCTCGGCCTGACCGAGCAGCTCAAGGCCGCCGCCCTCCAGGCCGAGCGCACGCAGTTCACGCTCGCGCAGCTCAACACCGACCTGCTCGAACAAAAGGAGGCCCGTGCCCGCTCCGACCAGGCCGCGGAAGCCGCCCGGGCCCAGCTCCGCACCGTCCTCGCGTTCAGCAGCGGCAACACCGCTCCCGGTGCTTCCGGCCTCCAGATTGCCAAGGCCCCGCCCGCCGATTCCTCGCCCACCGCCGAGTTGCGCGTGAAAACCGAGGCGCTGCGACCCGCCGCCACCCCGCCACCCGCCGCCAAGCCGCGCGTGCACGTCGTCCAGGCTGGCGACACCCTCGAGAAGATCGCCCGCCAGTATTACGGCGCGCCCGACCGCTGGCGCAGCGTCTACGACGCCAACACCGCCCTGCTGAGCAACGGCCAGCCCCTCCGCGCCGGCATGGAACTCCAGGTGCCGGAATAATACCCGCCGCCCTTCGCCTTTCGACTGTAGGCCCGGCCGCCGGCCGGGCACCCGCCCCACGGGCGGGCCTGCAACGACCGCCTCCAAACGCCATCGGCCCCCGGTATCGACCGACACGCCAGGTCCCATCAAACCCGCCGTAGGGCCGGCGCATGTCGCCGCGCCACAGCGCCTGTCAGGTGAGGCCGCCGCTCACGGCGCTGCACCGCCCGCCGCCGGCAGTTCGTAAACTTCCACGAGCGCGATCCCCGTCGTCTCCCCCACGCCGGCCACCTGCACGGTGTAGTTGCCCGGCGGCAGCTCGACCAGCAGCACCGCATCGCGGCTGCCCGCCCTCAGCGGAAACGCCCCCACCGCCGCCATCGCCGGCGCCAGCCGCGCCGCGTCCGGCTGCTCGCCCCAGTTGTCGTTCTGCGCGACAATTTCGGTGCCGCGAAACACCGTCAGGCGCGGATCCGCGAGCGTGCCATCGACGCCAAAATCCGCCAGGCCCGGCCCCACCGCCCGCACCAGCAGCCGCCGCGAGCTCTGCCCCGTGAGCACCAGCCCGGGGATCAGGAGGTTCGCTCCGGTCCCGACCACGGCCCGGCTCGAGAGATTCACCAGCCGGTTCTCGCCCGGCACGCCCAGCTCGTAGATCTCGATCAACGCCACCCCGGTCGTCTCCACGAAGCCCGTGACCTGCGCCGTGTAGCTCCCCGGGGCGAGCGTCGCGATCACCGCCGCGTCGCCCGACTCCGCGCGCAACGGAAACGCCCCGGCCCCGCGCGCCGCCTCGATCAGCGTCCTCCGCCGCATGACCTCCGCCTCGTTGGTCAGCCCCCCGGAGTCCCAGTCGTCGCTCGCCGCCACCGGCCGTGATTTGTCGTCGAAAATCCTCAGCACCGGATTGCGCAGGACGTCCGTGACCCCGAACTCCGACAACTGATCGCCGATGCCGCGCACCAACACGGCCCGCGGCGCGGCGCCCCCGATCACGAAACCGGCGATGAGGGCGTTGGTCCCGGTGCCGACCCGGGCCCGGGTCGCGAGGTTCACGAGGCGGCCGCCCGTGTCGACGCGGAGCGGCGCCGGCTGGCTGGTGACCGAGCCGAGCGCGTTGCCCACCACCACGGTGTAGTCGCCTGCATCCTCCATCCTGATACCCTGCAGCCGCAGCCGCGCCTCGGTTGCACCCGGCACGGGCACGCCATTGCGGCGCCATTGGTAACGATCCGGCGGCGGCACGCCGTCGGCCCCCACGATGAACGACACCTCGCCCCCCAGCACGGCGTTGCGCGCCAGCGGCTGCGCCAGGATCTCCGGCGCGCGCGGCGAACTGAGCGAGCCGATCTCCGCCGCCCGGCTGGTGCGCGCGCCCACGTCATTGGTCACGACGACCCGGTAGCTCCCGGTGTTCGCCGCGGAGAGGCCGGGCAGATTGAGTTCCGCGCTCGTGGCCCCGGCGACGGGCTGACCGTCGCGTTGCCATTGGTAGCGCAAGGTCCCGCCCGTCGCCACCACGCGCAAAGCGACCGTGCTCCCGGCCGCCCCCGTCTGGGAAAGCGGATGCTCGCGAATCTCCGGCAATCCCGCGCTGAACAGCTCCAGCACCGCCGGCGCGGCGGCCACGGCGCCCGCGTCCGTGGTCACGGTCACTTGATAGCTGCCGACCTCGCGCTCTGAGAACCCGGTCAGCGTCAGGCGGTGGTCCGTCGCACCCGCGATCGTCACGCCGTCCTTCGTCCAGCGGTAGGTATTCGGCGAGAAGGAGACGGCGTTCACCTCCAGATTGATTGTCTCGCCCGGCTTGAACACGCCCCCCAGCGGGTGACGCCTGATCCAGGCCAGCGTCGCGGGCAGGAAACCAAAGGTGAACGGCCGCGTGGTCTCGGCCACGCCGTCGCGCGTCACCGTGATCGTATAAACGCCCGGCACATTGGTGAGCAGGGCCGACAGACCAGGTGGCACGGGCAAACGCGACACGAGGTTCAGCCTGACCACACCCCGCGTCGCCGAGGCCATGCGGTTCAACTGCACGCTCAAACCCACGCCCGACAGCCGGACGTCTTCGCGGTTGCCGGAGTTCATGTAGATACTCCCCATGTGCGCCGAAATGATCGGCGCCGCCCCCGTCGTCACGGTGACCTCCGCCGACTCGCTGTCGGTCGACTGCGCCCCCGCGCTCACGCGCACGAAATAGCTGCCCGCATCGCCCGGCTGCGCGGCGAAGGCCAGCGCCTCGCGCGTCTGCCCCGCGAGCGGCTGTCCGTCCTTGAACCACTGGTAGGCCAGCGGCGCTCCCGGTGGCAGCAGGAGCGTCGTGTCCCCCGCCACGCCCACGGAGAGATTCACCGCGCCACCCACGGCGACCGTGTGCGCCGCCGGATGCCGTGACAGGAGCGGGCGCGGCGGCTCCAGGACCCAAAGCGGCGCCGGATGGGTGCGCGCGATGCCGGAGGCCCCCAGGATCTCGACGACATACACGCCCGCATGACGCGCCGCGATGCGCGTCAGGTGCAGCGCGCCCCCCCGGATTTCCGTGTCGCCGGGAATGTCGACCAGCAGCTCGCCGTCCTTCAGCCACCGGACACTCGCCGCGCCGGGGCCATCGACCGCAAAGTCGAACGTCACGTTGTTGCCGGCGTATTCGGACACCGGTGACGGTTGCCGCGTGATCTTCGGCGCGGTCCCCTCCAGCGCCGCGATCACGCCGGGCGCGCTCGTGACCCGGCCAAATGGCGTGGTGAGCACGAGTTCGTAGGTGCCGGCGTCATCCAGTCGAAACGACGGGAGCGTCAGCGTGGCGTTGGTCGCGAGCGCGATCGGCGCACCGTTCTTCTGCCATTGATAGCTCGCGCGCGGCGTGCCGGCCACTGTCGCGCTCAACGTCACGCGTGCCCCGGCGCCGTAGGCCGCGGAGGTCACGCCGGTGAGGAAGCGCGGCGCGACCCCCGGCGTCACCGTGAGGCGCACCGCCGGCGTCGTCACGCTGCCCGCGGCGTTGGTGACCACGAGCGCGTAGTCGCCCGCGTCACCCATCTGCACGCCCTCGAGCTTGAGCGCGCCCGTCTCCGTCTCGGCGATGACGCTGCCGTTCTTCAGCCAGCGAAAGCGAAAGGGCCCCAGCCCGCCGTGGAAGGCTCCGGTCAGGAGGAAATCCTCCCCCGCGGCCAGGGTCACGGGCGCCGTCGACGTCAGGCCCCAGGCCGGCAGCCCGGGCGCGACCACGGTCAACGCCGCGTCGGCGCTCGTGGCCGCGCCGACCGCGTTGCTCACCACGACTGAATAGGTGCCGGCGTCGGCCAGGTCCGCGGCGTCCACGAAAAACCGCGCGCTCGTCGCACCGGCCACCGGCACGCCGTTCCGGCGCCAGACGTAGCGCATCGGCCCGCGCCCGCCCGCCGCGACGCGCAATTCCGCGGGCATCCCCTGGCGCACGGCCGTCGTCCGCGGGGGATGCCCCACGATGATCGGCGGCCCGCCCGCCCCGCGATCGTAGAGCGCACGCGCCCCGGTTTGATCGTCCGCCGTCGGGGCCTCGATATCGCCCAGCGTGGAGTTCATGATCGCCGGGGTCTGCTGATTGGCCTCGTCCGGATGATCCAGTCCGAGGAGATGGCCGAGCTCGTGGATGAGAACGCGCCGGAAGTCGGCGCTCCCCGCTGACCCCGCGCGCAGCGGACCGCGATAAATCGCCCACGTCTCAGCGGTGTTGATCACGATGTCGGCCTCCACGCGTTCGCCCAGATCCACCGTGATCCCCGTGATCGCCAGGACCCCGGAGGGAAAGGCGGCGCCATAGACTTTGTCCGAGAAAAACACTTCGTTGCGCCCGTTGTCATACCCGGGCCTGCCCGAGGGCACCCCCGCCGTGAGCTGCACGCGTTGCACGTGGGCGTTCCAGGCCGCCATCGCTTCGCTCGCCGCCCCCGCCCAGTCCAGCGCCGGACTGGGCGCGTTCGCGGCAAACTCGAACGCGACCGCCACCGATCCATCCCGCCACACGCCGCCCGCGTCCGGCACCCACGCCGCCAGGCTCGCGGGCAGCAGGCAGGCCACGCTCCGCCGGATCCAGTGGCACCACCGGCTCATTTCCGGCGCCCCCCCGCCGTGGCCGCCGCCGCCACCCGCGACGCAATCTCCGCCTCGAACCCGGCGAGCGTCATCGCATCCGCCACCTGCGCCGCCCGCGCGGGCGCCGCCACCTCGTGGAAGGGTTCGCGCACCGCGACCACCCCGCTCAGCGGCGTGCCATCGTCGCGCAGCACCCGCGGCGCGTCGCCGCCCGGCGGCGTGACGATCCGATACCGGCCATGACGCAATCGCGCGATCGGGCAGATGCGCCCCTCGCGTCGCTCCACGAAAAACACCCCGTGCTCGCCCGCCGCGAACTGCGGCAGTCCCACGATTTCCAGCCGGCGCCGGCCGATTTGGCCCCCGATGAACTCCAGCGTGAGCACCGCCGGTGCTTCGCCCTTGATCGTCGCGTCGACCTCGAACGCCACCACGGTCGCGATCCGTCGCTCCGCGCCGTCTCCGCGCCACTGGCTTTCCACCGATTTCACCCGGCCGCGGAAGATCAGCTCCGAGCCGTGGACCAGCTCGTCGAAATTCGGCGGAACCACCGTCGTCGCCCGTGCCGCGCACGCGAGCACGAGCCCGAGCGCGAGCACCAGCACGGTCCAGACCGCCCCCATCCCCGCTCGTGGCGCGCTCTTCACGGCCGGGCCTTTCCCATCGCGGCAATCTCCGCCACGCACGCCGCCAGCGCCGCGCGAAACGCCGCGCTCTTCCGCGCCTCCGCCAGGTAGCTCGCGGCCAGCCGCTCCCCCGCGACGACATCACTCGGGAAGTGCACGCCGCCGATCACGCGCCCCCACGCCGCGCGCTGCGCCCGCGCCAGCAGCGCCGCCCGCTGCGCCGGCACCGCCTCCGCCAGCAGCTCCGCCCACACGAACGCCTGCATCCCGCTCCCGCTCGGATACGACGTGCTCGCCGGCAGCGTCACGCACGGCTCCACGCCCCCGTCCACCGCGGGCGGCCGCGGCCGCAGGAACGGCAGTTTCGCCGCGCCGTCCAGCGCCCGCAGGTCGACTCCGACGCGCCGGAAAAAAGCCGCCGTCACCGGCAGCCGCTCCGCCGTGAACCACGCGCCGAGGATGTCCGCGTGGAAGAACACACTGTCCTTCTCCACTCGCTTCGCCCACTCCACCTGCGCCGGCGTCCGCCACGCCTGCACCTGCCGCACCGTCGCGAGATCCACCTGCGCCGCGAGCGAGCCCGGCGCCGGCGGCTCCGGCAGCAGCGCGCGAAAATCGAACGCCGCCGGCGCGACAAATCCCGTCTCACCCGGCACCGCCGCCGCGGCCGCCGCTCCCGCCGGCGGTCGCATCACGTTTTCCTGAGCCCCGAGGATGATCGGCCACCCGGCCACCACCGCCGCCGCGATCAGACGAACCGGGAAGAGACGCATGCGGCGACGTTAGGCTGCGAGCCGCCCCGGGCCAGCCCGATTCTCACCGCCCAGACCGCGCTTGCCTCCCCCCGCCGCGCCCGCCATCAGCGACACCCATGTCCTCGCTTCCCACCCAGTTTGCCGGCGTCACGGTCGTCACGAAGGCCAACGTGTATTTCGACGGCAACGTCGTCAGCCACACGGTGCTCTTCCCGGACCAGTCGAAGAAGACCCTCGGGCTGATCCGCCCGGGCTCCTATCACTTCGGCACCGCCGCCGCCGAGCGCATGGAAATCGTCGCGGGCGAGTGCACCGTCACCCTCGACGGCATGACGGGCACCCATCGCTACGGTGCCGGCACGCATTTCGACGTCCCGGCCAACAGCGGCTTCACCATCGCGGTGAGCGCCGGCCTCTGCGAATACATCTGCTCCTTCCTACCCTGACCCGAGGGCAGAGGCGGTGGTCCCCCACCGCCCTCCCTGGATCGTGGAACGCGGGCGCCGCCTTCGCCGGCCAGAGTTTGATTGAGCCGCCTCATCACGCGCGCCACGGTCGCGCCCGATGAAGCGCCTGCTCGCCCTGCTGCTCGTATCCCTCCTGCTCGCCGGCTGCGTCACCCCGCCGCCACCCGCGCCGCCAGCGCCTCCCGCCGAGCCGCCGCCCGGACCGGACGACGGCCTCTTCGCCGAGATCACCACGCCGCGCGGCCTGATCGTGTGCGAACTGTTCCACGACAAAATGCCGCTAACCGTCGCCAGCTTCGTCGGCCTCGCCGAAGGCACCCTCGGCCCCGCGCCGCGCAAGCCGTTCTTCGACGGCCTCGTCTTCCACCGCGTCGTCCCCGGCTTCGTCATCCAGGGCGGCGATCCCACCGGCACCGGCAGCGGCGGCCCCGGCTACCGCTTCCCGGATGAGTTCGCCGGCGGGCTGCGCCACGACGTCCCCGGCGTCCTCTCGATGGCCAACAGCGGCCCCGACACCAACGGCTCGCAGTTCTTCATCACGCTCGGCGCCGCGCGGTATCTGGATTTTGTGCACGCCATCTTCGGCCGCGTCGTCAAGGGCGCCGACCTCCCCGCGCAAATCCGGCCCGGCGACACCATGCAGATCAAGATCGTCCGCCGCGGCCGCGCCGCCGAGCGCTTCCGGCCCGACGACGCCACGTTTCAGGCGCTCCTCGCGCAGGCCCCGCGCTGGCAGCCGCCGCACTTCGAGGACCGCACCAACCTCGGCTCCGGCCCCGCCCCGTGGCAGGCGAAATACGTCACGAACCGCCTCACCAACCTCGCGCGCTTCACCGGCCGCCAGATCTTCGTCCGCCTGCTCGACACCTTCACGCCCGAGACGCCCGGTCAGACCGCGCAGCAGTTCGCCGACGCGCTCGCCGCTCGCCTGCATCCCACGGGCGGCGCGCTCCTCGCCTGCTATTTCGCCGACGAGGACCGCTGGCTGATCGCCGGTGGCCCGCCCGGCGTCACGCTGCCCGCCGTCGAACCGCGCCCCCTGCCCACCGCCCCGCCGGCCTCGAGCGAGGCGGCCGCCCGCCAGATGCAGAGCCGCATCTACCACGTCACCGAACAGATCGTCTCCGGCCTGATCGACCAAACCGACCCGAAATGAAACTGCGCCCCTTCCCCGCCCTGCTGCCGGTCTTCGCCCTGATTACTGCCGCCTGTCTCCTGTCGCCCGTCTCCCGTCTCGCCGCTGCAGCCGCGGCCCCGCTCCCCGACGGGCTCTACGCCGAGTTCGCGACACCCCGCGGCGCGTTTACCGTCGAGCTGTTCCACACCCGCGCCCCGCTGATGTGCGCCAACTTCACCGGCCTCGCCGAGGGCACGCTCGCGCCGAAGGACGGCCGGCCGTTCTACTCCGGACTCACGTGGTATCGCGTCGTCCCCGGCTTCGTGATCCAGAGCGGCAACCCCGGCCTGAAGGACACCGACGACGAGGCGAAACCGATCCCGCACCGCTTCCCCGACGAATTCATTCCCGGCCTCCGCCACGACGCCGCCGGCATCCTCTCGATGGCCAACGCCGGGCCCGACACCAATAGCTGCGAGTTCTTCCTCACCCTCGCGCCGACGAACCGGCTCAACTACCTCCACAGCGTCTTCGGCCGCGTCGTCCGCGGCCTCGAGGTGCTGGCGCAGCTCAAGCAGGACGATGCGTTCACGATCAAAATCCACCGCGTCGGCGCCGCCGCACAGGCCTTCCGCGCCGACGCCGCCGCGTTCGCCGCGCTCTCGTCCAAGGCCCGGCCCTACACCGCCGCGCGCGAGATCGGGCCGGCGGCGCATTTCGACGATCCGGCCAAGATTCTGCCAACCGAGCCGCCGCGCGCGAAGAACTTCAACTACAAGCTGGCCAACTTCGAGCGCGTGACCGGCGTGAGGATCGTCGCGCGGATGTTCGCCAAGGCGCCCACCGAGGCCGAGGACGCGCAGCCCGGCGCCTTCATGCGCGCGCTGGCGGCGCAGCACGGGACGGCGCAGCGCGGCGCGGTCGTGGCGTATTTCGCCGAGGACGATCACTGGCGCGTGTGGATCGGCGACGAGCTGGCGCCGCGCTTCGTGGGAAAACCCGGCACCGCGAAGGAATTCACCGCGAGCGGCGCGATGCACGAAGTGAAGGAGGCCTTCCTGAAAACCGCCAAAGCCACCGGCGACGCCGACTACGAAAAGCAAAAGGCCGCCCTCGCCGCCGAGCAGAAGCCCGCCCCGCCCCCCGGCCAGCGGATCAAGCTGCAGGCCGACGCGCTGCTGGATGCACTGATTCTGAAACTGGAGCCGAAGGAATAGCGCGTTGATCCTGGTGTGGTCCGCCGCAAATCCTGCCACCTAACGACCGATGCGGTAGGGCGAGGCGTCCCCGCCGAGCCGTGTAACCCTCAAGCCGCGACGGCTCGGCGGGGACGCCTCGCCCTACCTCCAACCGCTGCGGGTGCCATTTCCTGCCGATATGGCCAGCTCCGGAGGCTCGCCCGCCGGGTGCAGCAATCTTCACTGGAATCCCTCCGGGGCTTCCTCTCGGTGTCTCCGTGTCTCCGTGGTTCAACTGCGGCTCTCGAGGTCATTGGCTTTACCGCGAAATCGCGTTTGTCTTCACGTTTCGACGCCATCAACTTTGCGCCATGTCCACCGCCGAGATCAAGGCCGCCGCACGTCGCTTGCCGATCAAGGCTCGCGCCGATTTGTTCGCAGACCTCGCCATGGATGATGCAGTCCAGAAAGAGCAGCTTGCACGACTCCGCGCGGCCATCGATGAGGGGATCGCCGACCACGCCGCCGGACGCTACGTCGAACTCGAGACGGATGAGGAATTCAAGGCCTTCGCCAGCGAGATCAAACGCGCAGGCCGCGCTCGTCTAAAAGCGGCGAAATGACACCGTCGTGCCGCGCGTCCGTTTTTCAAAGCGCAGCCGGGCGGACTTGAACGAAATATTCCATCATATCGCGATCAGCAGTCCGCGCTCCGCCCAACGCACCATCGACCGAATCGTCGAGCAGGCCGCCAAACTGCGGGATCAACCTTTGATGGGGCACCGACGCGACGATCTGCGCCCAGGGATTCGCAGCGTGCGTTACCAACGGTATGTGATCCTGTATGAGTTGATTGCGGAGCGCATCGTCATCGCGCATGTCGTTCACCACGCTCGCGACCTACCTGCCATTGTCGCCGATAACACCCGCGCATGACTACTCGATTCCTTTTCGCCGCCGGTCTTGCCGTCATCTTTGCCGCCTTCACCACCGCTTCCCTCGCCGCCGACCCCGCTCTCCGCGAGTCCGTCGCCAGCCAGCTCGCCGCGGACTACCCGGCCCTCGAGACCCTTTATCAACACCTCCACGCCCACCCCGAGCTCTCGCTCCTCGAGGAGAAAACCGCCGCGCGCCTCGCCGCCGAATGGCGCACCGCGGGCTTCGAGGTCACCGAAAAAATCGGCGGCCACGGCATCGTCGGCGTCCTGAAAAACGGCCCCGGCCCCACGCTGCTCCTCCGCACCGATCTC
>CAZENI010000014.1:0-43446 GCA_964513055.1 uncultured Opitutus sp.
GTGGGGCTGCCAGCGATGAGCACCTCGATCCGCGGCACCGCGCCGGTGCGCAGCGACGCCGGATCGGCGAGCGCGATCGTGCCGGCGGGGAGGTTCTGGCCGGCCACGGCCCAGTCGTCTTTCAACCAGACGACCAGGCGGCCGCGAAACGCGTCGACGATCCGTGCGCTGAGCGGGAGCGCGAGCTCATGGCGGACGTCGCCGACCAATTGATGGGCTTTCGAGGTCCAGAAGCTGAGCGCTTCGATCGCGAGGTGAACTGCGTCGGGACCGGATCCCAGGCGACGGGAGAAGGCCCAGGAAGAGGTCTTATCGCCGGTGAAAACGATGGAGGCGGCGGCGAGGGGCGTGCCGCGGCGCCAGAGTTTCGAGATGCGCGGATAGCCAGCGGCCGTGAGCGAGTCCGGTCCGAAGTCGGTGCCGACGTAGAGCGTATCGGCGTCGTGCCAGTTGGCGTAGGATTTGGCCGACGGGAGCTGGAAGCCATCGCGGACGAACGCGAGCTGCTCGACGTCGAACTCGCGATACTCGCCGGCATCGCCGCCGCCGGGCGAGAGCTTGATGAGGCAGCGTTTTTCGTCCGGCCGACGCCACGTCGCGCCGCCGAAGGCCCACGGTTTGCCTTCGCGCCGCGCGAGCTCGTCGAGGTCGAGGACGGTCTCCCAGCGCGGGTTTTCCTTCCGAAATTCGGCGGGCGTGGTGCGGCGGTAGATGCCGCGCACGTGCGTGGCGTCCTGCCAGAAATTGTAGAGATACGGGCCGTGCGGAGCGACCTCGGGAATGCGCGACGCGGAGTTGAGCGCGGCGAGCGCGTCGCGGTAGAGCGGATCGTAGTCGGGGCGCGCGGTGAGGCGCGCGGCGGTGCTGGCGTTGCGCTGCCGGACCCACTCGAGAGCCTTGGCGCCCTGGATGTCCTCGAGCCAGAGATAGGGATCCGTGCCGGCGGCGGAAGCGGCCGGGGAATCCGCCGCGAGGAGGCGCAACGGAGACAGGAGTGCGAGAACGAGGGGAAGCAGCGGTCGCATGGGAGAGTGGAACTCAGGGGAGGGGGCTCCCGCATCAATCAACGAATCCGTTTGGGGACAGGATTTACAGGATTAACGAGATTGAGGGACGGCGGCCGAGCCTCGCGTCTGAAAGCCTGTGAGTATTGGAAATCCTGTCCGAACTCAGCTGCGTCGCGTCATCCCCACCGGGCGCTCACTTCTTGTAGATCATGTAGGCGGTGCCGAGCATTCCTAGGATCCAGAGGCCGAAGATGAGCAGGAGGGAGTTGTCGCCCTTCTCCGCGGCGGCCGAGACCGAAGCGCGCAAACCGATGCGCGCGTAAATGCCGAAGGCGAAGACGCTGGCGGGGCCGGCGATGAAGAGGAACATGATCGTGCGACCCCAGAAGCTGTAGCCCTCCTGCTCCTCGCCGTCCGTCGAATCCGAATCGTCGTCCGCGGCACTCATGCTCGGTCCTACACCTTCGGATACTCGTAGCCCTTCCGATACTCGCGCCGCAGGAGTTTGTTCGCGGCGGCGTCCCCGACGATCTGCTCTTTCTCGCCGTCCCACTCGAGGCTCTTGCCGTGTTTCAGCGAGAGCATGCCGAGGAGGGCCATGTTGGTGGAGAGGTGGACCTCGCCGATGTCGCTCACGGGCTTGGTGCCGGTGCGGATCGCGTTCAGGAAATCGGCCCAGAGCTCCTTGATGTTCTGCGAATCGGGGGAGTTGAGTTTCGGCTCCTCGCTGATGACGGGCTGCTTCGCGTCGCTGGGATAAAACGTCCAGCCCTTCTGCCAGCCCATGTGGAAGATGCCCTTCGTGCCGTAGAAATAGCAGCCGACGTTCTCGCCCTTGTCGGTGTTGTTGCCGGAGAAGCGGCGGTGCTCCCACTGCACGTCGAACTTGTCGAAGCTGAACGTCGCGAGCTGGTGGTCGGGGGCGTCGGTCGTCTGCTCCTTGTCGTTGAGAATCGCGGGGCCCGCGATCGGACGGCCGCCGCTGGAGAAGATGCGCTTCGGGTATTTCTCGCCGGTGACCCAGAGGACCTGGTCGAGCCAGTGGATGCCCCAGTCGCCGAGCGTGCCGTTGGCGTAGTCGAGGTAGTTGCGGAAGCCGCGCGGATGGATGCCGCGGTTGCCGGCGCCCTGCTGCGGGTTGCGCGGATCGCCGCCGTTGTAGGGACGCAGGGGCGCGGGGCCGCACCACAGGTCCCAGTCGAGTTCCTTCGGCACGGCGATGTTCGGGAGCGGACGCTCCGCGCCGCCGGCGTAGTGCACGAAGCAGCGGACCATGCCGATGTCGCCGAGCTTGCCGGCGCGGATGAAGTCGCGGCCGCTGACGTTGTGCGGCGAGATGCGGCGGTGCGTGCCGACCTGCACGACGCGGCCGGTGGCGCGCGCGGCGTTCACCATCGCGCGGCCTTCCATGACGGTGTGGCCGATCGGCTTCTCGACATAGACGTGCGAGCCGGCCTTGACCGCGGCAATCATCGGCAGCGCGTGCCAGTGATCGGGCGTGCCGACGATCGTGATCTCGGGCTTCGCCTGCGCGAGCAGCTCGCGGTAGTCCTTGAAAAACTTCGGCGTGTCGCCGGTGCCGGCGGCGACGTTTTTCATCGTCAGCTCGAACTGGCGGGAGTCGACGTCGCAGAGGGCAACGACCTCGCATGCGCCGCTGGCCATCGCCTCGCGGAGGATGTTGTTGCCCCACCAGCCGCAGCCGATGAGCGCGGTGCGGAATTTCTTCGCGCCGGCCTTGTCGGCGGCGCGGATGGAAAAGGGCAGCGCGGCGAGCGCGGAGGCGGCGGCGCTGGACTGGAGGAAGTGGCGGCGATTCATGAGAGTGAATTCAGAAGCCAGGAAACCAGGAATGATTCATGGCTTTCTGGCTTCTGAATAAGATTCAGTTTTTCAGGTTCTTACCCCCAGGCCGATTTCGCGGCGGAGGTAGGCGATGGATTTCTCGATCTCGGCTTTCTGGAGGGCCTGCTGGGCGGCGGTGCGCTCCTTCGGATCGGTCGGAAGTTTCACGGCGGTCATTGGCTTGCCGCGTTGGGCGAGCGCCTCGAACTTCGCGAGCTTGTCGGGGCGCTTGTCGTAGAATTTCCAGAAATCCGGCTGCCGAAACGGAAAGGCCCGCTGCGCGCCGGAGATCGTCTCGATCATGATCGGCACGCGGGGGCAAAGCTGCGCCCAGCGGGCGGCCCATTGCTTCCAGTCGATCAAGCCCTCGCCGGCGGCGGTCCACTGCACGGTGGCGCCTTCGGGCGTGGCCCAGACCATGTTGTCGCGCAGGCTCGAACAGATTGTCACGGGGCCGAGCGTCTCGAGCACGTCCATCGGATCCTCGAGGGTCCAGGCGGCGTTGCCGGAGTCGAGGTTCGCGCCGACGTAGTCGCGGCCGGCGGACTCGATCAACTGGCGCAGCTCCCACGAGTGCATGTCACCGCTGTGATTCTCGACCGCAATCTTGATGCCGGCGGCTTCGGCGTCACGCCGGCAGGCCTGCAGCACTTTGACGGTATCGGCGATGCGCGCCTGGATGCCGCCTTCGGTCTTGCGGTCCTCGGAGTTGCCGAGGATGACGCGGTAGACCGGGGAGCCGAGCGTCTTGGCCACGCGGATACCGAGGCGCAGGTGTTCCTCGGCGGTGCCGCGGTTGGGGCGGAAGGATTTCGAGGTCGGGCAGATGCTCCAGCCGCCGACGTAGAGGGCGAGGCCGGCGGCGTCGGCGCGGCGGCGCACCTCGCGGAGCGCGGCCTCTTCCAGGCTCTCGAAGGCATCGAGGTCCGAGATGAAGAGCGTGTCGCACTTGAGCGACGCGGCGTAGTCGATGAGGGCGGGGGCTTTCCACTGCATCCCGCGCACGGCGAAGTTGTCGAGGCCGACCTTGATTTTCGGGGCGCCGGTCGGAGTGGCGTTGGCGGCGAGCAGCGGGCGGGCGGCGAGCGCGGCGGAGGCGAGGCCGGTGAGGAAGGAGCGGCGTTGCATGGGGGCGCAAAACGGAAGCGAAACGCGCGCGTGGTGTCGATAGCGCGCTTGGCGTGGGTGGGGAAAGTAGTTGGGCGTTGGGCCCGCGTAGCGGAACGTGCGGGCCGTCGCTTCGCGGTCGCCGCGAGCGCTTGCCCGCGGTCGATCCGCCGCCGGACTTTTCCCGTCCACGTCGCCCCGATCGCAGGAAATCACCGGCAATGCCGTTGACGTGGCGCGGGAGCAGCTAGTAACTGGTCCGTTCCCGCGGTGCTCCGCCGGTGTCCAGCCGGCGATGGCTCCGTTTGCTTTCCGCCCCCCTCAACCCTTCATGCCACCGTGCCGCGCCTGATTCGGTGGGTCCTATCGCTCGCTGCGATTTCCCTCGGCGTCATGACCCTGCTGCGCCTCGGCGCGCTCGTGGCGTTTCAGCCGGGCGGAGTGACGTGGTCGCAGATGCTGCCGGCCTTCTGGCTCGGCTGGAGGTATGATGCGCGCGTCGTCGGCGCGGTGATGCTTGCGCTGGTCGCGCTCGGTGCGCTGCCAGGCATTGGGGCGTTTCGCGGGCCGGCGGGCCGGCGGTTCTGGCTGGTGCTGCTGGGCGTGGTGGCCGCGGCGCTCGTGGTGATCTACGCCTGCGATTTCCTGCATTTCCGCTACCTCCGGCAGCGGCTGAACGCCTCGGCGCTGGGCTTTCTCGCCGACGCCCGGATCTCGGCGGCGATGGTCTGGCAGTCGTATCCCGTGCTGCGAATCGGCCTCCTGCTGGTGCTAGGGGTCGCGGGTGCCGTGCTGACGGCGGCGCGGCTGCACCGGTGGGCGGCGGCGGGGGCGGAGCCGGAGCGGCGGTGGGTGCGGGCGGGCTGGTTCACGGCGGTAACGCTGGCGTGTGTCGTGGGGATCTTCGGCCGCGTCGGCCAGTATCCGCTGCGCTGGAGCGACGCGTTTGGCCTGCGCAGCGACTTCAGCGCGCAGCTCGCGTTGAATCCGGTCGAGTCGTTTCTCAGTTCGCTGGGCTTCCGCGCCTCCGGCTACGACGCCGCCGAGGTGGGCGCGCACTACCTGAGCATGGCGGCGTATCTGGGCGTGACGACGCCGGATGCGGCGCAACTGCCGTTCGAGCGCCGCGTGGAGCCGCGGCCGGCGGTCGCCGGGAAGCCGCCGCCGAATGTCATTCTGGTGATCTGCGAGTCGTTCAGCGGCTACAAAAGCTCGATGTGGGGCAACCCGCTCGACACGACGCCGTTCTTCGCGGAACTGTGCCGGCAGGGCGTTTTCTTCGACAACTGCTTCACGCCGCACGTGGGGACGGCGCGCGGGGTGTGGGCGACGATCACGGGTATCCCGGATGTGGAGATGGTCGAGACCGCGAGCCGCAACCCCACGCTGGTGGATCAGCACGTGATCCTGAACGATTTCACGGCCCACGAGAAATTCTACTTCCTCGGCGGCAGCACGAGCTGGGCGAACATTCGCGGCCTGCTGACCAACAACATCACGGGCCTGCAAATCCACGAAGGCCCGAGCTTCAAGTCGCCGCGTGTCGACGTCTGGGGCATCAGCGACAAGAGCCTGTTCCTTGAGGCGCACGAGGTGCTGCGGGCGCAGACGAAGCCGTTTGTCGCGGTGATCCAGACGGCCGGCAACCACCGGCCCTACACGATTCCACGGGAGGACCTGAAAGAGTTTTCGCGCGTCGAGCTGCCGCCGGCCGCGCTGAAGGCGGCGGGCTTCGACTCGCTCGCGGAGCTGAACGCGTTTCGCTACACCGACTACACGTTCCGGAAGTTCATCGAGGCGGCGAAGGCGGCGCCGTATTTCGACAACACAATCTTCGTCTTCGTCGGGGACCACGGGATCGGCGGCGAGGCGGGGAAGCTGTTTCCGCCGGCATGGACCGAGCAGCGGCTCTCCTGCTACCACGTGCCGCTCCTCTTCTACGCCCCCAAGCTGCTCGCGCCGCAGCGCGTGCATGCGGTCGCGTCGCAGGTCGACGTCCTTCCGACCGTCGCGGCGCTCGCCGGCATCCCGCACCGCAACACCACGCTGGGCCGCGATCTCCTCCGCCAGCAGCAGATCGACGGCGGCCGGAGCAACGCGGCCTTCATCGTCGACCACAACACGCGCACGATCGGCCTGGTGAAGGGCTCCTACTACGGCAGCCACCGGCTTCCCGCCGGCCGGCCGGAAGTGGTCTGGGCGGACTTTGCCGCCGCACCCCCGGCGGACGGAACGGGCGGACCCCGCGACGAGCACGCGCTGCTCGCTACGGCGTTCTACGAGACCGCGCGCTACCTGCTGCGGAAAAACAAAAAAGCGGAAATGGCGAAAGGCGCCGATTGAAACCGCCGCCCCTGCTGCACATGACTCTCTCGTCTCCACCCCTCAACTACGCTTGATGCCGTCTCTCCCCCACGACGGACTCGTTGTGTCCCCCACACCACGCGGCCTCTCCCTCCGGCAGCGCCTCGCCTTGATCACGATTACGGTGGCGACGGCGATCGCCGCGGCCACGCGCGGGCCTCCCGGCGAATTCTCGGCACCGATGCGCATCACCGGCCACGACAAGCCGGTGCCGGCGCCTGCGCCGCTCGCGGCGGCGGGCGCGCCCGTTTTCGCCGAGTCCTGGATCACGCCGCACGGCCACATGCCGTCGGCGCACAGCAGCGCGATCTGCGCGTTGCCGAGCGGTGACCTGCTCGCCGTGTGGTATGGCGGCTCGCGCGAAGGAGCCGCGGATGTCGCGCTCTTCACTTCCCGACTGGTCGCCGGCTCCGCGGCCTGGACGGCCCCGGCGCTTGCGGTGGACCGCGCGCTGGCGCAGCACGAACTCGAGCGCGTGATCAAGAAGGTGGGCAACGCCGTGATCTTCGCGGATCGCACCGGCACGCTCTGGATGATTTACGTGAGCGTCTCGATGGGTGGCTGGTCCGGCAGCGCGCTCAACGTGAAGACCTCGCAGGATGAGGGCCACACGTGGAGCGCGAGCCGCCGGCTGACGCTCAATCCCTTCCTCAACCTGAGCACGCTCGTGCGCAACAAGCCCATCTTCGCGAGCGACGGCCGCATCGGCCTGCCGGTCTATCACGAGATGGCGCTCAAGTTCCCCCAGATGCTCTGGCTCACGCCGGGGCCGCAGGGCAGCGTCCAGGAATACCGGATGCGCAACCTCGCCTCCGAGACCGGCCTGATCCAGCCGACGCTCGTGCCGCTGGGGAACGACCGCGTGCTGATGATGCTGCGCGACCGCCGCGCCGAGCGGCGGATGCACACGGCGTATTCGGAGGACAACGGCTGGACGTGGTCGGATGCCGCGCCCAGCGGCCTGCCCAATCCGGACTCCGCGCTCGACGGACTGCGGCTGCACGACGGCCGCATCCTCATCGTCTACAACCATGCGCACCGCAGCCGGGAGAATCTCCGGCTGGCGCTCTCAGCCGACGGCGGCCGGAGCTGGCGCTCCGGCCCGATGATCGAATCGGCCGCCAATCGCGAGTATTCCTATCCGTTCCTCGTCGCGGACCAGCAGGGGAAGATTCATCTGACCTACACCTGGCAGCGCGAACGGATCAAACACGTCGAGTTCAACGTCGCCTGGCTCGATCGCCAGATGGCCGCCGAGGCGGCCGCGCAGCAATGATCCACGCCATGGTCCAGCCCTTCTACACGTTGATGCTGCTGGCGACGCTCTGGTTTGGCGTGTTGTGGCTCAGCGCGCGGCTGCGTGGCCGGGGCTGCAGCCGGCGGGTGAATCTGGTGCTCGGCATCGTCGCGGTGCTGCTCCTGTTCGTGCCGGTGAGCGGGATGCGCCTCTGGAGCCTGGCCTTCAGCTTCTGCCCGAATCCGAGCCTGCCGCTGCTCGGGATGGTGTGCGCCGGGCTGTGGCAGCAGTTGTTCGGCGTCGTGGTGTTCCGGTCGGCCGACTGGCGTGCGACGTGGCTCTTCGGCGCGATCGCCGGCTCCGCGCTCTACCTGCATCCCATGGTGTTCGGTTCGCTCGATCTCTACTACTGGGGTTGGGATCGATCAGGCGCGGTGTGGTGCCTCGCGGCGCTGGCGGTCGTGTTTCTCGCTCGCGGCAACCGGCACGGCGTGCTGTTGCTCGCCGCGCTGATGGCGTTCGCGCTCGATGCCCTCGAATCGGCGAACTGCTGGGACTACGTGATCGATCCGTTCTACTGGTTGATCGGCGGACTCGTCACGCTGGTGCGCGGCGCAGCGTGGCTGCGGGGGCACTGGCGCGCGTGGCGCCTGCGGCGTCGCAGCGAGTCGGCGACACCGTTTCCCACGCCGGCGCCAGCGCCGGCGGCGGCGGTGTCGCCGTCGGTGATCGGTGGATAGGCCGGGGCGAGGCGCGCGTGAGGAAGGGCTTCCGGTTCCGAGGTGGATTCGGGGCGCGGCGGCGAGCAAGCGCCTTGAGGACAAGTCGCTCCACCGCGGATGAAGCCTCTCCGCCTCGGAGGAAGCGCCTACTTCACGAACAGATCTGTCACGGGCACGATGCGCACCTGCTCGCGTTTGATCGGGAGCGGGTAGGCCGCGATGGCCTTGTCCTCCGCGTGCACGGTGTCCGGCTTGGGTGACGTGTAGGTGATCGGGCTCGGCGCGTTGCTGGCGAGCGCGTCGGCGAAGGCGGCGGCGTTGGGCGTGACCGCGACGATCTGCAGGTTGGCCGTCTGCCAGTGCTTTTTGATCGCGGCGTTCACGTCGGCGAGCGTGACCTCGTCCATCATGCGGCGGAAGGTCGCGAGGTGGCCGCCCTCGATGCCGTAAAACGCGTCGTCGATCGCGTAGCCGAGGCGCTCGCCGGTCGTGGGGGCGTAGTGCAGCACGTATTTTTTCAGGAAGTTGCGCTTCAACTCGAAGTCGGCCGCGGTCATGCCGCGCTCGACGAGCTGGTGAAACTCGCGCAGCGCCGCGCGCACAGCGAAATGCCGCGCCTCGTGCGGCACGGGGCGAATCCAGATTTCGAAGATCTGCTTTCGGCGCGGCACGTTCTGCGGCGGGAGCATGCGCTGGCCGCCGTTCGGGTAGTGCTCGATGTAGGTGTAGTCGCCGTAGTTCAGCCCGCGCTGCTCGCGGATGACCTGGTAGAGGTGGCTGCTGGAGTTGCGGTGCTCACCGAGCCACGAGTTGGCGATGGCGAGCGCATACCATTCCTTTGAACCGCGCAGGACGTTCATGGGCACGCCCATGCTGATCGCGGTGGAGTCGGTCTTCTTCTCGACGAGCGTGACCTTGAAGCCGTTGATCGGCGCGGGCTGCGGGGCGGGCACGCGCGCGGGCGCGCCGGCGGGGAGCCGGGCGAGGTCGGCCTGCAATTTCGCGAGCAGCGCGGGCGAGTAGCCGCCGCCGAGGCCGATCACGACGTTGTCGCGGGTGTAGTGCGCGGCGTAGAAGGCCTTCACGTCGTCGACGGTGATGCTCTTCACGGCCTCGACGGTGCCGGCGACGAGATGGCCGTAGGGCGTGCCGGCGAAAATCTCGTTGTA
Organism: uncultured Opitutus sp.; assembly: GCA_964513055.1. Classification (GTDB taxonomy): domain Bacteria; phylum Verrucomicrobiota; class Verrucomicrobiia; order Opitutales; family Opitutaceae; genus ER46. The sequence goes on from CAZENI010000014.1 coordinate 9,452, forward strand.
GAGAACGGCCTTGCCGAGCTCCTCGTCGCTCGCAAACCGCAGCGTGTTCTCGAGCAGGTTGAGCGTGCGGCTCCGCAGGCGCTCGAGGTCCTCCGCCTTGAAGGCGGGCGCGAGCAGGGCGTCCGCGAGCAAGGGATAGTAGTCGTCGAGGTTGTCGCGGTGCGTGCGGCCGTTGATCACCGTCATCTCCATCGAGGCGGTCGCGCTGTAGCTCGACGCCAGCGGGAACAACTTGTCGATGATCTGCTCGTAGCGGAGGCGCTGGGTGGAGGCCTCGGTGAGCATTGCGGCGGTGAGCGCGGCGAGACCCTCCTTGCCGCGCGGATCGTTTTGCGCGCCGACCTTGAACCAAAGGCGGAACGAGACCGTGGGGTCGTTGGCGACGGGGAGAAGGACGGGGGCGTTGGGGGCGGCGGCGTGCGCGGACGGGGCGAGCGCGACGAGGACGAGCAGGGCGGCGTGAAGCAGGCCCTTCGTTCGTAGTGCCGCCTTCAGGCGGAAGGTCTTTCGGATTCCGCCTGTCGGCGGGACCACCAGCTCCAATACGCGGCTCATGACTGGCCTCCTTTCAACACCACGACGGTTCGTCGCTCAGGCGTGAAATACTTCTTTGCCGCACGCATGAGATCCTCGGGCGTGATGGCATCCATTCGTGCGTAGAGGGTGTCGACCACCGCGATGTCGCCGGTGAGCGCGACGAAGCGCGCGAGCCGGCCGGCCACGGCGTCGGGTGTGTCGAGCGCCATCAGGAAGCCGTATTTGTTACGCCGTTTCAGATCGCGCAGGCGCGTGGCATCGACGGGCGTGGTCTTGAACTGCTCGAGCGTGCGGTAGATCTCGTCGCGCACGTAGGCGACGTCCTCGGGCTTTTTCACCATCGAGTAGATCTCAAAGAGCGGCTGGTCGCGATTCATCGGGACGCTGGCCGCAAGGCTCTGCACCTTCTGCTCCTTCAGGAGGAGTTTTTTGCGCAGCTCGCTCGTCTCGCCGAAGGCCAGTTCCTGCAGGAGCAGGGTCGCGACGTAGTCCTTGTTCTCGGGATCGAAGGCGTCGCCCTTGTAGCCGATGTCGAGGATCGGGAGGGTTTTTCCCGGGTAGGAGATTTCGGCGGTGCGCTCGGCCTTCTGCGGTGGCTCGGGCGTGATGGCGGGCGGGGTGTAGCCTTTTTTCCAGGCGCCGTAATACTTCTGGATCAACGCCAGCGTGGCGCGCGTGTCGATGTCGCCGGCGACGACCAGCACGACGTTTTCCGGACGATAGAAACGGCGGAAGAACGAGAGGCTGTAGTCGAACTGCTGCGGCATCGCCTTGATGTCGCGCTCGAAGCCGATGGTCGTGTGCTTGTAGGTGTGCACATCGTAGGCGAGGTCCTGCATCTTCTCGTTGAGGAGCGCGAAGGGGCTCGAGATGTTCTTCCGGTATTCGCCGTAGACGGCGCCGGCCTCGGTCATGAACACCTGCTCGGAGTAGGAGAGATTCTGGAACCGATCGCTTTCGAGATCGATCACCTGCTCGAGGTCTTCCTTCGCGAACTTCAGGTGATAGGCCGTGAGGTCGTCGGTGGTGTAGGCGTTGTGCGACGAGCCCATCTTGGTGAGGATCGCCTCATAGGCGTCGGCGGGATACTTCTTCGTCCCGCGGAACATCATGTGCTCGAAGAAGTGCGCGAAGCCGGACTTCCCCTCCTCGACTTCGTCGCGGCTGCCGGTGCGCACGACGGAGTAGTAGGCCACGAGCCCCGGGCTCTCCATCGGGATCAGGATGGCGGTGAGACCGTTGGGCAGCGTGTGTTTCTCGGAGCGATACGGAAAGACGCGCGGGGCGTCCGTGGCGGCCAAGGCGGCGGCGGCGAGGCCGGCCGCGGCCAGGATGACGAGGAGGGGGCGCATGACGTGTTTGCGCGCACCGTCCGCCGGGGACGGAGGGGCGTCAAGCGGGGACTGGCGCGGGCGGGCGATGGGTCAGCGCTGCTCCGACTCGGGGGCGGCCACGGGCGCGTCGTCGAGTCGCACGCCCTCGCGCTCGAGTTCGTCGCGCACGGGCGCGAGGAACAGCTCCGCGAAGTCCTCGATCCGGAATGTGAGCGTGAGTTCGCTCTCGCCGGTGGTGAACGCGAGCACCGCCGCCAGCTCGCACACATCTTCGTCGGTGAAGTGTTCCTCGATCACCGACTGGTTCAGATCGAGCGCGGTGAGGGCGGGCCAGTAGCGCTCCTCCTCGGGCGCGGCGTGCGTGATGGTTACGCGGCCGGCGAGGTGCGCCCGCGCGATGCGCTGGGCGAGGTCGTCGAGCGTCTGATACGCGCTGGCGAGGTTGGCGAGGCGGACCTGCCGGAGCAGATCCGCGCGCTGGCGGAGAAGGGTCGAGAGTTTGTTCATGGTGGTGGATGATGGAACTGCTCGGACGGTGAAACGGGTGAGGCACGGCGGCGCGGGCGGACGCGAAACGTCCCCGGCAAAAACCGCCCCATACGGAAGGGTCACGCTGACGGCTAACGCACTGTCACTGACCTGCTGATATCACTGACTGCTGCGCTGCTCTGGCTTCGCTGTCACTTTGTCGGACTCAAATCACGATAACGACCGTGCATCTGAACACTGACCGGACTGGCTGCGGCAAAACGTGCGCGCGGATGATGCGCGCGCAAGGCAAAATTTCGCGACGGCGCACACCGAGTTTCGCCGTCGCGGTCGGTCGGGCATGCCGTTTCACTCCCGTCCATGATGCGTCACTTTCTTGCCGGATGTGCCGTGTGCGTCGCGATCGCCGGGGCGCAGGAGGCGCCGCGCCGCGTGCTTGAGGCGCAACGCCTTCACCTCGGCGTCGCCGGCCTGCCCGAGTGGGAGGAGTTCGCGGCGTCGACGCCGCACGGACCGCAGTTGGATCTGACCTTCACGGCCGCGGCGATTGCCGACGAGGGCACTCTGCTCATCCGCCAGCGTAACGTGAAGACGACCTGGAACGTGCTGCTCAACGGCCGCAAGCTCGGCACGCTCGAGACGCTGGCGCAGCCGCTCGTCCGCGCGCTGACAATCCCGGCCGGCGTGCTGCGCGACGGTGAGAACCGCCTTTCGATCGTGCGGCCGCCGACACGGATGCTCGATGACATCGTCGTGGGTGAAATCGTTCTCGCGACGGCGCCGCCCGCGCCGGCGACGCTCGAGGTGGTCGTGACCGATGCGGACAACGCGGGCGCGCTGCCGTGCCGGCTCACGCTGGTCGACGCGGAGGACGCGCTCATGCCCTGGCGGGCCGTCGACGGGCAGCGGCTGGCGGTGCGGACCGGCGTGGCTTACTCGGGCGATGGCCGGGCGACAATGCGCCTCGCGCCCGGCCGCTACGTGCTGCACGCGGGGCGCGGGTTTGAATACAGCGTCGCGACCGAGCGCTTCACCGTGGCGGCCGGCGAGACACGACGCATCGCGCTGCGCCTCCGCCGAGAAGTGCCGACGCCCGGCCTCGTCGCGTGCGACACGCACATCCACACGCTGACGTTCAGCAAGCACGGCGATGCGACGGTCGACGAGCGCATGCTCACGATCGCCGGCGAGGGCATCGAGCTGGCGGTCGCGACCGAGCACAACCATCACGCCGATTTTCGCGAGCCAGCCGCGCGCGCCGGCGTCGGCGCGCATTTCACGCCGGTCGTGGGCAACGAAGTCTCGACCAAGGCCGGGCATTTCAACGCGTTTCCCGTCCGCGCCGGCGGGCCGGTGCCGGACGCGTCGCTCACCGACTGGCCAGCGCTGCTGCACAACATCCGGAGCGTGACCGGCGCGAAGGTCGTGACGCTGAATCACCCGCGCGACGTGCACTCGAACTTCACGCCGTTCGGCGCGGACCACTTCGACGCCGCGACCGGCGCCTTGAAATCCGGCGCGAGCTTCGAGTGCGACGCGATTGAGGTCGTGACCTCCGCGGCCATGCAGTCGGACATCATGCTGCTCTACCGGGACTGGTTCGCGTTGCTCAACCACGGGCACCGCGTCGCCGCGATTGGCGCGAGCGACACGCATCACGTGAGCGAGTTCATCCTCGGCCAGGCCCGAACCTACGCGGTCGGCGCCGACACGACGCCAGGCGCGATCGAGGTGGACGGGATTTGCGCCAGCTACCGGGCCGGCCGGCTGCTCGTGAGCCTGGGCCTGCTCACGCGGCTCACGGTGGACGGACGCTTCACCACGGGAGACTTCGCGAGCGGGCTCGGTGCCGAGCTGCGCGTCGAGGTCGAGGTGCTTGGGCCGTCCTGGGTGCGCGCGGATCGCGTGGAGCTGTTTGCCAACGGCATCCGGATCCGTGAGCAGAGCATTGCGCCGACCGCTGAGATCACCAAGGCGCGCGTAGTCTGGACGGTGCCGCGGCCGGCTCACGACGTGCATCTGGTGGCGATCGCGACCGGCCCGGGTGTGACGGCGCCGTATTGGGACACGCCGCGACCGTATCAGGCGGCATCGAAGACGTTCACGCCGCGCATCATCGGCTCGACCAATCCGGTGTGGATCGATGGCGACGGCGACGGGAAATTCATGTCCGCGCGTGCCTACGCCGTGCGGCTGCGCGATAGCGCCGCCGGCGCGCCGGAGAAGCTTACCACGGCGCTCGCGAGCTACGACGAAGCGGTGGCGGTCCAGGTGCGGGCGCTGGCGGCCGGGCGCTGACGCGCGGCGCATCAACGCCGTTCAGCGCCGCCGCGGATCCGGGTCGCGGCTCGCGTTCTCCCGGGCGGCGTCGCGGGCGCGGAAATGCTCGACCATCGCACCGAGTGCACCGCACAGGCGCGCATACTCGCCGTCGCCGCGGGGCTGCGGCATCACGGTGAGGACATCGCCTTCGCGGATCCGGTCGGCCGCGGCGGCGATCGCGTGCAGCCGGCGGGCGAGGCGGCCGGCCGCGATCCAACTGATTAGCGCCAGCACGACGGCGAGCGCGACGCCCCAGCCGACGATCTGGCGTTGCAACGCGCGCGTCGGCGCGAGAGCCAGCTCCGCCGGCTGGCGCACGGTGATCAGCCAGCCGAGGCTGCGAAACTCGCGATAGCCGCGGCTCCGCGCGAAACCCGTGAGATAGGGCGCGCCGCCGCCCGCCGGCGTCTCGACCAGCGAGCCCCGGAAGCGGCGTGAATCGCTGATCACCGGCGCGTCCGGCGGCTGCGTCCAGCCGGTGCCGCCGGAGTCGAGCAGCACCTCGCCGTTGGCGGCGTAGATGGTGACGCCGATGCGCTCGCGCCGCGCGGACTCGGGCACGACCGAGAGTTGCACCTCGCGCGCCCAGTCCCAGTGCACCTGCGCGCCGAGCACGCCGAGAAACTGTCCGTGCACCGACTGCACCGGCACGCCGAACTCGAGAAAACGCTGGCCGCGATCCGCGTCGGACTTGGCAAGCTCGCGGGCGAGCGCGGGGAGCTCGACGAGGCTCCCGACAAACGTCCGCTCGCGTCCGACCCGGAACCACGGGCGCGCGTCGACCGGCGTGTCCTCGAAGATCCCGCGCGTGGCCGCGCGCACCTGGCCCTTGCCATCCGCAAACCCGATCCACGCGAAATCGCGCGCCCCGTCCTGCACGGCCTCCAGCAGGTTTCGCCGTTCGTCCGGCGACCCATCCGGCGAGCGAAACGGCCCGAGACCGGCCGCGAGCTGCAGGTCGTGGGACCGCTGGTAGATGACCCGGTCCAGCTTGTCGCTCACCTGGAACGCGAGCGTCTCGAAGCCCGCGCCGAGCTGCCGCTCGAGCGTCTGCCGCAGCAGGCTGCCGGCCAGCCAGGCGAACAGGAAGGCGAACAGCAGCGCGCCGCCCCCGAGCAGCAGTGCCGCGCGGGCCCGGAGGCTGAGACGCGGATCGAAAATCCACCACCAGTCCTGCTCGGACGCTGCGGGGGCTCGGGTGGGGCGGTGATCCATCGCGGGACAGGACGCTTCAGCGGGGCGGAAGTGACGGTAACGCGCTGGCGGACTCAGGCCTCCGTCACGAGTTCGAAGTGCGTCGCGATCATCTCGAAGTCGTCCGTCAGCGCATACTGCGGCCAGCACGCGCGGTGCACGTCGCGGAAATGCTCCGCGCTCGTGCAGACCTCGCCGCGCCAGAGTTTTTCCGGAATCTCACCGAAGCGGACGGCATAGACGTCGGTAATCCGGATCGCGCAGCGAAGCCGGCCTTTGAGGTCGTAAACGTCGACGAGGTCGCCCACCGCCATGCCGCCGTCGTCGAACTCGTTCATCGCGACGTGGTATTCGTCCGCCTTGCACACGGTCGCGGTCTTGTGGCCGGCGAGAATCTCGAGGACCAGGCGGTCGTCGTCCTCGTTGGCTCCCCAGAATTGCGTGCGCTTGCGTCGTGACATCGGGCGGTGGTGGTGGCGCCGCCATTCCATCCGCCGGCGCGACGGCGTCGAGCCCGATGGTGCGCCGCCGACGGGGCCGCAGGGGCCCCGGCGGTGGCCAAGCGCCTCGTGGGCGCGCCGATGCGATTGGGGGACCGCGCGCCGGCGCTGCATCCGAATTTTACCTACGAAAATTCCCCCGCCGGCGCGCGAAAATAACCGGCGGAATCCCGCGCCGTGCAACGCATTCGCGCGGCCGCCGTGCCGTGTCGCACAAAGTGCTCGCCCGGGAAATCCCCGATGACCTGCTGGGGAATGTGGAGGACATGCCGCAGCGCAGAGACGATTCCGGGCGATCACGTCGCGGCGGCCGCATCCTCCTCGCGTGGCTGGCGGCGTTGCTGGCCTCTCCGTTGCCCGCCAGCCCGTGGCGCGTGACGCCGCCCGCCCCGGAGCGGCACACCCGCGCACACTTCCGCCACACTCTGGCGGCGTCGGTCAAGGCGGATCATCCCGCCATCCTGCCAGTGGCCCGCGCGATCCGTGCCGTGACGGAGAACCCGCTCGAGCAACTGGTCGTCGTCAACGATGTCGCGCACCTGCTCGTGGACTACGATGACGACGAGCGCGTCTACGGCGCGGAGGAGTTTCACGCGACGTTCGAGGAGATGCTCGCGCGGCGGCGCCAGTCGGGCTGGCTTTACCTGCGCGACGATTGCGACGGTCGCGCGGTCTTCGCCGCGCATCTGCTGGCGGCGCTGGGGATCGAGTGGCGGCTGGAGGCTTCGTATTGGAAGGAGCATGCCTGGGTTGTCGCGCGCGTGGGTGGCGTCGACTACGACCTGCTCGATCTGCGTCCGAATGCCGCGGAGACCCGGCGTCTGTCCTACAAGCTTTTCGGCCGGTTTTTCGTGCGCACGTCGGTGCGCCCGCCGGTGTTTTCCTGGCGTCGGGCCTGGGCCAAGCGCACGGAGCGCAACCTCGCGTGCGGGTTGACGCTCGGCCTCCTGGCCGTCGGCTCGACGGCCGCAGCGCCGCAGGAACGCTTCGCCACGGACTGGTCCGTGCAGGCGCCGGGCGGCCGGGTCTCTCCCGCCGAAGATCGGTCGCCGGGGAGTGTCGTCGCGGGCTTTCCATTTGGCGAGCCGCTGGCCGGCACCGCGCTCGCCAGCGCGGCACCCGCACCCAGGTCCGCGGCGTCGCAAGGCCGCGGTGTCGCGACCGGCTCGGCTGATTCCGGCGGGCGGTAGCGCCGCGTGTGCGCGGCGTGCCGGCGGGATGAACCGCGCCATTGCGTCGGGTCGCGCCCCGGTCTTGCGTGGGGCCTTTTCACCGTGACCGGTTTCGCCCGCACCGCCGCCATCCTGTCCGCCATCACGCTCGGTGCGCTGATTCCGCAGGCGCATGTCCTCGCCTGGGCGATCCGCTGGCTCGTGATGACGATGCTCTTCCTCGTGTTCCTGCAGACGCGGCTTTCGTGGACCGCGCTCACGGGGCGGCACGCGCTGCTGCTGGTCGGCAACCTCGCGCTTGGCTTCGCCGGCTGGGGCGCCGGGTGGCTGATCGGCGGGCGCGACATCGCGCTCGCGGCCTTCTTCTGCGGCATCACGCCCACGGCGATCGCCGCGCCCGTGATCATCAGCTTCCTGCGCGGGCGCGTGGATTTCGTGGTGGCGGCGTTCCTGCTGACGAACATCAGCGTCGCGGCACTGCTGCCCGTGCTCCTGCCGATCGTGCTGGGCCGCGCGACGCCGGAGGCGTTTGCGCAGGTGCTGGGCAGCGTGGGCCTCGTGGTGTTCATGCCGATGGTGATCGCGTGGCTGGTGCGCGCGGTGCATCCGCCGGCGGGCGGCTGGCCGGCGCGCACGCGCAACCTGTCGTTCGGCCTGTGGGTGGCCGCCATGTTCCTGATCACGGCGAACGCGTCCGACTTCGTCCGCGCGCACGCCGACACCCCGCACGTCGTCCTCGCCCAGATCGCGGGCTCGTCGCTGCTGGTGTGCATCGCGAGCTTCTCGCTCGGCCGCGTGATCGGCGGCCGGGAGCTGGGGCGCGAGGCGAGCCAGGCGCTCGGCCAGAAGAACACCACGTTCACGATCTACCTCGCGCTCACCTATGCGAGCCCGCTCGTCGCCCTCGGGCCGACCTGCTACGTGATCTGGCACAACCTCTGGAACTCGTGGCAGCTTCACGTCGCCGGCCGGCGCGACCGGCAGGACCGCGCGGCGGGGCCACCGGACGGGCAGGACGGGCCTTCGGCGCAGGAGCGTTGAGACGCGGCGACAGGGTGGACGGGCCGGTCGCGAAAGGCAGCCGCGGAAACACGATCACGATCTGCTAAGGAACCGCGGCGTGGCGGTTCTTCTTACCTGCGCATGACACCGCCATGACAACCGGCCGCGGCGCGTGCGCTATCTTCCAACCATGCATTCGCGCGCTCTTCGTTTCGCGGCGGCCCTTCTGGTCTCCGCCACCGCGGCCCTGGCCGACGGCTTGATCGTCATCCGCAATCTGCCGCCTCGCCCGCAACCCTGGCCCGCGCCGCGCCCGCACCCCGTCTTCGCCCCGCTCGAGGTCGTCTACCACAAAGTCGACGTCACGATCGACGGCCAGAAAGCCACCACGCGGGTCGACCAGGAATTCCTGAACCCGAACAGCGCCACGCTCGAGGGCGACTATCTCTTTCCGATTCCGCGCGGCGCCCACATCGACAAGTTCACGATGCGCGTCGGGGACCGCGACCTCGAGGCCGAGCTGCTCGACGCCACCAAGGCCCGCGCGATCTACGAGGAGATCGTGCGGCGCCAGCTCGATCCGGCGCTGCTCGAATACACCGGCCGCGGGGCGTTCCGCGTGCGCATCTTCCCGATCGAGCCGCACGCCCGCAAACGCGTCCAGCTCACCTACACCGAGCTGCTGCGCAGCGACGGCGGCCTCGTTTCCTACCTCTACCCGCTCAACACCGAGAAGTTCTCCGCGCAGCCGCTGAAGGTCGCTGCGATCCGGATACAGCTCACGCAGCCCGCGCCGCTCAAGGCTCTCTACTCGCCGTCGCACGCGATCGACGTCCGCCGCGACGGCGAGCGCCGCGCGACGGTCGCCTGGGAAACGACCAACGCGCGACCCGACACGGATTTCCAACTCCTGTTTTCCACTGCCGCGAGCGAGGTCGGCCTGAGCCTGCTGGCGCACCGGCCCGGGGCCGGCGACGGCACCTTTCTCCTGCTCGCCGCGCCCGGCGCCGCGAGCGCGAAGGCGGCGCCGCCGAACCCGAAGGATGTCGTCTTCGTCGTCGACACCAGCGGCTCGATGGCCGGAAAGAAACTCGCCCAGGCGAGGAAGGCGCTGGCGTTCTGCGTCGAAAATCTGAACGACGCCGACCGCTTCGAGATCGTCCGTTTTTCGACCGAGACCGAGCCCTGTTTCGAGCAACTCGCGGCCGTCAACCGCGACACCCGCGCGCGCGCCCAGCGCTGGATCGAGGAGTTGAAACCGATCGGCGGCACCGCGATCCACGCGGCGTTGCAGGAGGCGCAGAAGCTGCGGCCCCGCGGCGACGAGCGGCCGTTCGTGGTGATTTTTCTCACCGACGGCCAGCCGACCGTCGGCGAGACCGACGAGGGCCGCATCGTCGCCTCGGTCGCGCGCGATGATCGCGGCGCGCCCACGCGCATCTTCTGCTTCGGCATCGGCACCGATGTGAACACGCACCTGCTCGACAAGATCGTGGGGCGCACGCGGGCCGCCAGCCAGTTCGTCCTCCCGGACGAGGATCTCGAACTCAAGGTCTCGAGCTTTTTCACCAAGATCAAAGAGCCGCTGCTCGCCGATCTCACGATCACCTGGCCAGACGGCGTGCGCGTCACCCAGGCCTACCCGCATCCGTTGCCCGACTTGTTCCGAGGCGAGCAACTTGTGCTCACCGGCCGCTACAGCGGGGAGGGCGAGGGCGACGTCATCATCGAGGGCCGCGTCAACGGGCGTCCGCAGCGGCTCGTGCAGCGCGCGCGTTTTCCCGCGCACGCCGCGGGGCACGAGTTCATCCCGCAGCTCTGGGCCACGCGCCGCGTCGGCTGGCTGCTCGATGAAGTCCGGCTGCGCGGCGACCATCCCGAGCTGCGCGACGAGATCGTCCAACTTGCCCGCCGGCACGGCATCGTCACGCCCTACACGAGCTACCTGATCCTCGAGGACGAGGCGCGTCGCGTCGTGCCGCTCGCCCGGCGCTCGCTGCCGCGGCTCGAACGCGACGGGGAGGCGCAGGCCGTGCTGCGCGAGGGCTGGTTCGGCCTTGGCGCGGAAAAAGCCGGCGAGATCGGCACGCTCAACGCCCGCGCCAGCCAGAGCCTGAAGCACGCCGACGTCGCCAGTTCGGCGATACAGTTGAACGCGTTCGAAGTGAACGCCGCCGCCGGCTACGCCGCGGCCGCCCGGCGGGGCGCCGGAGTCGCGGCGCCTGCCGTGGCGGCGGGTGCCGCCACCGCGCAGCTCGCGACCGCGCAGTCGGCCGCCCGCGTGGTGGCGGGCAAGACGTTCTTTCAGGACGGCGCGCAGTGGATCGATGCCGAAATGCAGCGCGTCACCGCCGCGAAGACGATCCGCGTGGCGTTCGCCAGCACAGATTACTTCCGGCTGCTCACGGAGCAGCCCGCCGCTGCTGCCTGGATGGCGCTCGGCCGCAATGTCCGCTTCGTCCTCGGCGATACGCTCTACGAGGTCGCCGAATAGTCCATTTTCTATCCCATGAAAATCCAACTCCTCGCCGCGGCCTTCGCCGCGCTCCTTCCGCTCCACGTTTCCGCCGCCGCGCAACCCGCCACGGCCGCCGCCAACGTCCGCAAGCCGCAGATTGAAGTGTGCTTCGTTCTCGACACCACCGGCTCGATGGGCGGCCTGATCGAGGGCGCGAAGCAGAAGATCTGGTCGATCGCCAACGAAGTCATCGCTGCCAAGCCGACGCCCAGCGTGAAGTTCGCCCTCATCGGCTACCGCGATCGGGGCGATGCCTACGTCACCCGGCTCACGCCGCTCACCGAGGACCTCGACGCGATCTACGCGGACCTCCGCAAGTTCGACGCCGGTGGCGGCGGCGACACGCCCGAGTCCGTCAGCCAGGCGCTCGACGAGGCGGTGCGTCTGATTGCGTGGAGCGCCGATCGCTCGGTGCTGAAGATCATCTACCTCGTCGGCGACGCGCCGCCGCACACCGACTACCAGGACGGCCCCGACTACAAGGACGTCTGCGCCGCGGCCGCGAAAAAGGATCTCATCATCAACGCCGTGCAGTGCGGCAACCTGCCGGGCACGCGCGAATTCTGGACCGACATCGCGCGCCGCAGCGAGGGTCACTACGTCGCGCTCGCGCAGAGCGGCAACATGGCCGCCGTCGCCACGCCCTTCGACGAGCGGCTCGCGCAGCTCAACGTCGAGGTCGGTCGCACGCTCGTGCCCTACGGCGCGCCCGCCGCGCAGGCCGCGGTGCGCGCGAAACAGGAGGTCATTGAGCTTTCGTCGTTCGCCGTCGCCGCCGACCGCCTGTCCTACAACGCGATCTCCGGCGGCAAGGTCGTGCAGGGCGGGGGCGAACTGCTCGACGCGATGAAGGAGGGCAAGGTCGCCTTCGGGGACATCAAGCGCGCCGATCTCCCCGCGGAGCTGCAAGAGCTGAAGGCCGACGAGCTGCGGACGCGACTCGAGGCTACCGCCGCAAAGCGCGCCGAACTCCAGGCGACGATCAGCGAACTTAGCCAGCAGCGCGCCGCGTATCTTGCCGCCGAGCAGAAAAAGCAGGCGGCCGCCGGCAAGGGCGATGCGTTCGACACCAAGGTGGCCGAGATCCTGCGCGAGCAGGCGAAGAAAAAGGGCATCACCTACTGACGGCCGCCGCGATCGCCCCGCCCCGGGGTGCTACTTCACCAGTGCCTGATACATCAGCACCTTGAACTTCTGGTTGAGATCGTTGCCGCCCGAGGGCCGGTGCTGCGTCATGAAGAGCGCCACGATCCGCTCCTTCGGGTCGACGAGATACTGCGGAAAGTAGGCGCTGCCCCAGCCGTAGGCGCCCTCGCTGCCGAGCTCGCCGAAGTATCCGAGATCCTGGTTCACCCAGAAGCCGAGGCCGAACGCGTTCGTGTCGCGCCGGTATTTGTCGCCCGTGTGGTTGGCGTGCATCAGCTCGACCGACTTGCGACCGAGCAGCCGCACGCCGTCGAGTTCGCCGTTGTTCAGCAGCATCTGCAGCAGCCGCGCGTAGTCACCGGCCGTCGAGAGCACGCCGGCTCCGCCCGAGAAGCACTTCCGCGGCCCGCGCACATAGTGGCCCTGATCGCCGGGACCGAGTTTGCCCTTGTCCATGCCGTAGACTTTCGCGAGCCGGCCCTCCTTTTCCGGCGGCAGGAAGAAGCACGAGTCGACCATCTTCAGCGGCCCGAAGATGCGCTCGGCGAAAAAGCGATCGAGCGGCAGGCCGGACGCGACCTCGACGAGGCGGCCGAGCACATCGGTCGAGTAGCCGTATTGGTAGACTTCGCCCGGCTGGCCGTGCAGCGGAAGTTTCGCGAGCCGATCGATCACGGTCGCCAGCGTCTCGTCCTTGTCCGCGAAATACCAGTCGCTGAGCTTCGCCTCCTTGTAGAGCTCCGCCGCCGGGCCGGTGCCGTAGGTCAGCCCCGCGGTGTGCGTCAGCAGGTCGCGGATCTGGATCGGGCGCTTCGCCTTCTCGGTGACGAACTTCGTCCCGGGCGCGGCGTCCTTCGGCGCGGGGAGGGCGACGACCGAGCCCTTGAAGGCGGGGATGTATTTCTCGATCGGGTCGTGCAGCATGAACTTGCCCTCCTCGTAGAGCATCATGACGGCGACGGACGTCACGGCCTTGCTCATCGAGGCGATGCGGAAAATCGCGTCCGTCTTCATCGGGGTCGCCGCCTCGATGTCCTGCAGGCCGTAGGCACGCAGGTGCGCGGTCTTGCCATCGCGCGCGATGAACATCACGCCGCCGGCGATCTGCTTGCGGTCGACGTTGTCCTGGATCACGGCGTCGAGTCGTTGCAGTCGCACCGGGTCGAAGCCGAGGGCCGCGGCGTTGGCGGCGGAGGCGGGCGCCGGGGCGGCGACGACTGCCGGGGCGGCCAGGGCGACGACGAAACAGAACAACGCGCTCAAGGCGAAGCGCGGCGCAGCGGGGGAATTCATCGCGTCATCGAACAAAGCGCGCGGCGGCGCGTCACGCGCGAAATCGCCACCCAGCCCCGCGGGGCTTCGCTAGAGTTTCTTCCGCACGCGCGGCCCCGTGCCGGGTGGCGTCGGCGCGGCCGGCCGGGTCTTGCCGCCGTCGAGTTCCGCGAGGTCCGGCGGATTCGTGCCGGCGGGGCGCTCGGGTCCGGCCGGCGCGATCGGCGGCCGCCGCAGCGGGAATTTCGTTTCCGTGCCGAGATAGAAGCCCGGATGCGGCGGCTGGTTGTAGGCGACGTTTTGCCAGGCCAGGCCGAGCCGATACATCGGGTCCTGCGCCAGCGTGACCATGCGGTGGTTCGTGGGAATCGTCGTCGTGTAGATGCGCAGTGCCTTGTGGTCTGCGGTGCCGACCACGATTTCCTCGCGCCAGTCGCCGAAGAGATCGCCGCTGAGATTCGGCGTGCCCTTTGCGCCGCCTGCGCGCACGCCTACCGGCGTCAGCAGCGGCGTCTCGGTCGCGTTGACCCAGTCCCATTTCGTCACGCGTCCGCCCGTCAGCAGTTCGCGCAAGAGGTCGCCGTCCCACCAGATCGTGTGCGCGTTCGAGCGCGGCGCCGCGCCGAGCGGGCGGCCCTGCCAGGTGTGCAGGCCGAGCCGGTTGCTCCAGGCCTCGTAGCCCGGGTGGCGCGGATCGATGTCGGCCGCGACGGCCCGCTCGACGTCCACGCCGGGCAGCGCGCTCCACACGATCCGGCCGTCCGCGGCCTCGAAGAGCGCGACGCCGGGCGTGCCGAAACGCGTCGTCGCGTTCTCGTTCTCATGCGCGCCGAACACCTGGATGGCCGTCGGCCGCGCGGGATCGAACGCGCCGACGTGAATCGCGTCCCCGTGACGGAGGCCGGTCGAGTAGAGGCCGCGGCCGTTGTCGTCGACGACCATCGAGTGATAGACGATCTCGTCGCGGCCGTCGCCATCGACGTCCGCGACGGACACGTGGTGGCCGCCCTGGCCGGAGTAGGGATGGTCACCGTCCTTCGTGTCGAACACCCAGCGCTGCTTCAGCTCGCCGTCGCGCCAGTCCCACGCCACCAGCACCGAGCGGCCGTAGTAGCCGCGGCACATCACGACGCTCGGGCGCACGCCGTCGAGGTAGGCGATGCAGGCTAGGAAGCGCGCGTTGCGGTTGCCGCCGCGGTCGTTGCCGCCGTTCCCGCCGATGCCGCCCCAGCCGTCGGCCGGATGGCGGTCCGGCACGTAGGGCTGCGTCGCGAGCGCGCGGCCGGTGCGGCCGTCGAAGATCGTGAAGAACTCCGGGCCGTCCTCGACCCGCCCGTCGGCGCGCGCCCACCGCGCGGCGGCGTCGCCGATCACGCGGCCCGTGCCGTCGACGGTGCCGTCCGCGGTCTTGACCGCGATCTCGGCCCGGCCGTCTCCATCGAGGTCATACACCATGAACTGCGTGTAGTGCTCGCCCTCGCGGATATTGGGCCCGAGTTGGATCGACCAGAGCAGCGTGCCGTCCAGCCGGTAGGCCTGGAGCTGCGTGTTGCCCGTCGCGCCGGTGAATGAGTTGTCGCGCGGCGTCTGCTGGATCTTCACCACCAGCTCGTATTCGCCGTCGCCGTCGAGATCGCCGGGGGAGACGTCACCGAGGGTGTAGCGCGGCGTGGCCGCGGGGAGCTGCATCGGCACCTCGATGTAGGTGCGCGGCTCCGGCTCGGGCGGGATGCGGTTGAGGAAGTCGGAACTCGGCGGCCCCTCCACGCCGTCGACGACGGTGCGCACCACGTAGCGGTGCGCGTTGCCGAGGCTCGCTTCGTCGAGAAACGAGGTCGCGGCCCGCAGCGGCTCCGGGTTCAACCGCTTCGCGTGGTCATGGCTCGTGCAATACACGTTGAACGCGACGTCCGCCGGATCGGTCGCGAGCAGGCGCCAGCTCACCCAGACCTTTCCCGGCTCGACCGGCACCGCCACGACGCCGCGCTCGAGCCGCTCCATCTGGCGCGGCTGCGTGACCGGGTTCTTTTTCGACCAGGCTACGTAGTCAGGGTCCTCGGGACCGGCGTAGCGGGCGCCCGGCGGGAGTTGGTCCGCGGGCAGGAACGCCGGCGGCGCGGGCGCGGCCGGTTGCGCGCCCGCCGGCGACAACGCGCCGAGCACCAGGCCGAAGCCGAGCGCGACGCGCGCGGCCGGGCCGGGAAGTCCAGAGGGTGGGGTGGGGCGCGGGGCCATCGGGCGAAACGCGGGGCGATGCGGTCGCTCCGCGGACGGGAAACCGGATGCGAGAGCAGTGGGCGGCGCGAGCAGTTATTTTTCGGAGAGTCCGCCGGGTCGCGGCCCGGGGGCGCTGGAGGGCGCGCGCTCGCGGGTTGCGCCTGCGGCTGTTCGCACTCATGTAACGACCGCTCCCCGCCATGGCCCGCTCGCTAATTCGTCCTTTCCCCTCGTGCGCCCTGCTTGCGCGCTATCATGCGCGGCGCGCCCTGGCTGCGGTGCACTGCAATCGCTTCGGGCGCAGGCCCCGGCTCGTCGAGCTTTTTCCGGCCACCGACGGCGAGCGCGACGCCGTCGTGGTCTGGCGCCAGCTCGTCGCGAACCACGGCACGCATTCGCTGGCCGCCGAGTGGCGTGCGGCGTTGAAGCAACTCGTATGGAGCCTGAAAGAACCCGCGGCCCGGCTCGCGGCCGGCCGCGGGTAGACAAATCCGCCCGCGAGCGACGCTTTCCGGCGGGGCCGCGGTGGACGCGTTTTCGCTCTAACTTCACCCGGCCGCCGCCGTCCCATCCCTCATGAGCCAATCCCCTTTCCTGACCCGCGCCAGCCTGCTGCTGGGCGTGGCGTGTGCGGGCTGGCTCGTATGGCTGTGGCAGCAAGGTCCGGACACCCCGGTGCGTCCGGCGCCGACGGTGGCGACGAGTATCTCCGGAGCGGTGACGCCCGCGGCGGGGACCGCGACCGTGGCGCCCGCACCGCTCGCGGGGCCGGCGGACGCGTTCCTCGCCGCGCTTCAGCGCGCCATCGCGCGCGGCGATGCCCGCGCGCGCGAGGCCGTGCTCGCGTTCAAGGATGACGCGGCCCTGCGGCGTTTTCTCGAGCGCGCCGCCAGCCGGGGACTGACGGTCGTGGGCCGCATCGACGCGCTGCGCGCGGTGCGGGTGCGCTTCGACGCGATCTCCGCCCTGCGCGGCGAGTTGACGGAGAACGCCGCGGATCACGCCGCCGTCGGCGCCAACAACCTCGTCAACATCCCGTCCGCCCCCTCGAAGCAGGAGCGCGCCGCCGTCGATCAGGTGCCTTTCGGCAACGACACGCTGGCCTTCCTCGGCGCCGGCGGCGACCGCAGCGCGTGGGGCCGCGGCACGACGATTGCGATCCTCGACACGGGCGTCGCGCCCGACGCCACCTTCGGCCTCGGCCGGCTCAGCACGCTGGACATTGGTCTCGGCGTGACCCCGGGCACCGGGGCGAACGACGGCCACGGCACGAGCGTGGCGGCGCTCGTCGCCGGAGCCGCCGCCGACGCTCCCGGCGTCGCGCCCGCCGCCAACCTCCTCAGCATCCGCGTGACGGATACCAGCGGCACGAGCGATCTTTTCACGATCTCGCAGGCGATCGTCGCCGCCGTCGATGCCGGCGCGCGGATCGTCAACATCAGCCTCGGCGGCTACTCGACCGGCGCCGTGCTCGACGCCGCGATCGGCTACGCCACGGAGCGCGGCGCGTTGATCGTCGCCGCCGCCGGCAACGACCAGGCCGCGCAGCTCGCGTGGCCGGCCGCCGATCCGCGCGTCGTGTCGGTCGGCGCCGTCGACAAGGCCGAGCAGCAGGTGTTCTTCTCGAATTCCTCCGCCCAACTGCAGCTCGCCGCGCCCGGTTACGGCGTGCAGACAGCGTGGCTCGACGGCCGGCGCGTCACGGTCGACGGCACCTCGGCCAGCGCGCCGCTCGTCGCCGGGGCGGTGGCCGCGTTGCTGTCGCAGAACCCGAGCCTGACTCCGCAGCTCGCCGCCGATCTCCTTGCGCGGACGGCCAGCGATGCCGGCGCGCCCGGGGCCGACGCGGCGTTCGGCCACGGGATCGTCAACGTGGGGACGGCGATGAACCGCAGCAACCCCGCCTACGTCGACACCGCGATCGCCAGCCACTACTACGACGCGGAGAACAACCGGCTCCAGATCCTCGTGCAGAACCGCAGCGGCCGCATGGTCAGCGGCCTGAGTCTCAACGCCACCGTCGGCGGCGTGGCGATGCGCTGGACGGTGCCGCCGCTCGTGGCCGGCGAATCGTTCGTCGCGAACGCCCCGGCCGACGCCGTCGCGCTGAAAACCAGCGGCAGCCTCCGCTACACCACGCAGCTCGTGAACCCGCCCGGCGTGACCGATCAGGTGCCGGCCAACAACCAGCGGGCGAGCATCCTCAGCGCGCCCGGGCCCTGAGCATCGTTCGCGCCGAGGCCATCCGGCGGTCGCGTCCAAGCCGGCGGGCTGGGCTCAGCGCGCCTTCCGCAGCGTCCGGCCCTCGTTCCACTGGCCGAAAACGAGCTCGACCTTGGGCAGGCGCGGCAGGCCGAAGTCGCGCAGCAGCATGCGGCCGAGCAGCATCTCGGTCGCGACCGCCCCCATCGCCGCCGGATCCTGGCAGATGCCGGAGTAGCGCGCGCGGTCCGGGTTCTTGTCGAGCAGGGCGACGCCGACGTCGCGCGGCACGCGGATGTTCTCGCGCGCGAACCATTCTATCATCGCGGCGAGATAGTCCTCATATTGATGGAGCACGACGACGTCGGGCCGGTGCGCGTGGAACCACTCCCGATACGCCCGCTCGTCCCACGTCTCCGCGCGCAACACCGGCACCGGCGGCCCGCCGAATTTCCGCTCCTGATGGCTGAGGAACGCCGCCGAGTAGAGGTGATCGGTGCGCCGGTCGCCCGACACCAGGATGACCAGGCCCGGGCGACGGTAGCCGCGGCGCAGCAGTTGTTCGAACAGCGTCCGTGCATCGGCGGTGAAGTGACTGAGCACCCGGTGCAGCCGATCCGGGATGCTGGCGGCATGCGTGACCACCGCGAACTTGCCGAGGGCCGCTGGGAATCGCTCCTCCGGATCGAGACTGCCGAGGCAGAGCAGCCCGCGGATGCCGCGCGCCTCGAGGATCGCGCGGAGCCGCGCCGGCGTCAGCCCCGGCCGCTTCACCCAGAACTCCTCCAGCTTGTAGCCGTGCGCCGCCGCGCGCTCGCGAGCACCGGCCACCACCAGCCCCAGGTGCGCATACGTCGGCCGCTCGATCCACGGCCGTTCCTCGGGAAACAGCGAGACCACCCCGAGCGTCGCCCGATACACCGGCGCCCCCGACTGCCGCACCTCGCTCATCAACTCCGCCAGCCGCGCATTCGGCACGTGCCCGCCCGCCGCCGCCGCCCGGCGCACCGCCGCCCGCAGCTCCGCCGACACGCGCGGGCTGTCCTTAAGCGCCAGCGAAACCGCGGTCGCCGACACACCGAGTTCCCGGGCAATGGAGCGGACACTCATGGGGACGTTGACGTAAACCAAAACACCGTTTGCCGCGCCCGTGCAAACGCCAAACCTCCGCTCCGACCACACCCGGCGCTTCACCGCGCCCCGCCCTGCCGACCCCATGAACTCCCTCCGTTTCCCCGTCCCGCCGGTTCTCCGTCTCCTCGTCCCGCTCGCCGTCGCGCTCCCGCTCGCCGCCCAGACCGCGCCCCCGCCCGCCGCGCCGGCCCCGGCCGCCGGCGAGTCCGTCGTCGCGCTCTCCCCGTTCGAGGTCAGCGCGACCCAGGAGACCGGATACGCCGGCCAGGACACGCTCTCCGGCTCGCGCCTCCGCACCAACCTCCGGGATGTCGCCGCCGCCATCAGTCCGATGACCGCCGAGTTCCTCCGCGACATCGCCGCCACCAGCATCGAGGGCGCGATGGAGTATGGCGTTGGCACGCGCATGGAGACCGACGACGCCCGCGCCGCCGGCCCGGTTGCCGACGGCTACAACGACGGTTTCCGCTCCATCCGCATCCGCGGCCTGCCCGGCGGCGGCCGCAGCATCAACTTCTTCTCCGCCCCCGGCGAGGTCGACCTCTACATGACCGAGAGCCTCGAAGTCTCCCGCGGCCCCAACTCCATCCTCTTCGGCTTCGGCTCCCCCGCCGGCAAAATCAACGTCGCGAGCAAGCAGGCCCGCACCGACCGGAACGCCTACAGCCTCACCAGCCGCACCGATTCGTGGGGCGGCCAGCGCTGGTCGGCCGACGCCAACCTGGTTCCGCTGAAGAACACCCTCGCGGTCCGCGCCGTCGTCCTCCGCGGCCGCGAATCCTCCTGGCGGGCCGCCGGCCACAACGATCAGGACCGCGGCTATCTCGCCGCCAAGTGGCAGCCCGATCGCCGCACCACGATCCGCGTCGAGTTCGAGCACGGCGAAATCAACCGCTTCGCGCCGCGGCCCTTCTTCGCCAACGATCTCAAGTCCACCTGGGACGCCTCCGGCCAGCCGATCTTCAACAATTTCGCCGCCACCCACGTTCCCGGCACGCCCGGCACCGGCGTCCTCGGCACGCCCGGCACGCCCTTCCGCGACACGGGCGCCACCGCCG
Organism: uncultured Opitutus sp.; assembly: GCA_964513055.1. GTDB lineage: Bacteria > Verrucomicrobiota > Verrucomicrobiia > Opitutales > Opitutaceae > ER46. The sequence goes on from CAZENI010000014.1 coordinate 29,549, forward strand.
TCACCGGCGTCGTCGAGCGCTCCGGTGGCGACTGGGTCGTCGTCAGCCCGAGCTTCCCCTTCGCGCAGAACTTCCGCCAGTTCACCTACAGCGAATCGCAGACCGGCGGCAATCTCTCGAACGACTTCGAGATGGGCCGCCGCAATCCCGAGGCCGTCCTGGAGGCCAACTGGGTGCGGGGCCAGTTCCGCGTGCAGAACGCCTCCGCCTTCGTCACCCGCGAACTCGTCCGCGATCTGAACCTCGAGCTCGGCTTCAACCGCCAGCTCTCGCGCGGCGACACCCACAATCTCGCCACGTGGAATCACTACGGCGTCGCCGCCGACACCAACCGCTTCACGCCCACCGGCCAGCTCAAGCCAGCGAGCCAGCTCTACTACTTCGACGTCTCGCCCGACCACCGGCCCTCCAGCTCCGCCGTCAGCCAGGGCCGCGCCACCCTTTCTTATGAGCGTGGCTATCGCGATCTCGTCCGCCTCCGCCTGGCCGGCCTCGGCGAGATGGCCTCCATCCGCACCCGCGGTGACACCCTCCAGCAATACTGGCTCAAGGGGCCGTCGCTCGCCAGCGGCGGCGTCTTCAATCCCACGCCCGAGAACGGCGCCAACCAGGCCTTCCAGCGCTTCTACATCCCGAGTCTCGCCGACCTGAACGACCGCAATTTCCGCATCCCCGGCCCCGTCGATCTCAGCGGCCCCGTGAAATACCAGGATCCCCGCACCGGCGCCGTATCCGATATCTACATGCGCGAGTTCAACCGCTCGCAGGGCAATATCGGCTACGCCGATCGCGAGACCGGCGCCTGGATGGGCGTCGCCCAGGCCTTCCTCTTCAAGGACCGCCTCGTCGGCACCTTCGGCTACCGCCAGGATCGCCTGAAGAACTGGGTCGGCGTCGCCGTCCGCGATCCCGCCGGCGAAGCGATCGCGCCCAACACCGGCGTCTGGACGCCCGTCGATCCGCGCACCGCCACGCCCAACATCTTCCGCGGCCAGACCCGCACCCTCGGCGGCGTCTTCCACGTCACCCGCTGGGCGTCCGTCTTCTTCAACACCTCCAACAGCGTCAGCACGCCCGGCACGAACTACATCACCCCCGCCGACCCGCGCAAGACCACCATCGCCGACCTCGTGCCTTCGCCCTCGGGCAAGACCACCGACTACGGCGTGAAGCTCAGCCTGCTCCGCAACCGCCTTTTCCTCACCGCCACCACCTTCCACACCGTCTCCGAACGCGAGTTCGGTTTCTCCGGCTTCAACAAGGGCAACCCCGTCAACATCTGGAACGCCCTCGCCAATTCCGGCGGCCTCAACGCCGAGGAGACCGCCTTCGCCCGCCGCCAGGCCGAGGTCATGAATCAGGTCCAAGGATACACCCAGGACTCCGAGAGCAAGGGCCTCGAGCTCGAGGTCGTCGGCCGGCTCACCGACGCCTGGTCGCTCTCCGTCAACTACTCGAAGAACAAGACCACGCGCACCAACATCGCGCCCGAATACCGCGCCTACCTCGACCACCACAAGGCCTACTGGAAGAAATACGCCGACTACTCGATCACCCAGAACGCCAACACCCCCGGCGTCGACTTCGCCCCCAGCGCCGTCAACTGGAACACCCCGGCCCTCATCGCCAGCACCGGCGACTTCACCGCCAACACCGACAGCATCAACGAGGCGATCGCCGACGCCGAGCAGCTCTTCTTCGACAACCCGCACGTCTTCGAGGGCAAGCGCTTCGTCGGCGACCCGCTGCACAATATCAACCTCCGCACGCGTTACGATTTCCGCGAGGGCAAGCTCAAGGGCCTCTCCGTCGGCGGCGGCACGCGTCTGCGCCTCGGCCGCGTCGCCGGTGCGCGCACCGATTACACGATCACGCCCGGCTCCGATTTCACCGACACCTGGAACGGCCGCACCATCGACAAGGTCACGACCGTCGACGCCAAGGACCAGAACGTCTACGACCTCCAGCTCAGCTACTCGCTGCCGATCGCGCAGCGCAAGGTCCGCTGGGGCATTCAGCTCAACGTCAACAACGTCCTCGATCAGCGCGAGCTGATCGTGAACAACGTCCACCCGCGCACGCTCGCGCCGATCACCTACCGCTACCAGGATCCGCGGCAGTTTATCCTGACGAATACGTTCAGCTTCTAAGTGTCGTCCGGCCGGGCGTTCCGGCCTGCCTGTGCTCGGCAGGCGGCGGCGGGATTCGCTACGGTCTGGTCCCGCCATGTTTCGCCCCCTCGTCGCCGCCGTCATTTTTGCCCTCGCGCTCGACCCTGCCCGCGCCGCGTGGTCGCCGCCCGACGGCCCGCCGCTCGCCCGCCTCGACCGCGCCCTTGCGTCCTGGCACAGCCAATACGACGCCGCCGAGCAGATGGTGCGGCGGCCGTTTTCATCGCCCGGCTACCACACGACGCTGCACGGCGGCTTCGTCCATCCCACGCGCGACTCCCTCAACTACGCGCTCGGCCTCCTCGACACCGGCCGCCCCGCCGATCTCACGCGCGCCCTCGCGATCGTTCGCCGCGTCGTTGCGCTGCAGGACACCGATCCCGCCAGCCGCACCTACGGCATCTGGTCCTGGTTTCTCGAGGAGCCGCTCGACAAGATGAGCCCGCCCGACTGGAACTGGGCGGACTTCAACGGCGTCACGCTGCTCCAGATCGCCCGCGACCACCGCAGCCGCCTGCCCGCCGACCTCGCGCGCGCCGTCGACGACGCGATTCTCCACGCATGCCGCGCGATCAAGAAACGCAACGTCGGCCCGGGCTACACCAACATCGCCGTCATGGGCTGCTACGTGACCCTCGTGGCGGGCGAGCTCTACGACCTGCCTGAGTTCAAGGCCTACGGTCTCGAGCGCCTCACGCGCTTCCACCAGTTCACCACCGACAACGGCTCGTTCGAGGAATACAACAGCCCGACCTACACCGTCGTCGCGCTGCACGAACTCTCGCGACTGCAGGCCCACGTGCGCGACCCCGCGGCGCTGGCCATGATTGACGCGTTGGTGCGCCGCGCGTGGGAGGAAATCGCCACGCACTTCCACGCGCCCACGCGGCAGTGGGCCGGCCCGCACAGCCGCGCGTATTCGACGCTGCTCGGCCAGGGCGCGCTCGCCCTGATTCAACGCGGGACGGCCGGCCGGGTGGATTTCGGCGTCGACTATTCCGATCGTGAGGAGCTGCGTCTGCCCGTGGCCTGCCCGCCGGACCTCGAGCCGATGTTCCGCTCGCTCGAGGCGCCACGCACCGTCACCCAGACCTTCATCAGGCGAAACAAGGTCGTCGGGACCACCTACCTGCACCCGCGCTTCGCCCTCGGCACGATCAACAAGGGGGACCTCTGGAATCAGCGGCGCGCGCTCCTTCTTCACTACGGAACAGCCGCGGCGCCCGGCTACTTGCATCTGCGTTTCCTCAAGAACGGCTACGACTTCTCGTCGGCGATCTTCACCGGCGCGCAACGCGACGGCGTGGTGGTCGGCGCCGTCAACCTGATCACCAACGGCGGCGACACGCACGTCTCGCTCGACAAGGTGAAAAACGCCACGATTCGCGCCCGCGACCTCCGCCTGCGTTTCGAACTCGGCGGCCCCGCGGCCAAAGACGCCCGCATCACGCCGGCACCCGGCGGCACCACCGCCGCCATCGCGGTTGGCGGCCTCGCCATCGCGGTCGACGTCCGCCGCGCCCGCCTCGGTTCGCACGACGGCGTGCTCGCCGCCGGCGGCGCGGACGGCCGCGCCTGGCTCGACGTCGTGCTCCACGAGGGCGAAGACCGCGAGTTTGACCTCGCCGCCCTCGAGGAGGCGATCGTCGGCTTCGTCCTCTCCGTCGGCCCGCACGGCCCCGTCACCACCGCGACCACGGACGGCCGGCTGACCGTCGCCTGCGACGGCCTCCAGGCGTCGGCGAAAATCCGGCCCGCGCCCCGGTAGATTTATCCGCCACTTCGCCTCGCCACCGCGACGCCGCTGCGTTCAGTCGCGGGATGCGTTTGCGCTTCCTGCCCCTGCTCGCGCTCCTGACCCTGGCGGCTGCCGCGCTGCGTGCCCAGGGCACCGTCATCCTCCAGCTCACCGATTACGCCGCCGTCCCGCAGTCCGGCGTGCTCGTGAACCCGACGGACAACGCCGTCTACGTCGCCCGCGTGAATTTTCTCCGCGAAGAACTCGGCGGCGGGCTGAACCGCTTCTTCGTCTGCGATCTCAACGGCAAGCTCTATATCCTCGACCACGCCACGAAGCAGTTCGCGACGTATCTGGATTTTCAACGCAACCCCGCCGAGGTCCCCAACGCCACCGGCCTCTTCCCCGCGTTCACCCGCGCCGCCGGCTACGCCAACGGCCTCGTCACGTTTCAATTTGATCCCGACTACCGCACCGCGGGCAGCGCGCACTTCGGCAAGTTCTACACCGTCCACATCGAACTCGACACCAACGACGGCGACGCGCGCCGGCTGCCCAACGCCTCCGGCCACGCCGGCTTCGCCAACGCTTCCACCTACACCGCGACCGTCGCCAATGAAGCGCCCGGCACCGACAACACCGGCACGCGCCACGCCGTGCTGATCGAGTGGCAGGACACCAATCCCGCCAATACCACGTTCGAGGGCACCGCGCGCGAACTCCTGCGCATCGAGTTCAACGGCCGCATCCATCCGATGGGCGATCTCGCCTTCAATCCCCGGGCCGTGAGCGCCTCCGATCCCGACTGGCGGATGATGTATGTCGCCGTCGGCGATGGCGGCGCTGGCGAACAGAACAACGCCGTGCTGCATCCGACGCCCCAGCGCATCGACGTCCTGCAGGGGAAGATTCTCCGCATCAGCCCCGACGATCCCGACGGCGCCGGTCCGCAGCGCTACGGCCTCCCCAACGACAACCCCTTCCACGGTCCGGCCGTCACCGTCCCCGCCGGCACCCGCGGCGAAATCTGGGCCTGCGGCTTCCGCAATCCGCACCGCCTCGCGTTCGATGCGGTGACGGGTGCGCTCATCGCCTCCGACATCGGTTTCCACTCGTGGGAGGAAGTGAACATCGTCCGCAAGGGCGCTAACTACGGCTGGGGCGAACGCGAGGGAACCTTCGTGCTCAACCTCCCGACCGGCCGCGCCGACGGAGCGCTGGCCGCCGATGACGCCACCCACGGCTACGTGTATCCCGTGCTGCAATACCCGCACCGCCCCGCGCTCGGCCTCGGTGACGCGATCGCCGGCGGCTTCGTCTATCGCGGCAGCCGCATCCCGGAGCTGCGCGGCAAGTTCGTCTTCGGCGACATCACGACCGGCGAACTCCTCTACGCCGACCTCGCCGAGATGCTGGCCGCCGACGATGGCAACCCCGCCACGCTCGCGGCGTTTCACCACGTCGATGTGCTCTGGGACAACCCGCGCGACGCCGCGCCCGCGCAGCGCTACGATCGCCTGTATGAGATCGTCGCCGACGAATACCGCGCCCGCGGCGGCCGCGACGCCGATCTTCCCGGCTCCGCCACCGTCTCCGATCTCACCGGCGGCGGCCGCGCCGACATCCGGCTCGCGATGGATCACGCCGGCGAGCTCTACGTCCTCAGCAAGAGCGACGGCATGATTCGCGCGCTCAGCGCCTACGTCCCGCCGATCTCGGCCGCGCCCACGATCACGCGCCAGCCCGAGTCGCAGACCGTCGCCCTCGGCGGCACCGTGGTTTTCTCGGTCGGAGCGAGCGCCGATACGCTCGGCTACCAATGGTATCGCAATCGCGCGCTTCTCCCTGGCGCCACCGGCGCGATCCTCACGCTGGCGAATGTGGCCGCCCAGCACGCCGGCGACTATGCCGTGGAGGTTCGCCGCGGCCCCGCCGCGCGGCTGAGCGAGGCCGCGACGCTCACCGTCACGTCGAGCTTCACACCTGGCCGGCTCAGCAATCTCGCGATCCGCTCCACCGCCGGCACCGGCGCCCAAACCCTCATTGTCGGTTTCGCCCTCTCCGGCCCGCCCGAGGCCACCTTCGTCGACTCGGTTCTCATGCGCGCCATCGGCCCCTCGCTTGCCCGCTTCGGCGTGACCGGCTTCCTCCCCGATCCCACGATCTCGCTCCACCGCGGCAACACCCTCCTCGCAAGCGCCGACAACTGGTTCGACGGCGCGCCGGGAAGCACCGACGGCATTTCGCCGCGCTTCGGTGCGTTTCAACTCACCACCGGCGCGCCCGACTCGGTCCTCAGCGGCCCGACCCTCACCCGCGGCGCCTACACCGTCCAGGTCGGTAGCGCCGTGGCGAACCAGACCGGCATCGCCCTCGCTGAGATCTACGATTCGCCCGCCGCCGGCCCCGACGCCCGCCAGCTCGTCAACCTCTCCGCCCGCACGCAGGTCGGCACCGGCGACAACATCCTCGTCGCCGGTTTCGTCATCAGCGGTGGCACCGCGCGCACCGTGCTCATTCGCGCCGCCGGCCCGGTCCTCAGTGCGTTCGGCGTCACCGGCGTGCTCGCCGATCCGAAGCTTACGCTCTTCCGCGGTTCGACGGCGATCGCCGAGAGCGACAACTGGCAGACGAGCGCCGAGCTCGTGGAGGCGTTCGCCCGCACCGGGGCCTTCGACTTCGTCGCGCGTTCGAAGGATGCCGTGCTCCTCGTCACGCTGCCGCCCGGCCAGTATACCGCACAGGTCTCGGGCGTTGGCACGGGCAGCGCCGCGACCGGCGTGGCACTCGTGGAAGTCTACACGCTGCCGTGAAGGTGGAGCGGCTTGACCCAAGCCGCTGGTTCGAGCCGCGGCGGAACGGCTGCCCGTTCCGTCGGAGCGCAAGGCGTCCACTCGGTGCAACCGTCTACTTGCCGAGCGTCCCGACGAATCCGGCCTTCCCCGCCCGCGTCGCGTGACGCTCGAGCAGCGCGCGCGTCCCGGCGGAATCGTCGAAAAGCAGCACCTGCTGCGCAAAAACGCGCGCGTTCTTCAAGTCACCCGCGCCGACGAGAACCTCAAAGTTCCGCGCTGCTGAAGTCAGCGTCCCCTCGCGGTAGCGTCGCAGGCCTCCCTCGGGATCGGGATGGCCCGTCACGTTGGGCATCCGCGTCGACATCGATAGCAACGAACTCATTCGCGCATACGGATAGACCTCTACTGCTTCGGCGTAACGCTGCGCCTCCACCAGTCGCGACATCAGCCGCGTTCCAAGAGGCGCACGGCGTTCGTCGCCTGGGGGAAAGCGATCGAACGCCGCCAAGTTCTTGTCCACTTCGTCCAGGGTTTCGTTCAGCAGTGCGAAATCCGCCGCCGGCTGCCGCTCCGTCGGTGCGTCGGCCATCTTTCGCTCCGCCGCGTCCCGCCGCTCGCGCAACGCTGCGGCCGCCGGAGGAAATATCCTCGCGAGTTTCTGCAGTTCCGTGCCCAGGACGCTATTGCGGACGCCGGAGAGGATGGAGACTTTCACCATCCCTTCGTCGAGGCACCACAGCATCTCCGCCAGGGCCTCGGCCGATTTTCCCGCCGCGGCCAGTTCACGGGCGGCCTTGAACCGCGCCTGCACCGACGCCGTGGTCAACTCTCCAGCGCCACTGGCCGGCGCTGGCCGCGTCACGCCCGGCGGACGCGCCGCCGCGATGGCTTCGAGCAGGGAGGCGTTGTCCGCATCCGACGAACGTGCCCGTTGCGCCGCTTGCGCCAGGTCCTGTTCGAGTTTCCCGATGCGCGCCTGCAGACCATTCTGGACCTGGCGAAGCGCGGCCGACTCTGCGACGGCGGTTTGCGCCGCCCGATGCTGCACGACGGCGAGGATGATCGCACCTGCGGCCAGCCCTCCGGCTCCCAACGTCAACTTGATGGATGACATAAAGCCCAGCGCACCGAGGCCAGCCAGCGGTGCCGCCACGCCGGCCGCACCACTCACCGCGGTTGCGGCGATGCTCGCGGCCAGTTCGGCCGGCACGGCCCCGACCTGCTGGGTCAGCACCGTGCCCAGCGCCGCGCTCGTGGAGGTGATGCCGCGTTTCGCGAGCAATCCGCGCAGCTTCTCGAGCGCGCGCTCGCAGCGCATTCGCGCCGCATCCTCGCTCACCTGCAGGCGTGCGCCGATTTCCGCCCAGGCCCGCCCTTCAAAAAAGCGCAGCACCAGCGCATCGCGCTCGCGCGATCCCAGCGCGCCGACCGCCTCGTCGAGCATCGGGCGCAGCGTCTCCCACTCACCTGCCGCCGCCGGAGCCTGATTGGTTTCATGCATCATGTGGGCCTCCGCTTCGCGTGCGCGCCGCCGCCGCTCTGCCCGCACCACGTCGCTCGCGGCAAACTGTGCACTGCGAAACAGCCATCCGCCGAGCACTTCGTGCCCCGCCAGCGTCGCTGCCTTCCGGGCGAGATCGGTAAACACCCGTTGGGTTACATCCTGAGCCAGGTGCGCGTCGCCGCCGACCTGGCGCCGGGCGACGGCGTAGACCAGTGCGACATGCCGCTTCACGACTTCCGCGAAGGCTTCCTCGACGCGTTCGCGCGCGAAGTGGCGCAGCAGTTCGGCATCGGATTTCTCGTGCATGTTCAATCGCTAGCAGGCACCGGGAGCGAAACCGAACAGGGAAAACTGCGAGCACGACCTCTTTCGTCGTCGCTCCCAAACCAACGGCTTGAGGTCAAGCCGTTCCACCTTCAGAGGGATGGCAGCGCGCGCGACGCGCCCACGCCTCCCGGCACCACGCATGAAATTCGAACACTTCGCCCTCAACGTCCCCGACTGTCGCGCGCACGCGCAGTGGTATGTGCAGCACGCCGGCTTCACGATCGCGCGGAAACGCGACGATGCGCCCTTCACGCATTTCCTGGCCGACGAGACCGGTCGCACTGTGGTGGAACTCTACTCGAATCCGAAGGCGCCGTATCCGGATTACGCGGGCACACATCCGCTCTGCTTCCACCTCGCGGTGGTCGCCACCGATGCGAAGGCCGAACGCGCCCGCCTCGAGCAGGCTGGCGCCACGCTCTTCCTCGAGGAGCCGCAGCCCGACGGCACGCTGCTCATCATGCTCCGCGATCCTTGGGGCGTGCCGTTGCAGCTCTGCCAGCGCGTGAATCCCTTTCCGATGCCGTAAGCGCCGCCCAAATTACCCCATGAAAATCATCCGCTGTCTCGCCGCCGTCCTCACTTTCCCGTTCACTCTCACTTTCATTGCGCCGCAGGCGCCGGCCGCCGACGACTATAAAATCGGCCCCGACGCGCTGCCGCAGCCCGGCGTGCCGCAGGGCAAGGTCGCCAAGCACACGTGGAAGAGCCAGATCTTCGCCGGCACGACGCGCGATTGGTGGATCTATGTGCCGGCGCAATACGACGGCCGCACGCCCGCCGCCGTCATGGTCTTTCAGGATGGCGAGGGCTGCGTGAATCCCACCGGCACGATTCGCGTGCCCACGGTCTTCGACAATCTGATCCACCGGAAGCAGATGCCGGTCACCATCGGCATCTTCATCAATCCCGGCGGACTCGACAGCGCCAAGGACGCGAAGGCCCGCAGCCGCGGCAACCGCTCCTTCGAATACGACACGCTCTCCGACCAGTATGCGCGTTTCCTGCTCGAGGAGATTCTCCCGGAGGTGGGCAAGAGCTACAAGCTCACCGACGATCCCGAGCGCCGCGCGATCCAGGGCAATTCGTCCGGCGGCATCTGCGCGTTCACGGTCGCGTGGGAGCGGCCGGACGCGTTTCGCAAGGTCGTCAGCTACATCGGCAGCTTCACCTCGATCGCGTATCGCCCCGCGGCGAACGGCAAGCCGATGCAGCCCGGCGGCGATCTCTACCCGACGCTCATCCGCAAGAACCCGATCAAGCCGCTCAAGATCTTCCTCCAGGATGGCTCGAACGACCTCAACAACAGCCACGGAAGCTGGTTTCTCGCGAACCAGCAGATGCTCGCCGCGCTGCTGTGGGCCAATGCCAACGCCGACGAGAAGAAGACGCCTGGTGCCCGCTATCAGGTGAAGCACGAGTGGGGCGACGGCGCCCACAGCGGCAAGCACGGCGGCGCGATCTTTCCCGATGTGATGCGCTGGCTCTGGGCCGACCAAGCGCCGAAATCGTGATGTGCGGCGCCTCCGACGATCCAGAATTTGGACAGGATTTACAGGATTAACAGGATGAGAAACCCGTGTTCCGCGCTGTCGGTCCGAATCCTGTAAATCCTGTTAATCCTGTCCAAGACCTCACCCTCACTTCACCAACCGAATCGTCAGCGGATACCGATACAGCACGCCGTCCGACGCGCGCACGGCAGCGACAATGGCGAGCACGATGCTCGCGAGGCCCATGACGATCAGCAGCGGAATCCCGATGAGGATCCAGCACAGGGGAATCAGCAGGATGGCGTAGAGCACCAGCGAGAGGTGAAAGTTCAGCGCCTCGGCCGCGTGGGCCGCGACCATGTCGGCGTCGTGGCGTTTCACCAGCCACACGATGAACGGGAGCACGAGGCCCACGCCGATCAGCGCGGAGAGATGCGAGAGGATCATGAGGGCCTTGTCGCTGGTGGCGACCGGCGTGACAGGAGCAACCGGAACGGTGGATGTCGTCATGGAATGCAATGGGACGCGCGGACAATAGCAGCAATCGCGCGCGCGCCCATTATAATTCTACGACGGGTTCGCAGCCGGGCGCCGCTCCCCGGCCTGGTGCACGGTGGCGTCAGGGCACGACGTAGACCTCGACGAGGGCAATGCCGGTGGTGGCATTGGCGCCGCTGGCCTGGACCGTGTAGTTGCCCGGCGGGAGCGTGACGACCAGGGCGGCGTCCTTGCTGCCTGCGGGCAGCGCGAAGGCGCCGACCTGTTCGGCGACGGTGGCCGCAGTGACGGCGCCGCTGCCGGTGCTCCAGTCGTCGTTGGTGAGGAGCGCGGCATCGGTCGTGGCGCCCTCGGCGCGGCCGAAGATCGTGAGCTGGGGATCGGCGAGCGCGCCGGTGACGCCGAAGCTCGAGAGCGTCGGGCCGACGGCGCGGATGAGCAGCGTCTTCGGGCCCTCGCTCGAGACGACGAAGCCGCTGATGAGCACGTTGCCGCCGGTGCCGACGAAGCCGCGCGTGGCGAGATTCGCGAGGCGCGCGTCGCTGCCACCCGTGCTGTCGTAGAGTTCGACGAGCGCGACGCCGGTGCCGTTGGCGGCGCCACTGGCGACGGCGGAATACTGGCCGGCGCTGAGGTCGACGACCATCGCGGCATCGGCGCTGCCGCTGACGAGGGAGAAGGCGCCGACGCTGGCGGACGTGGTGGAGATCGTCGTGGCGGCGGCGGCGACGGCGCTCCAGTTGTCGTTGGCGGTGACATCCACGTAGGCGTTCGTCGCTGGGTCGAAGCGCTTCAGCGTGAGCTGCGGATCGGCGAGCGTGCCGCCGACGCCGAAGCTGCCGAGCGTGGGGCCGACGGCGCGGACGAGCAGGCGCTTGGTGCCGGTGCCGGCGATGACGAAGCCGGGGATGAGCGCGTCGCCGCCGGTGCCGGCGACGCCGCGGGTGGAGAGGTTGAGGAGGCGGGCGGCGGCGGACGCGGTGGCGTTGACGGCGACGACGACGGGGTCGCTTGTGACGGTGAGGCCGTTGGCGGTGACGACAGCGCGGTAGGTGCCGCTGTCGTAGGCCTGCGTGCTGAGGACGGAGTAACTCGCGGTGGTGGCGCCGGGGAGGTTGGTCCACTGGCCGTTGACGAGCACCTGCCACTGGAAGGTGGCGGGGCTGTCGGTCGTAACCGAAATACTGAGACGCGTGGTGCCGCCGGCGGCGATCGTGAGCGTGCCGGTCTGGTTGGCGGCGACGCCGAGGCCGCCGGTGTCGGCGGCGCCGGGGTTGCCGTTGACCGCGGAGGAGGCGCGCCACGTCGTGCGGGCATCGTAGCTCTGGGGCAGGGCGGTGGCGGCGGAGCGGGCGACGAGGGAGTAGCCGCTGCCGGAGGCGAGCGCGGACCAGGTGGACTCGTAGCGGAATCGCACGATGTGGACGTTCCAGGGTGCGGGGAGCGTGAGCGCGAGGTTCTCGCCGTTGTTGTCGAGCGCGCCGGTGAACGCGCCCGGGGCGAGCGCGGCGACGGCGGACGGATAGCGCGAGGCGAAGGCGGTGCGGCTCTTCGCTACGACGGTGTAGGCGCCGGCGGCGAGGGTGGTGCCGGAGGGGAAGGTGTAGTCGAGGCCGTTGGTGAAGCGGACGCCGCTGAGGTCGAGCGTGGCCGTGCCGATGTTCTGCAACTCGAGGTATTCGTAGTCGCCGGCGCTGGCGGGTGCGCTCGGCTGATACATCACTTCGGTGATGCGGAGGTTCGCGAGGAGCGCGGCGTAGCTGGCGGGGAGTGCGGTCGCGTTGGAGATGCCCGGCGTCGGCACGGAGAGATCGGTCCACGCGGTGCCGCCGTCGGTCGCGCGCGCGGTGGAGCGGTCGGCGGGCTGCGAGACGAGATCGACCTGGTCGATGGCGGCGCCGTTCTCGCCGAGGAGGAAGATGAAGTCGAAATCGCCGTCGAGGCCGAAGCCGAAGTCCTCGCCGTAGAGAGGAAGGAATCCGCCGGCCGCGATGAAGCTGAGCGCGGGAAACGCGAAGCGGCTCGGGTAGTTGGTGGCGTCGTCGGTCAGACGGATGCCCCCGAGCGCGACGGGTTGCGCGGCGGAGTTAAAGAGTTCGATGAAGTCGTGATCGACGCGGAAGCCGATGTTGCCGGCCCACTCGTTGAGCTTCACGGCGGAGGCGGCGCCTAGCGGGGTGGCGGCGGCGTTGGCGGCGGCGGGCGTCGGCGCGGTGAGCGCCCACGTGGCGGCGCCGGAGCCGGTGCGGCTCACGGAGAAATCGGGAATCTGAAAACCGAATACGATCGCGTCGAGCAGCGCGCCACCGGCGGCGGTGGTGTCGTAGAGACGAACCTGATCGCCCTCGGCGTCGAGAGAGAAGCCGGTGTGCAGGCCGGGCGCGGCAGTGTCGGTGTCGGCGTAGACGACGAGGTAGCCGCCGGCGGGAATGCTCGTGCCGGCAGGAAAGACGTAGGCGCGCGGCGTGGCGGGATCGTCGGTGAGGCTCTTGCCGGCGAGATCGATCGTGGTGGTGCCGGCGTTGTGGAGTTCGATGAGATCGGGGAAGGTCGAGCCGTTGGCGATCTTCGTGTTGGTGGCGAGGACTTCGTTGATCCGGAGCGTCGGGGCGCTGGTGGCGGCGAGCGTGGCTGTGCTGGTCGGGGCGGTGGGGGCAATCTTGGCGGCGCCGATCAGGCCGAGCAGGTGCGCCTGCCGCGTGGTCATGAAGGTCTTGATCTGCTGGCGATAGGCGGCGGGCGTCCAGGCGAGGTGGTTGTCGACGAACTGGTAAAACGGCGGGTTGGCGTTGCCGGTGGTGTCGGCGTCGAAGACGGAGCCGAAGAGTTCGCGGAGGGCGGTGAGGTATTTCGCGCGGAAGGCGGCGTGTCCGGGGCGCGTGCTGTCGCCGAGGAGCGGGAGCAGCGGCTTCATCAGCGTGTCGGCAAAGTTGCCGGCGGCCTGGCCGGCCTCGGTGGCGTCGTAGAGGCCCTTCTGCGTGGCGGTGACAGTGACCTCGCCGAGGCCGAAGGTCGTGTCCATGTCATGAGGAATTGGATACATCCGGGTGCGCGTGCCGTCGCTGACGAAGGCGGCGGCGTAGTCGTCGTCCTCGCCGGTGGAGAGATTCTCCTCGGCGTTGGGCATGATGGTCATGACGGCCAGCCAGCGGGCGAGGTAGTCGAGGTCGGCGACGTTGGAGAGGGTGGCGACCTCGGCGTCGGTGAACGGCGTGCCATCCCAGGCACCGGCGGCGATGTTGCCGGCGACGGCGCTGTTGAAGTGCCCGGCGCTGGCCTCCTGCCAGACCTTCGAGAAGGCCATCACGTCGGTCCAGTCGTTGGCGGCGTTGTTGTTCTGCTTCGACCAGCCGCTCCAGGTGAGATCGGGGT
>CAZENI010000015.1:0-42738 GCA_964513055.1 uncultured Opitutus sp.
GCGTCGTGAAGAACAAGAGCGTGCGGTCACCCGCGACCGCGATCTCGGCCGGACCGAGTCCGACCGTTTCATCGGCTCGCGGAAGGCCGGTTTCGAGTGGCGCCGGCGCCGTCCACGTCCGGCCCTGGTCGGGGCTGCGCAGCACGACGGAGGACTTAATCGCTTTGGGATCCGCTTCGTCGCCCAGCGTGAGCAGCAGCGCCCACGAGCCGTCCGGCAGCGCGCGCAGATTCGCGTCGCCGGCCGGTTTTTTCGCAGCCGTGCCGCCGTAGGGCGTGCTCGTGAAATCGAGCTGCGCATCGGCCACGGCCGACGCCGTCCACGCCGCATCGGGCGCGACCGAGAGCGAAAAGTCCGGCGCGCGCGGCCGGTTGACGAGGTGGCGCAGCTTCGCGTCGGGCGACACGAGTTTGCCAGCCAGCACGTCCGCCTCACGGAAACTCGCCATCAGGATCTCACCCTCGCCGTGGCGATTCCAGTCGTAGAGGATGCGGATCAGACCGTCGGGCTCCTCGAAGCCGTCGGGATACGTGACGGCGAGCCGCTCATCGAGCAGCAGCCCCGGACTCCACGTCTTCCCCTCGTCGTCGGAGAGAAACGCCGTCAGGTGCGTGCGGCCGCGGGCGCGGACGTCGATGGCGCCGTTCTTCACCAGCAGCAGGCGGCCGGAGGCGAGCCGGCGGAGATAGAAACGCGTGGCCGGATTCTGGATTGTGGACGGCTTCACGTCGGTCCACGTGCGGCCATGATCAGACGAGTGGCTCTCCGCGATGCCGTAGCGAGTGCGCAGGAGCATCCACAGCCGGCCGTCGCGCAGCTCCACGAACATCGGCTCGTTGTGGTTCACGTCGGCGGGCGGTAGCGCGACGCCGCCGCGCCGCGTCCACGTCTGGCCGCGATCCGTCGAGCCGTAGGCGTGGACCATGGGCTCGTGGGCGAGCGCCTCCGCCGGCGTATCGCCGGCTCGGTGACGGCCCGGCACCAGCAGCGAAACCGGCAGCAGCCACTCGCCGCTCTTCAGCACGAGCGGCTTGTTGAGGGTCGAGCCGTCGCTGACGAGCGTCGGCTTCGACCACGTGGGCTCGGCCGCATCGGGATGGTCGCAACGAATATACCATCCCGTCTGCGCGAAGCCCTTCATGTGCTGGTCGAAGAACAGCCACATGCGCCCGTCCGGGTCGCACCACAGGTTCCCGATGAGCGCATAGCGCGCGGGCATGCCGGGTATCTCCCGCGGATCGATCACCACGCGAGGCCGCGACCACGTCGCGCCGGCGTCGTCGCTCGTCGCGAGGAGGAAGTAGGCCTCGTGGTTGTCGCCCGTGCCGGTCCAGCAGCCCCAGATCCGCCCGCGCGGCGTGCGGTCCATGCCGATGATCATGCCGGCCACGCGCACCTCGTCCTGGTATTCCGGACCGGGCCGCGTATTGACCTGCGGCGGTTCGAGCAGCGGATCGGGGCGAGCATCGGCCGCAACGGCCGACGGAGCAAACGCGCCAGCCACAACGATCACTGTAAACAGAACACACCGGGCGCAGTTCATCATCGGCAGCAGGGTTGAGGTGAAGGCATCGCGTCAGCGCGCGGGCGCCAGTCGGTTCAGCGTGTAGTAGGCCGTGGGATTTACGACGGACACGCCCTCCGGCGTGCGCACGCCGCGGACGTGCAGCTCGTGCACGTAGCCCGCCCGCAGGTTGGCGCAGCGGAGGTGGACAGATTTTCCGTCGGCCAGCAGCGTGGCGCCCGTGATGCCAAGCGGCTGCACGTCCGTCTCCGGACTGCCGTATTTTTGCTGGTAAATGTAGGTGTAGCGGGTGCCGGTGTAGCTTTCCAGGCGCGTCGCCGAAGCCGGCTCGACGGCGGCGGTGAACTCGAGGATGAACCCATCCGGCTGCAGGCGCATCTCGCGAATCTCGAACGGCACCGTGCCGTTCCAGCGGATCCGCTCGAGCCCGAAGGAGCGCGTGCCGCTGGAGTTCCAGCCGCGGTTGGTCTCGCCCGAGAGCAGCGAGCCGTCGGGCAGAAACTCGAGCCGGATCGGGCCGCACTGCAGATCGCCTAGAAAGCGGAACGCCGCGCCCTGGTATTCGCCGTCGATTTTCTCGAGGAAGACGCGGTTGATCCACGAGAAAGTGAACTCGCCGACAAAGAGCTGACCGGCGAACGGACCGAACTTGCCCGCGGTCAGATCGCAGGCGATGCCCGTCGCGCTCTGGCCGAGCTTCGCGTAGGGCAGCCAGACCGCCGGGAGCGTGTATCCAGGACTTGCTTGCGCGGCTTCCGCGACCGTCACGCCCTCGACGATTTCGCCGGGATGCTTGACGGGCGATTCGGGCCGGCCGACGTCGACGAGCGAACCCTTGTGCCCGAAGAATGCGCCCGGGCGCACGTGGAGGACCGGGTTGGTGCCCCACCAGTTGCCCTGTTGATCGGTGGCGAAGATGTCGCCGGCGCCATTCATCCCTAGGCCCGCGGGTGAGCGGAAGCCGGCGCTGATCGGTTCAACCACGCCTGCAGGCGTGAGCCGCAGCGCCCAACCGCGCCAGGGATTGTCGGGCGGCCGGTGACCGGGCATCTTCACGCCGCCGCCGAGCGTGGCGTTGAGCGTGAACCAGAGATTGCCCTGGCGATCGGCGACGGGGCCATACGCGTATTCGTGGTAATTGCCGGAAACGCCCCAGCCCTTGGCGGCGCACTCGTAGTCGTCGATGACGTCGTCGCCGTTGCGATCGCGCAGGCGCGTGAGCTCGCTGCGCTGCATCGTGTAGAGCGCGCCCTCGTGCCAGGCGAGGCCGAGCGCCTCGTGCAGGCCGGAGGCGATGCGCTTGTAGCCGACGGCCTCGGGATTGGCGGGATCGGCGTCGGGATGTTGCAGCAGCCAGACCTCGCCCTTGCGCAGCGCCACGGCCACACGGCCATCGGGAAGACGGGCGATGCCGGTGACTTCGAACTTCACCCCGGCGGGCGGAGTGTAGGCGACGGTGGTGTAGCTGGATTTCGGCTGCGGAAGTTCGGCGGCGACGACGAGCGACGCGCAGCCGAGAACGAACGCGGAGCGGATGGCTGATCTCGACGTCATGGGGCGATCCTAGAAGCGAATGGTCTCCTCAAATACCGCGGTGCCGCTCTTCCAGACGAGCGGCTGCGGGAGCGAGGCGGGGGCAAGGCCGCGGAAGAACCAGCCTTCGCCGCTGCCGCGCACGACGACGCGGCGCTGGAGCGCGGTGCCGTCGGCCGAGGGGCGTAGCGTATCCTCGACGCTCATCCCCGCGACCGTGTAGCGAAAGGTCGGCAAGCCGTCGGCGGCGAGCGAGTATCCTTTGAAGGAATACTCCGCCTGGCGGCCGAACGCCGTCGGCCACGGGGCGCCGGCGGCGCCCAGTTGCGCCAGCGGCATGTGCGGCGACAGACGCTGCACGTCGGTGCCGAGCGGCTTGATCGGCTTCATTGGCCGCTCCTCCCAATTGGACTGGGCGTCGACGAACCGGCCGCGCCACGCCAGCGCCCAATGCACCTCGAAGGCATCGAACGCCGCGTGCAGGCCGGCGGGCGTGCCGACCGCGACGGCCTGGGTGCCCGCGCCTTCGAGGAAGGTGCGGAAGACGATCACGCGTTTCTCCTCGGCGGGTTTCAGCTCGAACGAACCGGCGACCGCGAGGCCCTCCGGCAGCAGCGGGCTCTGGTCGAGCTCCTTGAAATATGTCCAGATCGACTCGACCTCCTTTTCCGCCGCGGAGCGGCCGGCGAGCAACGGCGGCATGATCGTGCCGGGCTGCAGTTTTTGCGGATCGAGCAGCAGCGCCTTGAAATACTCCGGCTGCAGGCGCTGCGCCGTGTGCGTCAGGTTGATCGCGCGGATGCCCTGCGGCTCGCGGTCCCTGATCCCATGACACGTGACACAGCCGATGCCGCCCGGGCCCGTGCCGAGCAGCGTGCGGCCGGTCGCGAAGCGCTGGTGGCCCTTGCCGCCACTGGTGTCGATCGCAAGCGGTTGATCCGGCCGGCAGGCCTCGGCGAGCAGCGGGATCAAATCGGCGCTTCCTTCGCGGCCGAAGCGCGGCATGCGCACGCTCAGGTAGGGCCGCACCCCGCCGCCGGAGCCCCAGAGGAGTTTCTCGAGCCACGCGGGCGTGAGCTTGCGACCGGCGTGATCGAGACTCGGCGGGATGCGGCCGAGCTCGCCGAGCGATTCGACGACGCTGCCGCGGGCCGTGAAGAACTTCGCGCGCGCCGCGTCGGCGCCGCCCCTGCCGCGCCACTCGTGGCAGGCGTAGCAGTTGAGCTGATCGAAACGCGCGCTCACGCGCTCGGCGGCAGTCGGCGTCGCCGGCGAAGGCTCCGTCTGCACGCGGCGCACGGCGGCGACGAGCGCCTGTTTTTGGGGCAAGTTCAGGTTGAAGCGCGGCGCGCCCGCGGGCGGCTGGTCGGCCAGACAGCCCTGGTCGGGGCGCAACCGGACCAGTGGCGTCGTGTCGCGGTCCGCGTGCCGCTCGCCCGTATCGTGGCAGGACATACACTGCCGCGCGGCAAACTCGGCGCGACCGGCGGCGATGTCGGCGGGCGCGGCCGCAGGCGTTGGCGTGGCCCGCGGCGGGGTGCGGGACTTGGCGCCGAGAAACGCCGCGAGATCGGCGGCCTCGACCGACGTCAGCTCCGCGGAGGGCATGCGACCAGCCGGTCGAAGGTGGAGCGGGTCCTGGAGAAAGGCCGCCAGCGCGCGGTGCTCATAGTGGGGCGCGAGGCCGATCGGCACGGACGGATACGTTGCGGCCAGGTCGGGCGTGCCGTGGCAGGCGATGCAGCCGATCGACTCGAAGAGGCGCTGGCCGCGCACGGCGTTGCCGGCAGGGAACGAGGCCTGCGGCGCGGTCGCAGGGAGCGACACCAGATAAGCCACGAGCGCGCGATCGGCGGCGTCGCTGCGCCCGCCGATCTGCGGCATGAGCGTGCCCGGCTTCACCGCGTGCGGATCGCGGACGAAGTTCGCGATCACTTCGGGCGTGAGTCGGTCGCCGACGCCCGAGAGCAGAATCTTGCCGCGACCCGGGAGCGCCTCGCTCCAGGCGGTTGGCGCCGGGTGGCAGGCGACGCAGTTCAGCTCGTTGAGCAGCAGCAGGCCGCCGGCCGCCGTCGGGACTGGCGCCTGGTCGCCGGCGTGGAAGCGCTCGAAGCCCGCGACCACAGGAGGCGTGGCCGCGAGCGCCACCCGAGCGAACAGCAGCGCGAGCAGCCAATGGAAGCGGCGGGACATGGAAGGGTCAGAAGGTGCCACGCGCGCCAAAGGTAAACTGCCGGCGCGTATCCTCCGGCGAGCGCAGCCGCGCGTAGCCCGGCGCGGACGTCGCACGACCCCCGCGGCCAGCCAACCGCAGCGGACGACAACGCGAAGCCACGTCGTCGCGCGAGAAAAGCAGGGGCTCATGGTCGGGGTTGGTTTGGACCTGGTCGGTCGGAGGCCGGAGGAACCTGGGCGCGGACCAGCGAGGCTCGCTGCCCCTGCCCACGATCCGGGCGCGGCTCAGACGGCGGCGAGCTCCTTGTCGAGAAACGCCCGCGCCTTGCCGAGCTCGGTCGTGACGTCCTTGACGCTCGAGGCGAGGGCGGAGCCGCGGGGCGACGGGTGCATGAAGATCGAGGTGTAGCCGTTGAATTTTCTCCGCTTCAGCGCGGCGAGCATCGGCTTGAAATCGAGCGGCCCCACGCCGGGGAGCTGCCGCTTCTGCTTCGACGGCGCGAGGTCGCCGCTGCCGTCGCCGAACTGCCACGCGTAGTAATACAGAATCTTCCCCGCCACATCGTCGACGAGCTTGCCGAGCAGCTCCGCCTCCTGCGGCAGGTGAAACGGCGCAAACGAAATGCCGACGTGCCGCTCTTTGATCTCCTCGGCGAGGATGCGCACCCCGTCGGGTGTCTCGAGCAGGCCGTTGAGGTGATTCTCGATCGCGAGTTCCACGTTGAGTTCACCCGCCACCCCGATGATGGGCTTCAGTTTCTCGAGCGAATCCCGAATAGCGGTGCGCAGAGCGGGCCCGCGCAGATCTTTTCCGCCGGGAGCATTGGGGAAGCCCGCGACGATCTGGTTGCCGCCAAACTTGAGCATCGCGCGCAGGTGCGGCTCGCACTTGGCGAAGCCCGGATCCATGCAGGTGTAGCAGCTCACCTTCACGCCGTGCTGTTTGAGGATCGCGGCAAACTTCTCGTGCCCCAGGTAGTCGATCTGCTCGCGCTGATTGCCCCAGCGCCCGGCCCAGACGTCGAGTCCTTCGTAGCTGGCGCGCTTCACCTCCGGGACGATGTCCTGAATCGGCAGCGTGCCATATTGATTCGTCGAAAGCACGTAGCGCAGCTTGAAGGCCGCGGGTTCGGCCGCGTTGAGCAACGGCAGTCGGCTCGCGACCAGCACGGCGGCCGCAGTCGCTCCCGTGCGAACGAAAGCGCGGCGGGAATGGAGATGCGGAGCGGAGACAGGGGTGTTCACGGGGAAATGGGCTTGGGGCGGGGTTTCGACCGCGGCCAAAGCAAAAAATGCTCCAGCGCATCGTAAGGCAAAGGGTGTGCTCTGTTATGCTAACTGCCTCACGGTTTCAACCAGCGAACGCTCGCGGGAAGATCGCGGATCGGCCGCCACTCAAGGCGGCGAATGACAAGACGCCATCTCCCGCAGAAGGACGCAACGGCTCACTTCGCCGCTCCGACCGCAGTGACCCGCAGCCGCAACGCCGAACGGGCATCCACCAGTTTGCCCGCCGCGATATCCGCCTCGGTAAACGTGGCGACGAGCACCTCGCGCTCCGCCTTTCGGTTGCGATCAAAGATGATAAAGATTCGACCCTCCGGCGACTCATCGCCGTCGGGGTAGGAAACGTTGGTGCGGTCGTCGAGCATCAGTCCGCCCGACCAGGTCTTGCCGTCATCGGCCGAGAGATACGCCGCGAGATGAGAGCGGCCGATTCTCGCCTTGGGCACCGCTTGCCCCGCCATCCAGCGTGGATCGATGGACGGCGGATTGTGTTTCACCAGCAGGAGATTTCCCGAGCGCAGGCGCCGGACAAAGAAGCGCGACACCGCATGCGGAATGAGCGCGGGCTGCGGCGCGCTCCACGTCACACCACAATCCCGCGAAACGCTCTCGGAGATGCCGCCGCGATCCCGGAGAAGCATCCAGAGACTCTGGTCGCGTCGCTCGATGATCATATGTTCGTCGGGCGAGGGCTCGGCGGTTTTCACCGTGGCGATCTTCGCCAACGTGGCCCCGCGGTCGCTGCTGCGGTAAACATGCGCGCCCACGGTGGCCGGATTCCATTTGCTGTGCTCCGGCGGCACATGCTTGCGGTCGGTCCCGGGCAGATCGATCGCCGGCTCCTGCGCCCAGATGGAGATCGGAAACAGCCACGTGCCATCGCGCAGCACCGTGGGTTTGTTCATCATGATGCCATCGGCCAGTCGGCGTGGCGCCGTCCAGCGCGGCGTCGCACTATCGGGTTGGTCGGTCGTCGTGGCCCACAGACCCGCCCGCCCGTCCCAGAATCCGTAGGACTGCATGTAGAACCACCAGAGTCTGCCCTGCGGATCGATCCAGAGCCCGGGGTCGTAGGTGCGGAGCAATCCGGGCGGATCGATCACGCGCTGGAGTTCGGACCACGTGCGACCGTCGTCGGCACTCGTGACCAACAGCACATAGTTGTCCGGGCCTTCGTCCTTTCCCCCGCCATACCACGTCGCCCACAGCCGACCACCCGGCGCGCGCGCAAGACCCGGGATGCCCTGAAAACCACGTTCCGCCAGCTTGTAGTCCGGTCCGGGATTGGAGGTGACCGCAACGGCTTGGAGCCCCGGATCGACCGGAGTGGGTGTTCGGCTCGCGCAACCGCCAACGAGGAGGAGCAGGCTGGCTGCCGCGATCGCGCCAAACGAAACCCGCGACGAGGCGCTGGAGAAAGCGATGGCCATGAAAGTGAGGGAGGGCGCGGAAGCGAGCGGACGTCAGGACTAGAACGAAACGCTGCTCGAAAGCGTGAGCGCGCGCGGCGTGGGCTTGAGACGCACGGTGGGCACGGCGTTGCCGGCGCCGTCATCGACCGCGCGGTAGAGGTAGGGCGTGTTTTCGTTGAGGGCATTCTCCGCCCGGAGGCGCACGTCGAACGAGCGCTCGCGCCATTTGAATCGGTAGCCGATCCACGCGTCGCAGATCGTCTGCTCGCGGCCCCAAAAGGGACGGTCGTTGTCGAAATTGCCCGCGGCGTTGAGGCGGTAGCCGATCGTGGGCGCGCCGCGCCAGCGGGCCGTGCCGCCGACATCGAAGCCGGAGAGGCGCGAGTTTTTCGGGAAGCGATAGTTGGTGACGAGATTGGCCGACCACACGCGCTGGCCGAGGGCCTGGCGCCCGGTCTCGGCGAGCGTGAGTGCCATCGCACTGTCGAGCGCACCGAGCACCTGGCCGACCGTCGTGCCAAAATTGCTGACGACCGGTGCATTTCTCCGCGCCTCCCACGCGGGCCGATGCGTGGCCACGTAGGCGACCACCTCGGGCATGAGGTTCGAGGACTTCGTGATATTGCGCGAGCCGTTGACGCTGATCCGCCAGTTGGACGTGGGCGTGAAGACGAACTGCGCCTCCAGCCCGTGCGCGGCGGTGTCGCGCACGCCGCTCCAATCCTCGCGCGGCGTGGCTTTCGACGGATCGACGGCAGACCAGAGGTCGTTAATCACCGCGCTCTTGTTGCCCTGCGACCGCAGCGTGGAATTGGTTTCGTTGAGCAGCGTCGTCTCGAAATAACCGACGGAGCCGAGCAGGCGCCCACCGAAGAGCGCCACCTTCAGACCCAGATCCCGCCCCTTGCCCTGCTGCGGCGGAACGATGCGCTGCCACACATCGATCGTGTTGCCACCGGGTGGACTGAAGTTGTCGGAAGTGTTGTAGTAGGCACTGAAATTTTTCGTGAAGTGCAGCACGCCGCCGAGCGTGCGTGTCGTGGCGACGGCGTAAACCGGCGGGACCCAAAATCCGCCGACATTCCACGGCTGGTAGGTCGTGTCGGCCGCGGCGTTGTAATTTTCCGCGCTCACGCCGGACTTGTCCCGGCGCAGACCGTAGGTGATCACCAGCCGGTCACTGAGGTAGTGGGCCTGGCCGACGAACATGAGCGAGTTGAGCTTGGTGTAGGTGTGGCGGTTGGCGGTGACCCGGGCCCACTGCGACTGGATCCTCGGTGTGATCGCAGCGGAGGCGCCGGCGGTCTGGTTGATCAGGGCGTAACTGGGATTAAAATACTGCGGTCCGCCGGGCACGAGGTAGGTGCGACGATGGATGCGGTTGGCGGCATTGGAGATGGCCGCGTTGCCGACGACGTTGAGCTCGTTGTAGGTCTCGAGGGTCATCTCCTCCCACGAGGTGCCGGCGAGACCGGCGAGGCGGTAGCGGCCCAAGTTGAGCCAGCGACTGCCGCGGTGCGTGAGATCGAGATCGTAGGACGCCGTGGCGCGCGTCTGGCGGTTGTCGAGGCGCTGGGAGTTGTTCAGCGGCGCGTTGCCGTTTTCGACAAAGGGCAGGCCGGCATAGGGGTTGACCGAGCCGTCCGGGAGGCGCGCCGCGGCATCGGCCAGAATGGCGTAGTCGGCCCCGCGCACGGTGATGAGCTCCGTGCGCTTGAGCGGTTCGTAGGACACGGCCACCTCGACCGCGAGATTGCTGCCGAGGCGCTGCTCCGCGATCGCCGAGTAGGTCTGGTAGTCGTAATGGACGAGGTCCTTGGGTCCGCCGAGGTTGGCGATGAACGGCAAAATCGATTCGTCGGCAAAGCTGATGTCGGTGCGGGCGGTGCCGGCGACGGTCGGGTTCGCGCTGCGCCAGAGGCCCGCCCAGTTCATCACGGGCAGATCGCTGCCCTCGATTTTCACGAGGTAGTTGGCGCCGGTCGCGACGAGACCCGTGCGATTGGCGGGCGCCGTGGTGCCCGTGACCAGCGGGCGGCCGGCGCGCACCCACGGCGTGTAGCGATCGAAGACCACGTATTGGCGGCCGGGCAGCCGATCCGTGCGGCCGAGGTCGGCGTTCACGCGCACCGTAGTCGCGGCGAAGAGATGCTTCGTCGCCGTGAGGAAAATCGAGCGCCGGTCGTCGCGCGACGGCACCTGATACGTCGAGCCATCCTGGTAAAGCGCCGCGACGCGCACCGCGAAACGCTGCGGCTTGAAGCTCAGGTTGTGATCGAACACCACGCGCTTCGCGCCCGAACCCATATCGCTGTAGCGCAGCTCGAGCTTCGTCTGCGTGCCCCGGAGATGGGCCTGCTTCGTGGTGGCGTCGATGAGACCACCCGGCGAACCGGCACCGAAGAGGATCGAGTTGGGACAGCGGTTGAAGCTGAACGACTCGGTGTTGAAACGGTCGATCCGGACGTTGGTGGTGAAAAAATTCTGGCTGAGCGAACTGGAGTTGAAACCGCGCACGCTGGAGGTGTTGCCGCCGCGCGAGGAATTGCCGTCCGTGTCCGTCGCGCTGAGCCGGTAGGTTTCCGTGCTCGGCACAAAATCAAACGCGCTCGTGATGTCCGTCGCCCCGATGTCGTCGAGAAACTCCGGGGTAAGAATCGTCATCGCCGCGCCGACATCGCGCGCCTCCGAGCGCAGCCGCGTGCCGGACAGCGTTTGCGACGCCGTGTAGCCGTTGATCGAATCGGCCTGCACGGAAAACGGACTCAACGCGACGACGTCCTCGGAGGCGGACTTGCCTGCGGCACTCGTCGGCGTCGACTGCGCCGCCAACACGAGAGGGAGAGCCAGCGACAACGCGCCGACGCGGACAAGATAAGAGGAAGAAGTCGGGGCCATGGGGTTGGTGGGGTGGCAGCGCACGCGGGGAAAACACCACGGTGCGCCGTGCCGCCACGAAGCGACCGCTCCGTGGGAAATGCAAAAGCGCCGCACTGTTATGTTACCAGCGACGCCACCTCACCCACTCCACGGGCACGGCCTTCTGGTGTTAGCATAACCGCCGGCTGGCTTTGCCCGCGCCAAAACCGCGCCCAGCCTCGTGCCGCCGGCCGCCTTTCGCGGGCGGAAAACCCACCCGATGTTTCCGCTCTTGCTCCCCCACTCCGGCTCCCCGTTCCGCCGCCACTTCCTTCGGCCGGACGGGTGCGGCGCGGATTTGGATGGAAAATGATTCTGTCCGCGCTTCGCTCCCGCCGTGCCCCGTCCCGCTCGCAGTGAGAATCTCAGCGCCGTCGCCGCCGCCGCCGGTGTCTCGATCATGACAGTGTCGCGGGTGATGCGAAACTCGCCGCACGTGTCCGCCCCGTTGCGCGAACAGGTGCGGCGCGCCGCCCAGAAGATCGGCTACCGCCCCAATCCCCAGATCGCCCGCCTCATGACCATCGTGCGCAGCGCCAAGGGCCGGCGCGTCGGCGCGGCGATCGGCGTGATCCGCGACGACATCCCCGAGGACGAGCTGCACGACCGCGCCTACCAATACGTCTCGCTCCAGGACATCCGCGCGCGCGCCGAGCGTCACGGCTACCGGGCCGAGGAGTTCTTCCTCGGTCGCAACGGGCTCACCCCCGGCCGGCTCAACGCGATCCTGCGCGCGCGGGGCGTGGAGGGGATCATCGTGTCGCCGCAGTCGTCGCGCGCGTTCGGCGCGCAGCTCGATTTCGCGCCGTTTGCCGCGGCGACCTTCGGCTACGGGCTGCAGTCCCCCGCCCTGCACCGCGCCAGCACCAACATGACGCAGGGCATCCTGACCGCGGCGCAGCACCTCGAGCGCCGCGGCTACCGGCGTATCGGAATCGCCATCACGCATTGGATCGACTCGCGCGCGGACCACACCTACTCCGGCGCGCTGCTGCACTACCAGCAGAAGCTGCCGGCGCGGCAGCGGGTGCCGCTGCTCGTCATTCCCGACCAGGTCCGGGGCGGCGCCGACGCGTTCGCCGCGTGGTTCCGCCGGCACCAGCCGGATGTGATCATCTCGTTCGACACCTACGTGCCGGAGTGGCTCGCCCGGCTCGGCGTCCGCACCCCCGAGGACGTCGGGCTGGTCGTGCACGACTGGACCGAGCGCATGAAGAGTTTCGCGGGCATTCACCACCGGCGCGCGCACGTCGCGGCGGCAGCCGTCGACCTGGTGGCGACCCAGCTCATGCACAATGAACGCGGCATCCCCGCTGTGCCGCACCAGATTCTGATCCCGCCCGCGTGGATCGAGGGGCCGAGCATCCGCGCCGCCCCAGCCTGAACGCCGCGAAGCCGTCCTACCGGGCGACATGCCCGGCGCCGTCGCCGTTCATCAACGCCTCGACCTCCGCCCGCGTGCCGCGGAAAAAGTCACCGTGCGTCGTGTGCGCGAGGCAGCTCGCCGCCACCGCAAACTCGATCGCCCGCGCCGGCGCGGCCAGCTCCGGGGTCTGCAGCGCGAAGATCAACGCCCCGGCAAACACGTCGCCCGTGCCGACGCGGTCGACGATCGCGTGGATGTCGTAGGGCGCGTAGCGTCCGCCCGCCGATGGCGCGCAGAACACCGCGCCGTCGGCCGGACGAAACAGCAGGCCGCCCCAGCGGTTGTGGCTCGCCGAGTGGTTTTCCCGCAACGTCATCGCGATCCAGAGCAGGTGCGGCCAGCGCGCGGCCGTGCGCGCCGCCAGGGCCGAATGCGCCGCCAGGCCGTCGGCGGGCTCGGCGTCGAACGCTTCCCCGCCGAGATCGGCGAGGTCGTGCGGGTTGCCGATCAGGACGTCCACCTCCGGCAGGATCGCGGTCAGCGTGCGGCGCGCCAGCACCTCGGGAGACACGCCCGGTTCCCACTGCCAGAGTTTGCGCCGGAAATTCAGATCGCACGACACGGTGACGCCCGCCCGCCGAGCCATGCCCACGGCCTCCCGCGTCGCGTCGGCCGCCACCCGCGAGACGCCGGCGGAAATCCCGCTCGTGTGAAACCAGCCCGCGTCCGCCAGCAACTCCGCCCAAGGATAGGCGCCGGCCCCGGTGAGAGCAAAGGTGGAGCCCTCGCGATCATAGACGACCAGCCCGCCGCGCTGACTCGCGCCGGTCTCGACAAAATACAGCCCGCAGCGACCGGCCTCTCGGCGCGCGATCCCCGCCACGCCCACGCCGATCCCCCGCAGCACGGTGACCGCCGCCTCCGCGATCGGCGTGCACGGCAGGGCCGAAACAAACTCCGCCCGCCCGCCCAATTGCGTCACCGCAACCGCGGCGTTGGCCTCCGCACCGGCAAACGCCACGTGCATCAGACCGGGCATCGCCTGGGCGATCCGCAGATGATCCGGCGGCGAAAACCGGGCCATGATTTCGCCGAAGCAAACGGTGGCCTTCATCGGAAATTCAAGCGCGCGCACCCCGCCGGAAAGACATCGCCGGAGGACGCCGCCGCATCCGGCGCAGCCGTAGAGGTTGGGCAGAAGAAAGACACAGACGAAACGACCAGTCAGGCCGGGGCGGGGCCGCCGGCAATGGGATCGTTCGGTTATGCTAACACCAAGGCCTGAACCGGCGAGAATTCGGCCACAGCAGCGCCCCGGCCTCTCGACCCTTGCGGTTGGGCGTGGCGTCCCCGCCGAGCGGTGTAGCCTCCACGCCGCGACGGCTGGGCGGGGACGTCTCGCCCTACCGCCAGCCGTCTCGGCTTATGTTCTACAGTTTTCGGCGACCTACCCTAGTTCCTCGTCCAGGTGATGCCGTTGCCAAACACGATCTTCTTTCCGTCCGAGGTGACGCAGAAGTTCATGAACTGATCCCTCACGACCTGCCCCGCCTGGGTCACGGCAAAGGTCAGCGCGCCACCGTAGTTCAGGTTCGGAGTCGGTGGCGTCACGCCGACGCCGCCGGCGATCCACGAGCCGCTCGCGCCGTTCCACCACACCGGCCACACGCCCGGCGCCGCGACCGGCACAACGTTCAGACTGCCCGTCACGACTCCGCTGGAGTTGGTCGACTTGGTCTGGGTAATCGTCGCCTTGTTCCTGGTCTCGGTGTCGTCGGTCCACGTGCCCGTGAGGTCGATGTAGACCGGCGTGGCGGGCGGCGGCGAATAGGCGGGCGCGCTCGCAGACGTGGACCACTGGGTGCCATTGGAGAACACCAGCAACTGCGCGTCCTCGGTGGCGCAGAACGTCGCCGGCGCCACCACGCCGGCCGCAGTCGTGAAGTTCACCGCGCCGGCGTAAGGTTGGGAGATGAAGGGATTACCCAGGCCCTGATTGAACGTGCCACGGATGGCGGCAGGCAAAATCCCGCCTGACGCGGGCGGCTGGACCTTCAGGGCGCCGTGCGAATCGGTCACGGTATATTGGACCGGAGAGGAGCCCTGCTGGTTGTCATACCATGCGGGCCCCAACACGACGGGATTCGGCACCGTGTTCACCATCGACATCATGCCGCG
Organism: uncultured Opitutus sp.; assembly: GCA_964513055.1. Classification (GTDB taxonomy): domain Bacteria; phylum Verrucomicrobiota; class Verrucomicrobiia; order Opitutales; family Opitutaceae; genus ER46. The sequence goes on from CAZENI010000015.1 coordinate 14,396, forward strand.
GTCCTCGTGACGGAGGATGTGACAGTGGAAGACCCAGGAACCGTAGGTGTTGGAGTTGTCCACGACCGCCAGATCGCTGTTGTGATCGTTTGCCTTCACCGGGACCTGATCGGGGACATTGATCCATGTCTTCATGCGGACGTAGCCGTGCGGCGGCAGCATGATGACATCCCACCACGAGCCGACGACCCAGCCGAACTTCGGATTGGCGCCCTGAGCGGCCCCGACATACGAGACCGCCTTCGTGCCGTCCCATTTCGTCCTGTTCAGACTCCACGTCCCCTTGGCGTCTTTCTCCCCCGCCGTGTAGTTCAACTGCCCGACCTCCTCGACGAAGAACGGGCTGATGTGGATGTGGAACGGGTGATAGAGATCGGAATTGTTGATCAACACCCATTCCTCGGAAGTCCGCGACTTGGGTGGAGCCGGCCGGGTCTCGATGCCGCTGAGCGTGGCGGCCGTGGGCGGCACGTAGGTGTCGTAGGCGTAGTTGTAAACATTGGACACCTTGCCGGGCGACTCCTCCACCACGTAAGTCTTGATCGGCCGGAAATAGCCGGGGTTGGTCACGAGGATCTTCGGCTGGCCGCCCGCACCGACGGGCGCCGCGATCTGATGGGACCAGGCGTTGGCGGCGGCGGCGGGATTGTAGCGGCCAAGGCTGGGCTCGACGTTGATGAGCGGCGTCTGGATCAGCGCGGTGGACTCGGGATTGCCCACGGTATCGTCGATGTTGAACTGCCGGCCGCTGATCCAAAACTGCCGGAACTGCTGCAGGGTGCCGGTCACCTTGTCGGTGTAGTCGAACGTGAACTGTCCGCGATCGAACACCGCCACCTGATGGCCGTCGACGGGACCCGTGAGCGGGGCGACGTAGGCGGGGATGCCCGGCACGAGCTGGCCGAGTTTGTTGACGCGCTTGAGCGCGGAGCCGGTGCCGGCGGGGCTCAGGGAACTGACCCGCGCCGCCAGCCCCGCCATCGGATCCGGGCCGGTGGGCATGACCGCGGGGCCGCTCGTATTCACCACCAACAACACCGCGGCGGTTGGCGGGGCGCCGTCGCCCTTGTCCGGCATGGGCTGCCACCGGCCGCCGTTCGGAAACGCGTTGGCCGCATCGTTCTTCGGCTCCTCGATCTCGACGCCCTTCGAGGTGAGCCGAAGCCGGGCGCGGAGGAGCGGCCCGATCGGCATGGTGGTGGGAGGAAGCCGGACGCCCGCGGAATTCACGAGCGGGTTGCCGTTGTCGTCGACGTTATACCACGGCTGCGTGAAGCCCTGATAGTTGGAGCCGAGGGCGTAGAAATCGGTTTGCGCGGAATTGGGCAGAAACACATTGCTGGTATCGACGAGCGGTTGCGCCGGCGCGAAGCCGTGCGGATTGGCCTTTGACTTGGTCGTGGCCCCCGTCGTGACCGCGGCGTAACGCGCCGCGGCGAGGCCGGGCACCGACTGGTCGACACTCGGCCCGAAGAGATCCGGATAGGCCGCCGCCATCTGCGCCGGCGTCGGCGCGGGGTAATTCTGGTAAACGAAGTAGGGGCCGGACGCGGTCGCGGCCGCGGAGGGCCGGATGAAAATGTCGAAACGGTTGCCGGCGCCGCCAAGCGTGGGATTGGCGGGCGAGATATCGACCGGCGCGCGCATCGGAATACCGTCCACGGAAACCAGCTTCACGTCGCCCGGAATCACCTGGGCCTTGATGGGCACGACGGCGTCGGCGGGAAACACGGTCGGGGTGCTGCCCGACGTGTAGGCGTTGGCCAGCGCCACGGTCGTCATGGCCTGGACGGCCGACACGAACGCCGCGGGCAGCGACGCGCGCGGTGGCAGGAGATACTTGCCCACCCACAGGGAGCCGGCGGCGGTGTGATTGGCGCCGGCGAGGATGAAGCGCCAGCGCTCGATCTGGCCCGCGGGCAACGGCAGCGCCGGCTGATACTGGCCGTTCACGGTGACGGTGGAGCCGGCAGCGTTGGTCGGCAGCGTCACGTTGTTGTTGCTCAGCGCGCGCAAGGAGCCCGGCCCCTTGCCGGCCTTGTTCTTGCCTCCGCCGCCGCCCTTGCGGGAGCCGGGTCCCGTGCCCGCGCCGGCCGCGTTGGCGAGGCGGGGCGCGAAGGCTCCGCCGACGTTCGGCGGCGGCCCGTAGTTCTGCAGTTCCTGAATCATCAGCACGCGATCGCGGTCCGTGCCGGAGATGCCGGGAATGATGTCATCCTGCGGATCGCGGGGCAGCATCACGAGCGTGCCGGCCATGCCGTTCTCGACCTGCGTCGAGGTGGAGCCGTGCTTGTGCGAGTGATACCAATACGTGCCGGGAATGTGGTCGGCGGGAATCTTGTATTGGTAGGCACGCGTCCACCAGCGGTTGATGTTCGGCACGAAACGCTGCAGCTCGGGGCTCAGGTTGCCGGGACTGTAGTCCTTCGGCAGGATCAGCAGCGTGACGTTGTCCTGCTTCGGATCGACGTGCAGGCCGTGCACGTGGAGATTCGTCACGTTGGAGTCGTTCGGGATGCTGATCTCGTGCGCGGCGTGGTCGCGAATGTCGTCGAAGCCCCCCGCGCCGCCGACGGCCTGGATGTTGTTGTCGAAGACGTTCAGCGCGGGGTTGGCGGTGGCGTTGAGCTGATTCTCGAAGCGGATGCGCACGAGGTCGCCGGGACGAAACACAAAGGTGGGTCCGGGCAGCGACACCTTCGGCAGCGGCTTCGCCGTCGGGCCGGGAGCATAGGCCCGGACCGTGATCTCGGCGTTGCCGTTGGGAGTGTTGACGGAGGTCTGGCCGAACACGGCGTCGAGGGGCTGATCGAGCAGGCCGTTGACGGCTTTCAAACGGGCCGGCTCGCGCAAGCGCTCGTTCACCGGCGCGACGACGGTCTGGGCGGACGCAATGGAGCCGAGACCCAGCGCGCTCGCGAGCGCAAGGTGAAGAAGCACCGGACAGCGGCGCCGAATTCTGATGGTGGGTGATCTCATGGGATGGGGACGGGTGGCGGGAGCCGGATCGGGCGGGGTTCGACGGAGAGGGAAAACGGCGCGGCTAGGGGGAACCGGCCGAGGCGCGCGCCAGCGCGGAGCGAGTGCCGGCCCAAAGCGGCAGCGTCCGCCGCGCTTCGGCGAGGAGCGACTTCACCGCCATGAACGGCTCCGCACTGATGGCCTGCCAGCGAATGCGTCCCTGGCCGTCGATCAGGAACAGCCCGTGCAGCGCCTGTCCGGTGCGAACATCAATCGCCCCGTAGTCGCGAAACGTGGTCAGCGCGTGATCGGACACGAGTTGGAAGGGCAGCGCGGTCTTCGCTCCGACCGCACCATACGATTCCCGCAGGCCCGCCACGGTGTCCGTGCTCACGCCGAACAGCGTGATGCCCGCCTGCTCAAACTCCGCCGTGAGCGGAGCCAGCGCGCGAAGCTGGTCGATGCAATGCGGACATCCGGCGCCCCGATAAAAAACCAGCAACATCGGGCGGTTCGGGAATTGCCCCGGCTCGATCTGCCGGCCGTGCTGGTCGGGCAACCGCCACGTCGGCGCCGGCGTCGGCGAAAGCTCCACCGCCAGCCGCCCGCCCCCCGCGCGCCCGGACCGTTCCGCGCCAACGCCGGCGAGGTCCGCGTCACACCGTGGAAACCTGTGCCGAAGCGCGGCCAACTGCGTCTTCGCCTCCTCGTGCTGGCCGCTGAAGTCCAGCAGTTGCACGAGGTCGAGCAGCGCCGACGCCGGGGCCGCCGGATCCCCGGCCCGCCGCCGGGCGGCCGCCACCGCGCGCTCCGTCTCCCCCACCCGGCCGTAGGCCGCCACCATCCGCCCGGCCGTGCCCGCCACGTTCGGCGCGCCCGCCGGCACGGGCGAGAGGTCCAGCAGTTGTAAGCACAACTCCAGCTCCCGCCCCAGCGACTGCAGCCGGGCGAGCAGTGCTTCGCGCTCGCCATTGAAGCCGTGAGCCGAGGTGGTCGCCCGCACGCGGTTAAAAACCGCGGCGAGGGCTTCGCGCCGCGCTTCCAGTCCCGCGCGGTCGCCCCGCGCAAACTCCGCCAGGCCCAGCGCGTGTATCCTGAGCCCTTGGACTTCCGGCCGTGTCGATTCGAGTTCCGCGGACTCCGCCGCCATCGCCAGTTCGTCCCACCGCTGATACTCGACCAGCATCCCCAGCCGGTGCCGCTGGCCGATCGCCGTGGCGTCGGTGTTGTCCGACGCAAACGGCGCGACAGCGAGACCGCCGGCCGCCATCCGCTCCATGCCCGGCGCCGGCCCGTCCGCCGCACCTTCGTCGACCGGCGCGACCGACGGCAATGCGATCAGATGCCGGGCATAGGCGGTCGCCTCGGCCACCCGGCCTTCGACGCGCAACTGGGTGATGAGCAAGTCCAGGTTCTCGCCGTAGCCCGCCACGTCCAGCGGCCCGACCCGATCGACCGCCAGGGCCCGGCGGGCAAGGGCCAGCGAAGCCGTGAAGCACTCGATCGCCGGCGCCGTCCGGTGGAGGCGAGCATAGATGCGCCCCGCCAGCGTCTGCACACGCGGAGAATCCGGCAGGAGGCGGCGCACCGGCTCGATGTTCTCCGCCACGCGCTGCGGTTGCTCCCTTTCCCACAGCAGCAGGCGGTAGACCGCAATCGGGTGATGGGGACGCTCCCGCAGCACTTGAGCAATCAAGGCGTCCACCGCGGCGGGCAGCGGCACCGGCATGCCCGCGTCGCGATTGCTGACCAACTGCCGCACCAGCAGCGTCGCGGCCTCGTGGTCCGACGGATCCTCGACCGTCATCCTACTGAGCGCCTGCACGACCTGGCTCCTGCGGTCCTCCTCGGCCGCCCCTTCCTGCAGGGCGCGCTCGAGCACGGCCACCCACCGGCGTTCCCGTTCCGCTCCGCGCGCGGCGTGCGCGGCTGCCTGATCCAGATAGTGCCGGGCGAGCACCCGGTTTTCGATATTCGCCAGCGCCAGTCCCCACCACGCCATGGCGCAATCGGGCTCCAGGACCGCCGCCTGATAGAACGAACGATCTGCCGCCCTCGTCTCGAGTGCATGCAACGCCACCAGCGCCTGGTTGAAAAACGCCTGGGTCTCCCGGCCACGGCACGCGATGCGAAAATCCACCGTGGCCGCGCCCGCCGCCAGAACCGCCGGCCTCCGGATGATCCGCGCATCTTCCAATTCGCCGTCGGACTTGTCCTGAGCGCTCGCGAATGCCGGTGCGAACGCCAGCGCCAACCCGATCAAGATATACCTTTGGCAGCACATGTCGGAGGTTGGCGCTTTATCGAGTGGCGCGATGCCGCGATGTCGAAATCTGACACGACCTGCGCTCGCCGACGCAAGGGAATATGCGGAACGTTGCGAATATATCAGCCCACCCCGCGGCAGCTTCTTCAGAGCGCGGCGGCCCGTGACCGGGATGATCGACCTCGCTTTCTCTTCAATCGGGGCCGCCGGGTTTGACACCGATTCGGCGCACCAGCCTATATATAAACCGCGGAAGAACACGCCCGCGCCAATGTGAAACTCATGAAATCAGGAAGAAACCTCCAGGAACGGCGCTCTTCTCCCCCGATTCAGACTCCTTCCTGAGTTCCGGCTCTCCACATTTGGTTATTCAGGGCTTTCCATACTATGACGCTTCCGACCATCGACACCCTCCCCCGCCGGCTATGATGCACTCCGCTCTGAACTTCGCGCTCCGCACTTCGCTTGGCTTCACGATTGCGGCGGCCTCGCTCGGATCGGCCGCCGTCGCCCCCACCGCGGCGGAAACCACTCCGGCGATCGGGTCGGTGTTCGAATTGGGCGCCCTGACGGTCTACGGCGAGACGCCACGACCCGCCGAGCGCATCCCCGTCCAGATTGGTGCGAGCGTCATGGAATTGCTGGAGACCAAGGATCTGGCCGGAGCGTTGTCCTTGCTGCCGGGCGTCACGCTGACGCGCTTCGGGGGCCGCAACGAAACGGCGGTCAACATCCGCGGTTACGCGCGAACCCAGACGCCGCTCTTCATCGACGGCGTGCCCGTTTCCGTGCCTTACGACGGCTTCGTCGATCTCGGCCGATTCACCACCTTCGATGTGGCGGCCGTCAGCGTCGCCAAGGGCTACAGTTCCGCGCTGCTCGGACCCAACACCATGGGCGGCGCGATCAATGTCATCACGCGGCAGCCAGCGCGGCCGCTCGAGGGTCAGCTTTCGGGCGGCGTCGTGACGGGCGGCGGCTATCACGGCGGCCTGAACCTCGGGTCGCGCCAGCAGCGGTGGTATTTCCAGGCCGGCGCATCCTACGTGTCCCAGGACCACTACCCGCTCTCGGGCCGTTTCACCGCGGTGCCGGCGGAGGATGGCGGCAATCGCGACAACTCGTATCGCACCGATTGGAAAGTCAGCGGCAAGCTCGCCTACACCCCCAACCCCACCGACGAATACGCCTTCGGCTTTATCCACCAGGAGGGGGAAAAGGGCACGCCGCCGCCGACGACCGCCCCGCGTTACTGGCAATGGCCGCAGTGGGACAAACGGACGATCTACTTCGTTTCCAGCACCCGGCTCGGCTCGTCGGGCTACCTCCGGCCGCGGCTGTATTATGATTCTTACGACAACGCCCTGAACATCTACGACGACGCCACCTACTCAACGCAGCGCCGGGCCAGTTCGGTCACCACTCTCAATCGTGACCACACCTATGGCGGGTCGCTCGAAGTAGGCACCCGGCAGGGTGCCAGGAACAGCCTGAAGGGCGTCCTGCACTACAAATTCGATCACCATCGCGAGTTCCCCGACCACACCCGCCGGCCCGCCGCCTCCTATGTCCACGAGGATGCCGGGGTCTCCTACGGACTGGAGGACACGCTGCAAATCGCGCCGCGCTGGGAGGTGCAGGCCGGGCTGGCCTATGACACCCGCAGGACGCTGAAGGCCGTCGACACGACCACCGGGCGGCCGTTCGCCGCCAGGAGTTTCTCGAGCTTCAATCCCGAGGCGGGCGTCTTCCACGAACTCAGCGACCGGGCGGCCGTGCACGCGACGGTGGCGCGCAAGAGCCGCTTCCCGTCCATGAAGGACCGCTACACCTATCGCATGGGCCAGGGCATCCCCAATCCCGGGCTCGAGGCGGAAAAGGCGATGCACTATGAGATCGGATACGTCGGCCGGATCACCCCAGCGCTCTCGCTCAACGCCGGCGTCTATCTCAGCCGGATCGCGAACACCATCCAGTCGGTCTTTCTGTCGCCCGCCTCCACCATCAGTCAGTTCCAGAATATCGGCACCTCCGAAAATCGCGGCGTCGACCTCGGGGTCGACTGGACCCTCAACTCCCGGGCGACGCTGCGGGCCAGCTACAGCCATCTCCGCCAGCGATCCTTCACGATTCTGCCCAAGAACACCGAGCCGGTGAAGGTGACCGACACTCCGCCGCAGAGCGGATCGGTGCACACCGACCTGCGCCCCCGGAAGTGGCTCAGCATCGTGCCCAGGCTCGACTACTCCTCCTGGCGCTATTCCGTCGCCGATGGCCGGGGCACGAACCGCAAAGTCGGCGGCTTCACGATCGCCAGCTTGAGGCTGGCCGTGCGGCTGCCGCACGACCTCACCCTGAGTGCCGGCGCGGAAAACCTCTTCGACAAGAACTACGTCTTCCAAGAGGGCTTCCCGGAAGCGGGTCGCACCTGGTTCACCAGCGCCCGCTACAGCTTCTGAACGGGCGTGGAAAAAGATGGAGCACCGTTCTCATCGGTAGCGGAACGCGTGAGCGTTTCGTGAGACCCGCGCCGGATCTGCCGCCGTTCTTCCCGGTATCGGTCCCGAACGCGCTGCCACTTTCAGGCGGCCGCGCGACCCTTGCGCATGGCACGCGCGAAAGCCGGGAGGGGAGCCGGGCCACCCGCCCGCGTCCGCTCCGCTCTTCTGGGTCGCTTTCGCGCGGTGAGTTGGCCGTCGCTATAGGTGAGACTCGAACGGCGGCTCACCCCGAGCCACGCTTTCGTAGAACCTCACGGCCTGCGGGTCGGGCTCGAACACGCGATCCTCGTGAATCATGCCTTCCGCCGCGGCCGGGATCGTTGGATAATCGCCGGCCGCCACCGCCGCAAACACCGCCGCCCCGAGGCACGCCCGCTCCGCGCACGCCGGCGTGACCACCGGCACCCCCAACATGTCGGCATCGATCTGCAGCCACAGCGGACTGCGCGCGCCGCCACCGGTCGCGACGACGCGACGTGTCGCCGCACCTCCGGCAGTCACGATCCGCACGAGTTCACGATGTGCCGCCGCGACCCGCTCCAACACCGCGCGCGTCGCGGCGCCAGGGTCCGTCGCCCTCCCGCGCCACGCGACGCCCACCGGAGCCCGCGCCGCCAGCGCGAGCAACTCCTCGATCGTGTGCTGCGGCGCGAAACGCCGTTGGTAGTCCTCCAATTGACCCGCGCCATTGGGATCGAACGCCAGTCGCCAGAAACGCGTGCCGTCCACGTGCCGGCCGTGAAAGCAGCCCGCCATCGGCTCGGGCGCATCCACGAGTGTCAGCGCCGCCAATACGGTCCCCGTCGAAATGCTCAGGTCCGCGAGCCGCCCGAGCCCCGAGCCGATGGCCGCTGCGTGATGATCCAGCGCGCCCACCGCGAAGGGAATTCCCGCCCGCACGCCAAGGAGAGCGCTCGCCCGCGTGGTCGTCCGGCCGCACGCCGCACCCGGCCGGAGCGGGGTCGAAAGCCGGTCCGCCTCGACCGCCAACGCCTGCAGGGCCTCCGGCCACCACGCGCCCTCGACAAGATCGTAGGTCGCGAGGAATGCGGCCGTGCTCGCATCGCCCACCCGCTCGCCCGTCAGCGCGAAGGTTAGATAATCCGAAATCGTCATCACCCGTCGGGCGCGCGCCCAAACGGCCGCCTCGTGGCGCTGAAACCACCGCCACTTCGTCGCGGCCGATTGTCCGGACAGTCCTCCGAAACCAATCCGGCGCCGAAACGCGTCTGTCTCCGCCCACGCCACCAGCACCGGCTCCACGGGCTCGCCGCGCGTATCCGTCCACACAATCAGCGGCGTCAGCGGTTCATCGTGCGCATCGAGCAGAAGAAACGTGGTCGCCTGCGACGAATAGGAAATGGCCCCGATCTGATCCGCCGTCGCGCCCGCTTCCGTCAACGCCTCCGCCAGCCCGCGGCGCAGCGCGCCCCAAAACTCCTCCACCGCCAGCTCGCAGCGACCCGGCGCCGGCACCGTCTTGTTCACCGCCACCCGTCCGAGCCCCTGGAGCGCGCCCGTCTCATCGAACAAACCGACCTTGAAATACGACGTGCCGAGATCGATGCCGAGCAGCAGGGACATGATGACGCCCGCTGTTTAGCCGCTCGCGCGCAGCAACGCCAGCGTCTCCTCGACGACGCGCGGTCCATTCTCCCACGCGAAGAGCGCATTCCGTGCTTCGTAGAACGCCTTCGCGTCCGCCGCGGCGGTGACGATGTAGGCCTGCAGTTCGCCGTTCGCGAGCGTGAGGACAAAGGTATCTGGCGAGCGGCGCTTCACCTCCAGCGCATACTCGACGAAGAACTCACCCGGCCAGCACACGAACTTCCACGGCCCGATCTCGACGATCTGGATCTCCGCCGGCGAGCACTCGCGCGCCGCCGCCGCCAGCCGCCCGTCGCGTGCCGCGTTCGCCAGTTCCGCCGTTTCCTCCGCGCCGAAGACATCGCACTCCGCCGTGCGGACTGCCGCCCGCGGGGCGCCTTCGCGTTGCAGCCGCGCAAACCGTTCGCGCGCCTCCGCCAGCGCCCGCTCCGCCACGGTGCTCGGCGGCATCACGCGCAAACTCAAGTCCACCTTGCACCGTCGCACCGCAATCGGCGCGCGCTCGACGAACCGCATCGCCGGCCATGCTTCCTCGATCGCACGCCCGAGCAATTCGCCGAGCCGCTGCGCTTCTGCAAAGGTGTTGGCGCGCGTCACGTGACGCGGGCTCTGATCGCCCGAAGCGCCGTTGTGATAGAGCACCGGGCACGCCGTCCCGATCACCCGTTCCTGCAGGTATCGCCGCGTGAAATACGGGAAGTCACCGCTGATCAACGTCGAGTCCTCGTGCAGCACCGTCGGGTGCATCGCGTAAACCAGCATCGCCGCGATCGGCGCGCCGCCGTCGCGCGCGCGCGCCACCAGCACCGGCACCTCCGGGTCGGCCGGACCTGACGGATCGTGACGGTTGCTGCCGACGCCCTGCGCGCGCGCCACCACAAAGCCGAGTTGCGCCGGCTGCGCGTTCTGCACCGCCGCCCGCGCCGCTGCCACCATCTGACTCGCCACCCACGCCAGATACTCCGGGTCGGCTTTCGGCACGGTGGCATCGGCAGAGTTGCTCACATAATCGACCATCACGGGCCCCGAATGCGTGTGCGTCGTCGTGATCGCGATCGCTTCGCCGGGCACGCCGGTTTCCGCCGCGATGCGCGCCCGCACCTCCGCCGCAAAACGCTTGCTCACGTGGATGAGATCGTTCGCCAAAAAAAGCGCCTGCCCGCCGCCCTGCCGCAGATAAAGCGCCGCGCACTGCAACGGATCGTGCACACCCGTGCTGTCGCGGGCAACGTGCGGATAGCCGTAAAGAAAAACGCTCCGCGCCGGCGTGAGATCCGTCACCGCGGCACCCGCCAACAGTGCGCCGCCCAGGGAAGCATCAGCAGAAGAATTCATCGCGAGCGGGCTCCAGCGTGCCGCGACACCCGGGCGAGTAAATGTTAATATTTGTTAGAACTAACATTTTATTGACATTATCTAACACGCAGCGAGCCTGCCCGCCAGCGTGCGCCACCTCCCGTCAGCCGCCCGGCAGTCCACGATTCGCCAGCGTTTCGCCGAGCGTCCGGGCGTCTCGATCGCCGCGCTCGCGCGGGAGTTTGGCGTCAGCGAGATGACGATCCGTCGTGATCTCGCCGCGCTGGAGGACCAGTCGCACATCCAGCGCACCCACGGCGGCGCGATGCTGACCGAGCGGATGATGCTCGAATTCGACTATCGCGATCGTCGCGGGCAGAATCGCGCCGCCAAGTGCGCCATCGCCGCCGCCGCGCGCAAACTCGTGCACCCCGGCCAGCGCCTCCTCCTCGACACCGGCACGACCACGCTGGAGCTCGCCTCGCTCCTGAAAGACGGCGAGAACCTCACGGTCATCACGCCCAGCCTCGCGGTCGCCTCGGAGCTGCAGCACTCCGCGGGCGTCGAAGTCATCCTCCTGGGCGGAGTGATCCGGCGCGGCAGCCCCGATCTGACCGGCCCCGTCACCGAGCACTGCCTCGAGTTGTTCGCCGCCGACATCGCCTTCCAGGGCGCCGACGCGATCGGCGCCGACGGCTCCATCTACAATTCCGACCTGCGCCTCGCCCGCGTGGATCAATTGATGCGCAAGGTCGCCAGCCGCTGCTGCGTGCTCGCCGACCACACCAAGATCGGCCACACCGCGCTCGCACGCTCGGGCTCGCTGGCGGATGTCGACACGTTCATCACCGACAAGGGCGCTCCCGCCGATGCGCTCAAGCGCTTCGCCAGGCCCGGCGTCGAGATCGTGACCGTTGCACCCTGACCCTTTTCTCCCATGAGCACCTCCGTTCTCGAAACCTTTTCCACCCTCGAATGGGGCCGCGTCGATCTCACACGTGTGCCGCACCTGCCCGTGCCGCCGCCGGGGCCGCAGTCCAAACACTACCACGACCGCTGCACGAAGTTCTTCAAGGGGCTCAGCACCCAGGTGAAACTCTTCCCGGTCTCGTTCGAGTCCGGCAACGGCTGCGTGCTGCGCGATGTCGATGGCAACGACTACATCGATTTCTCCTCGGGCATTTACGTGACGACGCTCGGCCACTGTCACCCGAAGATCAGCGAGGGCATCGCCAAAGCCGCGTCGCAGTTGATGAACGCGCACGACTTCACCACGCCGATCAAGACGGAGCTGATGGAGAAGCTCGCCTCCATCCTCCCCGGCGATCTCAACGGCTTTCAACTCTACGACTCCGGCACCGCCGCGGTGGAAGCCGGCATTCGCGTGCTGCGCGCCGCGACCGGGAAGCACGAGACGATCAGTTGCTTCAACGACTTTCACGGCAAGACCTACGGCGCCGTGTCCCTCGGCCATATCCGCTCGCACGTCTACGGCGCCGCGCGCGCACCCGGTGCGCACATGGTGCCGCGCCCCGACGCCTATCGCCCGATGTGGACGAAACCCGACGGCACGATCGACACGGACAAATACATCGAATTCTACGGCCAATACCTCGACAAGGCCACGATCGGCGCGGTCGCCGGCTTCGTCCTCGAGCCCATTCAAGGCTGGGGCGGCTCGGTGATGCCGCCGGACGATTTCTTCCCGAAGCTGCGGAAATTCTGCGACGACCGAAAGGTTCTCCTCATGGCGGACGAGGTGCTCACCAGTTGGGGCCGCACCGGCAAATTCCTCTGCATGGAACACTGGGGCGTCGTCCCGGACGTCGTCACCATGGGCAAGGGCTTCGGTAATGGTTTTCCGGTGACGTGCGTCGCCGTGCGCGAGCCGTTCAAGGAGAGCTTCGAGAGCATCTCCGCCTCCAGCAGCTATGGCGGCAACCCGATGGCCTGCGCCGCCGCGCTCATTTCCACTCAGGTGATCGAGGAGGAGAATCTTCTCGAGCACGCCACGCACCTCGGCGAGATCGCCCTGCGCCGCATGGAGAAAATAAAAGCCGCGCACAAAATCATCGGCGACGTGCGCGCGAAGGGCTGCCTGATGGGGATCGAACTGGTGAAGGACCGCACCACCAAGGAGCCCTTCGACAAGGCCGGCACGCTGGTTTACCAGAAAGCCTTCCGCAAGGGCCTGGCTTGGATCCCGGCGGGTCACATTCTCCGCATGAGCCCGCCCATCGTGATGGACGACGCCACGCTCCTGAAGGGCCTCGATCTCATCGACGAAGCGATCGGTGAAACGGCCAGGGAACTCGGATACGCGTAACCGCCCCACCCGCTCCGCCTCACTTCGTCATGACCACCTATCGGCTGAATCGCCTCTTTCATCCCGTCTCGCGCCGCTGTTTCGACGTCGCGATCGATCACGGTTTCTTCAACGAGCCCGCCTTCCTCGGCGGGATCGAGAACATCGCGCACGCCGTCGCGACCGTCGCCGCGGCCGCCCCGGACGCGATCCAACTCACCGTAGGCCAGGCCCGCCACCTGCAGAGCCTCCCCGGCCGCTTCAAGCCCTCGCTCGTCCTGCGCACCGATGTCGCCAACGTCTACGGCAAGAAGCTCCCGCGCACGCTCTACAGCCGCATCATCGACGATCCCGTCGACCAGGCGCTGCGCCTCGATGCCGCGTGCATGTGCGTGAATCTCTTTCAGATTCCCGACCAGCCCGAGGTCGGCGAACAGTGCGTGCAAAACATCCTCCGCCTCAAACCCCTCGCCGAGCGCCACGGCATGCCGATGATGGTCGAGCCGCTGGTCTTTCAGCCCAACGAGAAGGCGGGCGGCTACATGGTCGACGGCGACGAAAAGAAAATCGTCTCGCTCGTCCGGCAGGCGGTCGAACTCGGCGCCGACATCATCAAGGCCGATCCCACCGACGACGTGAGCCGCTATCACAAAGTCATGGAGGTCGCCGGCGGCATTCCCGTGCTCGTGCGCGGCGGCGGCAAGGTCAGCGATCGCGAGATTCTCCAACGCACGCACGACCTCCTCGCCCAGGGCGCCAATGGCATCGTGTATGGGCGCAACATCATCCAGCACGCGAAGCCCGCCGCGATGACGAAGGCGCTGATGAGCGTGGTCCACGAAGGCGCGACCGTCGAGGCCGCACTCGCGCTGCTCGCCGCCGCCTGAACTCGCCGTCATGCCCGCGCTCCTCTTCCGCAACGTCCGCATCCTGAATCCCGGCCGCGAGATCGCGCCGGGCGAGGTGCTCGTGCGCGGCGGACGGATCGTCGCGGCCGGACAAATCCCGCCTGCCGCGGGCGCCTACGACGCCACGATCATCGACGGCGGCGGACGGCTGCTCACGCCCGGGCTGATCGACGTGCACACGCACGGCGTGTGTCACAGCCTCTACGAATCGGGTCCCGGAGGGCTGCGGGCGGCCGCGCGTGAGCTCGGCCGTTTCGGGGTCACGACCGTGCTGCCCACCATCGTCCCCCAGATTCGCGACGGCTGGATCGACCGACTGGGCGAACTGGCCGCGGCGATTCCGACGGTGCGCGATGTGCACATTCCCGGCCTGCACCTCGAAGGTCCCTTCATGGCCGTGGGCGGCGCCGCGTGCCCCACGCTCCCCGGCGATCTCGAACTCCTCGAGAAAATCCTCGCCGCCTGCGGCGAGCGCCTCGCGGTGATGTCCGTCAGTCCGGACGCGCCGAACATCCTTCCGGTGATCCGCCGGCTGCGCGAACGCGGTATCACCGTTTTCCTTACGCACACCCGCGCCGGCGTCGAACAGACCGAGGCCGCGCTCGAGGCGGGCGCGCGGCACGCGACGCATTTCTACGATGTCTTCTACCCGCCCGCCGAGACCGATCCGGGCGTGCGCCCCGTCGGCGCCGTCGAGGCGATCCTCGCCGAACCGCGCGCGACGGTCGACTTCATCGCCGACGGCGTGCACGTCCACCCGACGGCGATCCGCGCGGCGGTCGCCGCCAAGACCTGGGCCGGCGTGATCGCGATCACCGATTCCAACATCGGCGCCGGACTGCCCGCGGGAATCTACGATACGCCGTGGGGCTATCCGGTGCGCGTCTCGCCGGAAACCGCCGCGCGCCACGCGACGCAGAATTTCCTCGCCGGCAGCGCCCTCACGATGGATCGCGCGATCGCCAATCTGCTCCGCTGGCTCGCCCTCCCGCCGGAGCAGGTCTGGGCGATGGGCACGCTCAACCCGGCCCGGCTGCTCGGGCTCGCGCCAAAGGGCCGGCTCGAGGCCGGTGCCGACGCCGACCTCGTGCTCTGGGACGACGATCTCCGGCCCGCCCAAACCTGGCTCGGTGGAATTTGCACCTATGAAAAAGCAGGCTCCTGAATTCTCCCACGCCCCCGCGGAGTTCATTCCGTTTCGCGACCGCGCCGTGATCGAACGCGTGCGGCGAATCAAGCGTGAGGACATCACGAAGCACCGGAATCCCGACTTCAGGATCACCGTCCTGCCCGACGACGACATCGAGTTCCTGTGGATCACGGACATGTTTCATCGCATCCAGACAGCGATGGCGGCGGGCCAGCCGCTCGTCATGATCACGCCGAATCCGTGGCCCCGCTACTCGCGGCTCGCGTATTTGATCAACAAATTCCGCGTCAACTGCCGGCAGCTCTACACGTTCAACATGGACGAGTATGCCAACGAGCACGGCCGGATCGCACCCGAGTCGTGGGAGTTCGGGTTCATGCACGCGTTCAAGAAGTATTTCTGGTCGCAGATCGACAAGAAGCTGCGCCCGCCGGAAAAGAACATCCAGGGGCCGACCGACAAGAACATCAAAGTCTACGGCAAGATGATCGCCGACCTCGGCGGCGCGGACATCTGCTACAGCGGCCCCGGCTGGACCGGGCACCTCGCCTTCATCGATCCCCTGGCGCCCGAATTCGCCGCCGCCTCGCTCGAAGAGTGGAAGCAAATGGGACCGCGCGTCTGCACGCTGCATCCGCTCACCATCGCGCAGAATTCCATGCACGGCAGCTTCGGCAGCAGCGGCGATCTCGCGGCCGTGCCGCCGATGGCCGCCACCATCGGACCGGCCGAAGTGATCGCCGCGAAACACCGCATCGACCTCCACGCGATCGGCGTCGGCGGCACGTTTACCTCGTGGCAGCGCTTCACCACGCGCCTCGTGCTGCACGGTCCCGTGACGCCCCTCGTGCCTGAATCGATCCTGCAAACGCTCCGCACCGACGTGTGGGTCTCCGAGTCCGCGGCCGCGAACATCGAGCCGCGCTGGAACCTCGGCTACTGAGCCGCACTTTTGTGCCCGTCTCCCTTCGCGGTTCCACTCCTGCTCGGAGTCTCTAATGCCCCTCGCACTTTGCTTTCGGAATCAAGGTAGGGCGAGGCGTCCCCGCCGAGCCGTCGCGAATCGAGGGTTACACGGCTCGGCGTCGACGCCTCGCCCTACCTTCGAAAAATCCCGTTCCGTTTCGTAACTGGTATTATCCCGGGGCTTTCCCCGGTCCCCGATCCTCATGGCTGAAGCTTCCCTCCCCGCCCTTTCCGCCCAACTCGCTCCGCTCGATTGGGCCGTGATCGGCGCCTACGCCGTCGGCACGCTCGGCATCGGCTGGTGGTATAGCCGCCGCAACGCCAACGCCAGCGACTATCTGGTGGGTGGCCGCACGATGAATCCGGTCGCCGTCGGCCTCTCCTTCTTCGTCGCGATTTTCAGCACCATCACCTACCTCGCGATCCCCGGCGAGGTCGTGCGCCACGGGCCCATCATCCTCGCCGGCCTGCTTTCCTACCCGCTCGTGTTCCTCGTCACCGGCTGGCTGATCATCCCGACCTTCATGCGGCTTCGCGTCGCCAGCGGTTATGAGTTGCTCGAGACGCGGCTCGGCCCGGCGCCGCGCGTGCTCGGCGCTTCCCTCTTCCTGCTCATGCGGCTGATGTGGATGGGCGTGATCATCTTCGCCACGGTCGACAAGGTCCTCGTGCCGATCCTGGCCTTGCCGGCCGCCGCCACACCCTGGCTCTGCGCGCTGCTCGCCGGCCTCACCATCATCTACACGGCGATGGGCGGGCTGAAGGCGATCGTCACCGTCGATGTCATCCAGGCCTGCCTGCTCTTCGGCGGAATCATCATCTCGCTCGCGCTCATCACCCGCGACGTCGGCGGCGTCGGTCATTGGTGGCCCGCCGAGCGCCCGGCACACTGGCAGCCGGTGCATTTCTTTCACGGCCCCGGCGGCGAACGCACGCTCATGGCCGCGTTCGTCGCGACCTTTGTCTGGTTCGTCTGCACCGCCGGCTCGGATCAGATGGCCGTGCAACGCTACCTCGCCACTCGCGACGCCCGCACCGCGCGGAAGATGTTCGCCGTCTCCCTCTGCGCCGGCGCCTCCATCCAGCTTATCCTCGGCCTCCTCGGCCTCGCGCTGCTCGCCTACGCCACGCTGCACCCTTCACTGCTCGGCTCCAGCCGCCCGATCGCCGAGCAGGCGGACCGGCTGTTTCCTCGCTTCATTGCCACCGCGCTTCCCTCCGGCCTCGCCGGCCTGGTCATCGCGGGCCTCCTCGCCGAGGCGATGAACAGCCTCTCCTCCGGCATGAACGGCGCCAGCGCCGTCGTCTCCAACGATTTCCTCGCCCGCCTCCGCCGTGCGCCCCTCGCGCCCGGGCGGGAGCTGCGCACGCTCCGCTGGATCTCCGTCGTCGTCGGCCTCATCGTCGTCGCACTCAGCATCGGCGTCAGCTCCGTGCAGGGCAACCTGCTCGAGCTCGCCTACAAGGTCGTCAACCTCCTGACCGCGCCGCTCTTCAGCCTGTTTTTCCTGGCCCTGTTCATCCCGTGGGCCACCGCCTTCGGCGCGCTGACCGGCGCCACCGCCGGCCTCGCGGTGACCATCCTCATCAACTACTGGCGCGAGATCTCCGCCGCGCTGCAGCCGTTCGGCGCGCCGCTCCCGCCGGAACCGATCGTGAGTTTCCTCTGGGGCACACCGCTCAGCTTTGGCACCGCGGCGCTCGTCGGCGTGCTCGCGAGCCTCATCCCGATTGGCCTCACCGCCCGCGAACGCGAGCGCGCCGCCGGCATCGCGCCGCCATGAAACTCGCCGCGCTCGCGGTCACGCTCGCCCTCGTGATCGCGGCCCCCGCCGCGATGGTCGCGGCCGAGTCGCTCACCTGGACGCTCGTGCAGCCGTCCGCCGGTCCGCTCTCGCTGGACGGCGGCAGCCTCCGTTACCACGCCGCCGCGTCCGCCCCGCCGGTCATCGCCCACGCGAGCGC
Source organism: uncultured Opitutus sp. (assembly GCA_964513055.1). Classification (GTDB taxonomy): domain Bacteria; phylum Verrucomicrobiota; class Verrucomicrobiia; order Opitutales; family Opitutaceae; genus ER46. The sequence goes on from CAZENI010000015.1 coordinate 32,322, forward strand.
GCGCATCGCCTATGGCAAGGCCTACTTCCGCTTCACCGCGCGCTACCGCACCACCGGCCGACTCGCGCCAACTGTCCTGATCCACCGCGCGCCCGAGGTCGACCGCCGTCCGCTCACGCTCCTGCGTCTCCCACCCGCGCCCGAGTGGACCACGTTCACCACCGAAGTTCTCGGCCACGATCCTGCCAATCCCACGCTCGAACTGCGCCTTGCTCCCGGCACCACCGAGCCGCTCCGGATGCAGGAGGGCGGCCTCGAACCCGTGCCCGGCGCGCCCGGCACCGCCGAATTCGCTGCCGTCACGTGGGAGCGCCTCGCCCGTCCCGTCGAGGAACTCCCGCGCGGCGCCATCGCGTTCGCCACGCGCACCGTCGTTTTCAAGACCGTCGGTGCCCTCGAGCTAAAACTCCACCTGGACGAGCCGGCCCGCCGCGCGTTTCCCCGCGCCGCCCTCGTCTGGTTCCACGGCGGCGGTTTCGTGGGCGGCAACCCCGATAGCTGCCGGCTCCAGACCAGCTACTTCGCCAGCCGCGGCCTCCTCTGCATCCGCCCGCAATATCGACTCGTCGCGCAAGGCGGAAATGTCGACGCCACCCTCGCGGACGTCGCCGACGCGCTCGCGTGGCTCCGTGCCCACGCCGCCGAACTCAACCTCGATCCCGCGCGCCTCATCCTCGCCGGCACCTCCGCGGGCGCCGTGGTCGGCGCCGTCGCCGCCGTCGATGGCCGTGACTGCCGCGGCTTCATCGGGCTCGCCGGCTACTACGATGCCCTCGAGCCCGGCGACAGCGCCTTCGACCGCCACGCTCCCTTTTTCGGGAACGGCGACCCAGCGCTCTGGCGACGCATCTCCGCGCGCCACCGGATCGTCCGTCCCGTCCCCTCGCTGCTCATCCACGGCGCGCTCGATTCCACCCTCGACCCGCGCCAGAGCGAACGCTTTGCCGCCGCACTCACCGCCGCCGGTGGCGCCGCCGAAACGCTCTTCATTCCCGAGCTCAACCACGTCCCGAACCTCGCTCCGCCCTCGGCCTTCGCGCGCATCGAGGCGTTCATCGCCCGCCTGCTCGAACGCGAGTGACCGGGCTCATTTTTCCGCCGTCAGCGTTTTCACCGGATCCCAGGTGAACACCGCGAGCTGATACCCGTCGTAGAGCGCCGAACGCTTCGCGTAGAACACCGTCACGACGCGCCCGTCCGCCAGCTGCACCGAGCTCGGATAACCCATGTCCTCCAGCCGCGGCACTTGCGACGTCGGCGTCACCGACACCAGCCGCACCGCCGCCGACCAAGTCCGTCCGCCATCGGCACTCACCTTCGCCTCGATCCGCGGATCGCCCTCCGTGCGGTTGCCGAAACACAGCAGCACCCGTCCATCCGCGAGCACAATCGCGTTTGCCGGATAACAATACCGTTCCGTCGCCGGCCCGAGCTTCGTCCACGTCCGGCCGTCGTCATCCGAGGCGTAGGTGGTCAGCCGATCGCTGCGCGCAAACGCCAGCCAACGCCCACCGCCCACGTGCAGCAGCGCCGTCTCGTTCAGCCGCGTCGCCGGGTCGAGCGGCACCGGCTCGCCCCACGTGCGGCCGAGATCTTTGCTCCGGTAAACATAGACGCGCGCCCACGCCGGCTTGCCCGTCTTCGGGTCCTTCACCTGATCGTAGAACGGCACCAGCAGGTCGCCGTTTTTTCCTGCCTGCACCGGCCCGAACGGAATCTGCGTGCCTCCACCTGGCGAAAGCTCCGGAAACGTTTCGCGCTCCACCGCCCACGTTTGCCCGCCGTCCTTCGAACGGCTCACCCATGGCCGCAGCACCTTGTCGATCTCCAGGCCGCTCGGGCTTTTCGCGTCGGGCTTCAACGACCACCCGCTCGCGAGCAGCAGCACCTCGCCGTTCGGCAGCGCGCCGAAGGCCACGTTCATCCGGTTGGTCTGCGTGCCCGGCTCGTGCGGCGCGCCCGGCGCGCGCTTCGTCCACGTCGCGCCGCCGTCCGTGCTCGCCCACGTATCCACGTCGCCGACCATCCGGCCGTGGCTCGGGCGGTTGAAGTTCGCGATCAACAGCGTGCCATCCGGCAGCCGCGTCAGCGCCGGCCACGCGCACACGTCCCGCGCGATCAGTCGCACTTCCGCCGGGGCGCCATCGGCCAGCACCGCACGGTCAACCCGCGGCGACGCTGCCACCGCGTCCGCCACCGCCGCCGCAAACATCACCATGAACACCCGTGTCGTTTCCATACGCAGAAACTAATAGCTCCCCTTCACTCCCAGCGTGAACATCGCCCCGGTAAACTGATACTGGTCGATCCGAGCATTTCCCGGCGTCTCCGGCGCCCACGTGCCGCGGCGCAGCGGTGTGGCATTCAGATTGCGGGCCGACGCAAACACCGACAGCCGCCGGTGCAGCCGATACTCGATCGAGGCATCCACTTTCGACTGCGACGGATTATATGTGTAGCTGCCGGGTCCCACCGTGGCCGTCGTCGCCGCGCGCAGGATCCGCCGCTCGGAAAACTGCGTCGCGCTCACATCGATTTGCAGCCGGCGGCCCGCGTAGCGCGCGCCGAAGTTGAACGTGAACGGCACGAAATTCGTGAAGTCGTTCGCATTGTCTCCCTTCACCTCCATCGCGGTGAAGTTCGCATAGGCCTGCACGCCGCGCGCCCACGGAAAAAACGCGTCGAGCGACTGGCGATAGCTCACTTCCACGCCGTCGAGCACCGCCTGGCCCGAGTTGCGTTTCGTCACGATGTCGTAGCCCAGATACTCGTTCGGCAGGCCCAGCTCCGCCAGCAACTCGGGCGTCGCGTCGGCCCGCGTCTGCGCGAAGAAATCCGTCACCTCCTTCCGAAACAGGCTCACCGACGCCACCGCGCCCTTCACCTCGTAAGCCTCGAGCGTCAGGTCGAAGTTGGCCGCCCTCCACGGCCGCAGCCCCGTGTTGATCACCGTCACGATCCGGTTGGCCTCCGCCGCCGTCGGGTCCGCCGCGATCACGCTGGGGATGATCTCCGCGAAATCCGGCCGGCCGATCGTCCGGGCATACGCCGCCCGCATCACCAGCCGCTCCGTCAGCTCGAAGCTCGAATTGAAACTGGGGAAAAACCCATCGTAGCTCTTCTCCGTCCGGCTGCCGAGCCGTTGGTAGCGCAGCCGCGCCACCGTCAGCGCGTCCGTCGAGAGCGGAATCGGCGCGCCGTTCGCCGCACGCGCCAGGCTGCCGTCCGGATTTCTCCGATACGTCGCGCCGATGTCGTCGCGCGGCCCCAGCCCGTCGTCCTTTGTCCGCTCGTAACGCACGCCGCCCACGAGCCGGAGCCGGTTGTCGACGAGCCGCACGTCCCCGCGCACGTAGCCCGCGGCGATCGTCTCGGTGAGCTGCTTCGTTGCATTGACCTCCGAGGTGTGCGCCGCCGGCTCGTTGAGCACGAACCACGAGGGATTCGCCGTGTAGAGCTGGTAGAGTTTGGTCTGGCTGATGAAGCGAATCCGCACGTCGCGCCCGCGCGCATCGGTGAAATACGTGCGCGACGCATACGCGTCCTCCACGAGGTTGTAGTTGCCCGCCAGCCGCGCCGCCGCCCCGCCCGGCGGCGTGAAGGTCCACGTCTTGGGATCGCTCCGGTCGAAATGCTCCAGCCGCTCCACCGCCGCACCGGCCTTCAGCGTGGCCTTGAATCGTCCGTCGAACGCGCGCGACGCGTTCACCGCGCCGCGCACCACCTCCTGATCGATCCGCCGGTTGCTCGAAGTCGCGGAATTCACGGTGTAGTCCGCCGCGTCGTAGAGCGCGACCGGCGCGCCCGTCCGCGTGGCGGCCGTGATCGCCGGCACGATCCGCTCGTGGCTCCGATCGTTGCCCTCGTTGCGCACCACCAGGTTCACGATGTTCGAGCCGCGGTTGCCGAAGAAGCCGTCCTGCGTATCGAGCAATGAAATCCCCGCGGCCGAATACGAGCCCGCCGCGTCCAGCTTCCACGGCCCGTCCTCGAATTTCCACGCCACGCTCCACAGCCGCAGCGGACGCTGCTGGTTGCTCCACCCCGCGCCCTGCGCCACGTTGCCCACGCCCGTCGCGGCGCCTTGCGTCGTGCCTCCGCTCTCCACCGCGCCCACGCCGGGCGTGGCGATGATCGAGTTCTGCCGCAGCGTCGCGCTGCGCGACGAATGCTGGAAGCCCACCCGCACGCTGCTCCGCGCGCCGATGCGCCACTCGAGCGACGCCGAACCCAGCTCGTTGAACTCCTCCACCGGCGCATGCGTGAACGAGTAATTCGTCTGGGTCAGCGTCACCTTGTTCCAAGCCGGCCGGAGGAACTCCCAATCGCTGTAGCGCGTCGACTTGCTCAGCGAGAGACTGAGCGCCAGCGAGTCGCTGAGCGGATTTAGATACGACAGCGTGAAAGCCGGGCCGGCGCGTGACGCCGCGCCGCCGCCCGACCGCGGCACCCGGCTCGAGTCCCACCAGGGGTCATCGATGCCATCGAGCGCCGTGTAGGTCCCGAACAGGCTGTAGGTCAGCAGCGGCGACTTCCGCCCAAACGCGCTCTTCGTGATCAGGTTCAGGCTGCCGCCCACGGCGTTGGCCGGCATGTCGGGCGTCGGCACCTTGTTCACCTCGATCCGCTCGATGTTGCCGCTCGCCGAAGCCGACATGTCCGTCCCGCGGCCATACGCGCCCGACGAGGCCTGCGCCATTCCGTCGATCGTCACCACGGTGCCCGAGGCCGGCATGCCGCGAATCGAGGCAGCGACCGGAGTCTGCGGGTTGTAATCGAGCGCCACGCCCGGCAGGTGCTTCATGAACTCCGCCACGTTGCCTTCGCCCATGTTGGGAAATTCATCCAGCGCGACCACGGTCTTGATGTTCGGCGCATACCGCTGCTCGTTCAACGCCAGCGCCTGCCCCGCCAGCACCCGCGCACTCACGCTCACCGCCTCCAGTTGCACCGGCCCCGCCGCCATCGGGTCGCTGCCCGGGAGCGCCAGCTCGAAATCCTGTTGCTTCGTTTCCCCCCGCAAAAGCGTCACCGTCGCGCTCGCCGGCTTCAGCCCCGCATACGTCACCACCAGCCGCACCTCGCCCGCGGGCAAACCCGCCAGCCGGTAGCGCCCCGCCTCGTCCGTCAACGCGTCGCCCGCCCCGCCCGCCACGCTCACGCGGGCGTTCGCCAGGTAGTCGCCCGTCGCGGCGTGTGCGATGCGACCCGACACTTCGCCGGTCTCTTGGGCGCGCAACGCGCCTGGCAGCACCAGCAGCAACGGAAGCAACAACCGGACGCGGACAAGCAGGGAAATGATCGCAGTCATGGTGGGAGCACGTTCCGCCAGCGGAGCGCCAGGCGGTGCCGGATGGTCATTGCATACAATGCATGCACGCTCGCCTGTCAACGCCCAACTGCAGCCCAAGGTCCCCGCTCGTCCACCCTTTTACCCATGATCACGCGTTCCATCGCCCGCGCTTGCCCTCCCCCTGGCTGTCGCTCGCTCACCCGTTGAGGCGCGGGTGTATTTTTCATTGCATACTTTGCTCTCTTCACCTCTTTCGCTCCCGCGCCGCCCTCCGGCACCCTCTATGGAATCCGCACTGCTTGCGTCCAACCGCCCCGCGCTGCGCCGCAGCCGGCTCCTCTCACTCCTCCGCGCCGGCCGCCCCGTGCCGTGCATGAAGCTCAACACCATCGATCCTCGTGTCGTCGAGATCGCCGGCCTCGCAGGCTTCCCCGTCGTATGGCTCTGCAACGAGCACGTGCCGAACGACTGGCTCATGCTCGAGCACCAGATCCGCGCCGCGAAGCTCCATGATGTGGATACCATCGTGCGCGTCGCGAAAGGCAGCTACAGCGACTACGTGAAGCCGCTCGAGGCCGACGCCACCGGCCTCATGGTCCCGCACGTCTCCACCGCCGAGGAGGCGCGACAGATCGTCGCCTGCACGCGCTTTCACCCGCTCGGCACCCGCCCGATCGACGGCGGGAATGCCGACGGCCTCTACTGCCGGGTCGATACCGCCGACTACCTCGCGCACGGCAACCGCGAGAAATTCCTCATCCTGCAAATCGAGTCGCCCGAGGGTTTGGAAAATGTCGAGGCCATCGCCGCCGTGCCCGGCTTCGACATCCTCCATTTCGGTCCCGGCGATTTCTGCCACCGCATCGGCCAGGCCGGCAACCCCCACCACCCGCAGGCCCTTGCCGCCCGCGCCCGCATCGCCGCCGCCGCCCGGAAACACGGCAAGTTCGCCATGTCGCAGCCCATCGCGCCCTACGCGGAGCTGCTCGCCGAAGGTTACCAGATGATCAGCGTCGGCGCCGACGTGATGGGGCTGAACGACTACATGGACGCGCAGCTCGCCCGTTTCGCCCGCGAGACGGGCACCGCCGCCCCGCGATGACAACAAGCCCATGTCCGATCGCGATCCAACCCGGCGCTCCACTTCATCACGGCGTATAAAGCAGTTCCTCGTTCGAAAGCGGCTTCGCCGTCGCGTTCGCCGTGGCGCGCGCCCGCAGCGCGATCTGCTTGTCCACGATCTGTAGAATATGCCGCCGCATCGCGCGCCGCGCCGCGTCCTCGTCGCGCTCCGCGATCCCGTCGTGAATCGCCTCGTGCTCCTGCAGCACCTCGCGCCGGTTGCTCGCACTCTCGGCCTGCCCCTTCGGCTCGGTCATCGCCACCTTCGCCGAAACGATCCGGTTCACCAGGTGAAGCTGCAGAATGCTCTTCTTGATCAGGTCGTTTTGCGCTGCGGTGAGAATTGCGACGTGAAACCGGATGTCTTCGCGAATCAGCCCCGCCCGCCGCGCCTCATTCTCCCCCTTCGCCACGATCTCCGCCGTCAATTGCCGCATCGCCATCAGCGCCGCCCCGATCTCCTGCAAGTCGATCTCGGTGGCATTCTTCGCGGCCAGCTCCGCCGCGTAACTCTCCAACGCCAGCCGCATCCCGCACATCTCCTTGAAATCCTTGAACTCCAGTTTCCGCACCGTCGCGCCGAGATGAGGGCGGATTTCCACCAGCCCCTCCGTCTCCAATTGCCGGAGCGCCTCGCGCACCGGCGTCCGGCTCAGGCCGATCTCACCCGCCAGCGTGCTCGCCGTCAGCGCATCGCCCGAAGCAAAGGTGCCATCGAGGATCCGCTGGCGAAGGTAGTTGTATGCAACGTCTGAATTGACGTTTTTCATCCTTGCCGGTCTGTAGCTGCGAGCGCCGGACGCAACGCCAAATTTCAATTCCAGTCCATCGCCGCCGCCTGCCACGTGTTTCCCACCTGCGTTGCATACACTTCTACCTCCAACTGATCGCATGCCGTCCGCCTTCTCTCTTTCCGACAAGATCGTCCTTCAGTTCGGCGGCTCCGGCCACCTCGGCGGCGCGCTGGGCACCGCCCTGCAGAGCGCCGGCGCCACCGTCGTCGTCGCCGGCCGCTCGCCGCCTGCCGCGGACGCTGCGCCGATCGCCCACGAGCACGTCGACATCACCGACGAGGCCTCCGTCGTCGCGCTGCGGGACCGCCTCCTCGCCCAGCACGGGCGCATCGACGGCGTCGTCTTCAACGCCGTCAGCCGGCCCATGGCGCGCTTCGACGACGACCTCGCCGCCTGGGAGTCCTCGATGAAGACCAATGCCACCGGGCTCTTTGCCGTCGCGCGCGTCTTTGGCGACGCGATGGCCGCACGGCGCGCCGGCAGCTTCGTCGCGATTTCTTCGATCCAGGGCATGGTCGGCGCGAACCCGTGGCTCTACGAGGGCACGTCGATGCAGACCGTGCCCGACTATTTTTTCCACAAGGCCGGCATGCTGAACCTCGTGCGCTATCTCGCCTCGCACTACGGCGCGAGTGGGGTGCGCGTGAACGCCGTCTCGCCCGGCGGCATCCTCAATCCCAGGCGCCCGCTGCCCGCCGGGTTCCTCGCGCGCTACGGCCAGATGACCATGCTCGGCCGCATGGCCGAAGCCCACGAGGTCGTCGGCGCCGTCGTCTTCCTCCTCAGCGACGCCGCGAGCTACATCACCGGCGCCAACCTCCCCGTCGACGGCGGCTACACCGCGAAGTGAACACGAATCCCCCTCCACCACACCACCCGGCGCCTCCCTCGCCTGCGCCGACGGCGCCGCGTTTCAACACCGCGACCGCGCCCGCGATCCGCCCCGACTATTCCGCCGAAATGCGCGCCGCCTGGCTCGCCCGCCATGAGGAGTTTCGAGCGGCTGCGGGCCGCGCCGAGGCCGACCTGCTTTTCCTCGGCGACTCTCTCACGGATAATTGGCGCAGCCGCGGCCTCGCCGCCTGGCAGCGCATGCTCGGGCCCCTGCGCGCGCTGAACTTCGGCGTGGCCGGAGACCGCACCCAACAACTCCTCTGGCGCATCGAACATGGCGAACTCGAAGGCCTCTCGCCGCGCGCAGCCTTTGTGCTCATCGGCACCAACAACCTCGACCCGGGATTCGGCGAACCCAGCCTCACCCCCCGCAACTCGCCCGACGAGATCGTGGCCGGCATCCTTGCCATCGTCGACGCCATCGCGCTCCGACTTCCTCTCACCACCATCGTGCTCCAGGCCGTGTTTCCTCGCGGCGGACCGGAATCGGCCGTGCAAGCCGCAATCGACGCCATCAACCACGACCTCCGCCACCGCGTCGCCCGTCGTGCCGCCGTCCGCCTCGTCGACTTCGGCCCGGACCTGCTCGCGCAAGACACGCCTGCCGCCCCGATCTTTCTTCCAGATCGCCTGCACCTGTCAGAAATCGGATACGACGCCTGGAGCATCGCGCTCGCGGCGTGCCTGGCGGATCTCGGACTGCGCGCCTCCCCCGAGGCCCGATAACCTCGGTTGCCTGAGCGCGCCATGAGTCCCACCGCACCCGCCCCGCCTCAGGCTGCTCCTGGCGAATCCCCACTCGTGGTGCCGCGCGGACCCGACGTCGATCTCGTCCGCGCGGTGGAGGCGGCGGCCGGCAACTGGCCGCCACTGCCGGTCGCACGACTGGATTTCCGACAGGCGTGGCTTTCGCAACCGGAGGCCGCCTTGCGGCCGGGTCACGTCGGGCTGACGGCGACGGCGGACGCGCTGCTCGTGTTTGCCGAACTGACGGACGATTGTATTCAAACCTTGGCCACAACGGACCACGAGCCGCTCTGGGAGCGCGGCGACGTGTTCGAAGTCTTCCTGCAATCGTTCGGCGCCGAACCGTATTTCGAACTCCAGATCGCGCCGAGCGGCCATCGCCTCCACTTGCACTATCCGAGGATCGGCGCGGTGAAGGCCAACGGCATCGCGCCTTACATTCGCCGCGAGCGCGGGATCGATCTCGCCGTGCGCGTCGAGCCCGCACAGGCGCGCTGGCGGGTCGCTGCGCGGATCCCGCTCGCGCCACTGCTGCCGCGGACGCCTGGCTCGAGCGGGGCCGAGTGGCGCGCGGCGTTTTGCCGCTATGACTACGACGCGGCCGGACAGTTTTGCCTGTCCTCGACGGCCGCGCTCACCCTGCCGGACTTTCACCGCATCGGCGAGTGGTCGCGCCTTTCCATCCCGGGCGGTTTTCCCGCCGACCGAAGCCCCTAGGCGGAGCTCGGGCGAAACCGCTCCACCCTCACCCGTGCCGTAATCGCGTGCGCCTGCATCCGCTCGACGTCGCATTGCCGCGCGGTCACCTCGCCGACCTCGACACTGGCCGCCGGCGTCATGCGTTGGTAGGTGACGGTCTTCAAAAACTTCCCCACCCACACACCGCCGGTGTAGCGCGCCGATCGGCTCGTCGGGAGAATGTGATTCGTGCCGATGCTCTTGTCGCCGTAGGCAACGGTCGTCTCCTCGCCGATGAAGAGCGACCCGTAGTTGGTCAGATTCTGAAAGTAGTGGTCTGCATCACCGACGTGCAGTTCGAGGTGCTCGGGCGCGTAGTCGTCCGAAATGCGTATCGCCTCATCGCGATCGTCCGCCACGTAGAGCTTGCCGTAGTCACGCCACGAGAGCTGCGCGATGTCGCGCGTGGGCAGCACGGCGAGCTGCTTCTCCACCTCACGCAACGTCTCACGCGCAAACGCCTCGCTGAGGCAGACGCAGAGCTGGCCGCTGTTCGGATCGTGCTCGGCCTGTCCCAGCAAATCGCACGCGACCAGCGCGGGATCCGCCGTATCGTCGGCGATGATCGCGATCTCCGTCGGCCCTGCGAGCAGGTCGATCCCGCACTGACCGAAAAGCTGGCGCTTCGCCTCGGCGACGAACTTGTTGCCCGCCCCGCACAGGATGTCGACCGGCTCGACCGCCCCCATGCCGAACGCCATCAGCGCCATCGCCGGCACGCCCCCGACGACAAAGATGCGATCCGCGCCCGCCGCCTTCATCGCATTGATCGTCGCCGGGTAGTAGCCCGCGCCCTTCACCGGCGGCGTGCACGCGACGACGGTTTCCA
>CAZENI010000016.1:0-42259 GCA_964513055.1 uncultured Opitutus sp.
AGAGGAGGCCGAGCTTCTGGCGCTTGCGATAAAGCGTGGCCGGGTCGATGCCGAGGAGCCGCGCGGCCTCCTCGAGATTCCGCGCGAGGCCGAGCACCCGGCGGATGTGCTCGGCTTCGAGGACTTCGATCGTCACGCGGGCGCCGACGGCGATGCCCGGGTCGGACTTCGCGCCGAATTCCTCCGGCAGATCGGCGAGTTGGGCCGTGTCGCTCCCGGCCAGGATCACGGCGCGCTCGATCACGTTGCGCAGCTCGCGCAGGTTGCCGGGCCAGCGATAGCCGGCAAACGCCGCGGCCACCTCCGGCGCAAAGCCGCTGATCTTCTTGCCAAGGCGGGCCGCGAAAAATTTCCGGTAGCTCTCCGCGAAGCGCGCCAGGTCCGAGGGACGGTCGCGCAGCCCGGGCAGGACCACGCTGATCACGTTGAGCCGGTAAAAGAGATCCTCGCGGAATTTCCCCGCCTTCACGTCGTCCGCGAGGTGGCGGTTCGTGGCGGCGACGACGCGCACATTGGCGCGGCGGATCTTCGATTCGCCGACGCGCTCGTATTCGCGCTCCTGCAGGAGGCGGAGCAGCTTGGGCTGGATCTCGAGGGGCATCTCCCCGATCTCGTCGAGGAACAGCGTGCCGCCGTCCGCGGCGGCGACCTTGCCCAGGGTGTCGACCACCGCGCCGGTGAACGAGCCCTTCACGTGCCCGAAGAGATCGCTCTCCAGCAGCTCGCGGGACAGGCTCGGGCAGCTCACGGTGACGAAGGCCGCGTCGCGTTGCGCGCTGCGCCGGTGGATTTCACGTGCGAGGACACTCTTGCCGGTGCCGCTCGGCCCGAGGATGAGGATGTTCGCGGGTGTCTCCGCGGCCTTGAACGCGATCTCGATCGCCTGCTGCGTGCCCGGCTCGGCCGAGTGCAGGTCGATCGGCGGCGCTTCCGTGGCAAGTTCACTCTCGAGCGTGCGCACCTTGGTCTGCAGCACGCGCGTCCGCTCGATCTTCGCGAGAATCCCGCGGATCTGATCCGGCGTGAACGGCTTCGGCACGAAATCGTAGGCGCCCCGGCGCATCGCGTCGACCGCCGTCGCGATATTCGCGTAGGCGGTGAACAGCACGACGTTGAGCGAGGGCTGCGCCTTGAGCAGCCGATCGAGGATCTCGAGGCCATCCTCGTGGCCGAGCTTGAGATCCAGGAAGACGACGTCGAATTGCTGCTCGTCGACCGCCTTGAGGGCCCGCGCGCCGTTGGGCGCCTCGGCGGCCTCGTGGCCCGCCGTCTCCACCGCGATCCGCGTGGTTTTGCGGATGCCCGCTTCGTCGTCGACAATCAGGATGCGCATGGGAGGGGGAACAGGAGTGAGGAGAGGGAACCGCCCAAAACAAGGCGGGCTCGCTTGCGCGAGCCCGCCAGGTCCAGCTTCAACTTAACAATCCCGCAGGCTAGGCCCGCGCGAACTGTTGGCTTGATTGACCGAGCTGGGTGAGGGCGGTTCCGGCGCGGCGAAAAAAAATTCTACGCTGCGTCGAATTTCGCTTCGTTCCCACCCGTGCCCGCCCAGCCAACCGGGCCCGGCGACGACGGAGGACCTGAAAAAGAGCGGAGGACCGGGAGCGGTCCCCGCGCATGGAACGCCGCGGCCGGAAAAGGTTCGTGCATTTCGCAGGAGTGCGGACGTATTGGCTTTTCGTGCCCACCGGCACCGCCGCGGGCCGGAAGTTTCTAGTGTCGAAGTCCACCGCAAAACCCTCTAGCCCCTTCCCTAAACCCTGCCCATGCCGACCAGCGCTCCCACCTCCACGCCCTCTCCCGCCGCCCCGCCTCCACCTGCCGGGGGCAAGCTCTCGGACCTCGAGATCAAGGACGCGCACCTGATCTTCGAGGGCGTGTGGCAGGATCTGGAAGCTGATTTCGGAAGGGAGAACCTGCGTTTTCCGAAGGAGATAATGCTCCTCGGCGGCGCCCCGGGCGCCGGCAAGGGCACGAATACCGCCTTCATCACCAAGACCCGCGGCCTCACGTGCGAGCCGATCGTCATCAGCGCGTTGCTCGATTCTCCCGAGGCCCGCGCGCTCAAGGATGCCGGCAACATGGTCGGCGACCGCGAAGTCGTCGGCCTCCTGCTCCGCCAGCTCCTGCGCGTCGAATACCGCGACGGCGTCATCCTCGACGGCTTCCCCCGCACCACGGTGCAGGTCGAGTGCTTGAAGCTCCTCGTGGACAAGATGCACGCGCTGCGGCGCGAGTTCTACCACACGCCCCTGAGCATCCATTTCCGCCAGCCCACGATCCACATCATGGTGCTCTTCGTCGACGAGAAGGAGTCGATCGCGCGCCAGCTCAAGCGCGGGCGCGAGACGCGGATGCACAACGAGGAGGTCATCCGCACCGGCATCGGCGAGCTGCGCGAGGACCGGCCGACCGATCACGACGAGACGCTCGCGCGCCGCCGCTACCGCGTCTTCAAGGAGCAGACCTGGGACGCGCTCCAGTCGCTGAAGGAAATCTTCCACTACCATTTCATCAACGCGCAGGGCAGCTACGAGGAGGTGGAGCAGAACATCCTCCGCGAGCTCGAATACCAGAGCACGCTCGAGCTGGACCCGCGCACCGTCGATCGGCTGCGGGGCATCCCGGTCGCCAGCGAGATCATCGTCCACGCGCGCCAGGAACTCGTGAAGCGGCTCGACACCTACGAGCTCGAGCACCGCGAGCTGTTCGCGCAGGTCACGGGTTTCATCGAGAAGAAGATCGTCCCGATCGTCATCCGCCATGCGATTTCCGGCGTGGCCTCGATCAACGCGGAGGAGAAGGTCCTCGAGGATCCGCTGGCCCTCGCGATGCTGATCGATGTGTTTTCCGAGCGCGGCTATCACGCCGTGGTCGACATCCACAAGATCGAGGTGCCCGAGCGGGTCGACCTCGCGACGGGCGAGATCAAGTGCCGGTTGAAAAAAGTCTTCCGCATCCAGATCCGCTTCCAGGGCTCGGAGATTCGCCGCGGCTGATTCCCGCGGGGGCGGCCGCCGCCGCCAGGATCAACGCACGCAGGGCGTCGCCCGCAGGAGCAGGGAATCGTTGAACGCCTTCGCGAGTTCGATCAACTGGCGCGCGTCGAGCGGTTTCACGAGGTAGGAATTGGCGCCGAGTGCGTAGGCGCGGCGGACATCCGACGGCTCGTCCGACGAGGTCAGCACGATCACCACGAGGCTTTCCCGCGCGGGCTGCGATCGGATCCAGGCGAGCACCTCATGGCCGGAAACCAGGGGCAGCTTCAGATCGAGAAAGACGATGACCGGCAGCGGATGGCGGACCCGATCCTGGTATTCCCCTGCGCCGGCGAGATAGTCGATCGCCTCCTGCCCGTTCTCGACCACGCGGACGGGATTGGCGACGCCGGCACCGGCGAGGGCGTGCTGCATCAGGAAGACGTCGTCCTCGTTGTCTTCCACCAGCAGGATCGCGTTCGCGGGAGTCATGGGAGGCGCGGTCGGACGGATGGGTCCGGCGCACGCTCGCGCGGGTCCGCCGCGTTCGCCAGCACGTTCTGCGGCCCACCCGGCTAAAAGTGCGCGGACGGCCCCACCCCATTGACACGCCGTTCCTGCCGTCACCGCCCGCCGGGCGGCGAGCGCCTCACTCGTAACGCAGCGCCTCGATCGGATCGAGCGAGGCCGCCTTCCAGGCGGGATAAAACCCGAAGATGACGCCGATCCCCGAGCACACGAGCAGCCCGGCCACGGCCCAGCCCACGGGAAAGACCGCGGCGGCGTTGAGCATCTTCGCGCCGATGTTGCCGCCGACGACCCCGAAGAACACGCCGGCGAAGCCACCGACGAGCGAGAGCGCCACGGCCTCGATCAGGAATTGCATGAGGATGTTCTTTTTCTTTGCGCCGATGCTCTTGCGGATGCCGATCTCCTTCGTGCGCTCGGTCACGCTCACCAGCATGATGTTCATCACGCCCACGCCCGAGGCGAGCAGCGCGATGGCGCTGATCACGAAGGCACCGATGGCGACGATCCCGGCGATCTTGTTGAAGGCCTCGATGAGCGATTCGTTGGAGAAGATCTCGAAGTCGTTCGGATTCTCCGGCTCGAGGCCGCGCACGAGCCGCATCATGCCGATCGCGGTGTCCTGCGCGGCGGCCAGCGTCTCCTGATTCGGCGCCTGCACATTGATGCTGAGCGAGCGCCACGAGGAGCGGCCGTAGATTTCCAGATACTGCGTGATCGTCGTGATGGCGTTGATGTCCTGGTTGTCGCCGAAGGACGTGCCTTTCGGCGCCAGCACGCCGATGACCGCGTAGCCCTGGCCGTCGATGCGCACCATCTTGCCAAGGGGATCCTCGTTGATGAAGAGCTTGCTGACGATGTCGCTGCCGAGGATGACGACGGCGCGGCCGAATTCCACGTCGTCGGGCTGCAGGTTGCGCCCGGCGGCGATCTCGAAATTGCGGCTGGTGATGAAATTCTCGTCGCCGCCGATGAGGCGCGCGTTCGGATTCGTGCGCCGGTCGGCGTAGAGCACACGCCGGCCGCCGCGGCGGAGCATCAGGCTCACCTCCGCCGTGCCCTGCATCATCTCCTTGAAGCGGGCGGCCTGGGCGTAGGAGATGTCGCGACGGTTGCGGAAACGCAGCCACGGATCGGAGAAGTTGATCGCGGGAAACTTGCTGATCTGAAAACTATTCGCGCCGAGGACATTCAGGCCGCTCTCGATGTTGTCGCGCAGGCCCGTGATCACGGTCATCACGCCGATTACGGAAAACACGCCGACCGCGATGCCCAGCATGGTGAGCCCGGAGCGAAGCTTGTTCGCGGCAAGCGACGAGAGGGCCAGACGGAGGGTTTCGCCGATGATCATTTCTGAAGACAGTAATCCGTTATCAGTGGGCAGTAATCACTCGTCAGCCGTCGAACGCTCAGGAGTTCACTGATGACTGGCCTCTGGTCACTGATTACTGGTTGCTGGTTACTCATACCGCAGCGCCACGACGGGATCGAGTTTGCTGGCCGACCAGGCGGGCGCGAAGCCGCTGAAGACGCCGGTGAGGACGGAGATGAAGAGGCCGATGAGCACCAGGCCCAGCGAGAACACGAGCGGGAACGAAGGTGCGACGACGGCCACGACCTGCGTGAGGCCGGCCGCCACAACGAGCCCCGCGACCCCGCCGACGAAGCAAATCGCGATCGCCTCAATCAGGAACTGCAGGAGGATCGTGCGGCGGCGGGCGCCGAGGGCCTTGCGCGTGCCGATCTCCTTGGTGCGCTCCTTCACGCTCACGTAGGTGATGTTCATGATGCCGATCGCCCCGACAAAGAGCGCGAGGCCGGTGATGAAGAGTCCCGCCAGCGCGATGCCGTTCTTGATCGGGTCGAGCTGAGAACGGATCGTGCCCTGTTCGTTGATCTCGAAATCCTCCCGCTGCTCGGGGCGCAATTGCCGGATGCGCCGCATCAGGCCGCGCAGTTCGTCGCGCGCCAGCGCCATGCGGGTCGTGTCGACCTGCACGCGGATCTCGCCGTCGTCATTGGCGCGGAAATACCGCCGATAGGTCGTGAGCGGCATCGCCACCATCGAGTCCCAACTGAACAGGCCGAGGAAGCTGCCCTGGCGCGCCGCGACGCCGAGCACCTGGAAATTCTGATCGCGGATACGGATCATCTTTCCCACCGCGGGCTCGCCGGGAAAGAGGGCGTCGGCGACGTCGAAGCCGATGACGGCGACGTTGCTGCCGGACTGCGCCTCGAAGTCGCTGAAGAAACGTCCCTCCTTCAGATCGGAGCGCGTGATCCGCGCGTAGTCGGCGCTGGTGCCCAGCGTCCAGATGTTGTTCAGGCGATACTCGCCACGGATGACGTTGCTGCCGCGGTTGGCGGTGGGCACGGCCAGCTTGAGCGGGCCGTCGGGATTCTGCTCGATCCACTCGTTGATCTGCCGGCTGTAGGCGTGCGAAATCGGCCGGCGGTTGCGGAAGTTCCACCAGTCGTCGACGTCGCGCCACGGCCATTTGGTCACGTAGAGGATGTCGTCGCCGAAGCCCGAGAAGCTGCGATCGACGCCGGCGTCGATGCCCTTGATCGCGGTGCCCATGAGCGTGACGGCCACGATGCCGATGATGACGCCGAGCGCCGTCAGGGCGGACCGCAGCGTGTTCGCGCGGATCTGCGCGAAGGCGATGCGGAACGACTCGATGAGCTCGTAGTAGAGGCGTTTCAAGGGATGGAGGAATGCCAAGTGCCGAATGCCGAATTATTCAGAAAGACTTTCCAGTGCCTCGCCGCTTGAGTTCGGCATTTGGCATTCTTCATTCGGCAATCAACTCAGTGCGCCGGGCCGTCGCTCTCGATCAGCCCGTCGCGCAGGCGGACGATGCGACGGGCGTGCTGCGCGATATCCTCCTCGTGCGTGACGACGATGAGCGTGTTGCCCTGCGCGTAGAGCTGTTCGAAGAGGTTCATGATCTCGACGCCGGTCTTGGAGTCGAGGTTGCCGGTCGGTTCGTCGGCGAGGATGATCGACGGCTGCGTGACGAGGGCGCGCGCGATGGCGACGCGCTGGCGCTGGCCGCCGGAAAGTTCGTTGGGCCGGTGATGCACGCGGTCGCCGAGCCCGACGTTTTCGAGCGCCTGGCGGGCGCGGTCGAGGCGGTCGGCCTTCGAGATGCCGGCGTAGATGAGCGGCAGCTCGACATTGTGCAGCGCATCGGAGCGCGGCAGCAGGTTGAAGGTCTGGAAGACGAAGCCGATCTCGCGGTTGCGGATGTCGGCGAGTTCGTCGTCGACCATCGTGGCGACGTTCTTCCCGGCGAACTCGTAGCGGCCGGCGGTCGGCGTATCGAGGCAGCCGAGCATGTTCATCAGTGTCGACTTGCCGGAGCCGGAGGGCCCCATGATGGCGAGATACTCGTTGCGCCGGATCTGGACGTTCACGCCGCGCAGGGCGTGGACGATCTCGGAGCCCATCTTGTAGAGCTTGGTGACGCCCTCGATGTCGATCACGAGGGGGCCCGCGGGGCGGACGACACGGGATTCGAGCGAGGCGGTGGAGGGAGGACGGGGAGTCATGGTGAGTGGCGAAGGGCGGGCCGGAACCGATCCGGCCGCGGGCGCGCCAGCGGCGCGCCCCGGCCCAATTACTTCTTCTCGTCCTCTTTTTTCTTCGGCTTCTCAATCCTAACCTTCGAGCCGTCCTTGAGCGAACGCGTGATGACGCTGAACGGCCCGCTCACGACTTCCTCGCCGACGGCGAGGCCCGACTTGATTTCAATGTGCGTGGTGTCGCCGATGCCGGTCTCGACCGGAACCATCTTCACGACGTTGTCCTTCTTGACGAACGCCACGCGCTGGAGCGACTCGCGGTCGGTGCGCTCGCGCTCGCGCTGCTGCTTTTCGTTCACCGCCGCGGCGGCGCCCTCGCCCTGCGTCTCCTTGGCCTTCTTGTCCCGGTCGTTGGCGAGCTGCTCGATCGTCTTGGCGCCTTCCTTGCTGCGCACGGTGACGGACTGGATCGGGATCGCGATCACGTTCTCGACGGTCTTGGTCTCGATATCGACATTGGCGCTCATGCCCGGGCGCAGGCGCACGTCCTTGTCGGTGATGCGGATCTTCACCTGGAAATTGGTCACTTCCTCCTGCGTGTTCTGGCCGACGGTGCGGGCGGCAGAGGCGATCTCCTTGACCGCGCCGGCGAATTTGCGGCCCGGGTAGGCATCGATGGTGATGCGGGCGCGGTCGTTGACCTTCACGTTGACGACGTCGTTTTCGTTCACGTTCACGCGCACCTCCATGTCGTCGAGGTTGGCGACGCGCATGATTTCGGTGCCGGCGAAGGAGCCGGTGCCGACGACGCGCTCGCCCACTTCGCTGGTGAGCGAGCTGACCGTGCCGTCGACCGGGGCGAGGATCGTGGTCTTCGACAACTGGTCGCGCGACTGGCTGAGCAGCCCCTCGGTGCGGCGGATCTGCGCGAGGGCGTTGTCGTGATTGGCCTCGGCCACTTCGACGCCGGTCTTGCCGGCGGTGTAGTCGGATTCGGAGATGAGCTTCTTGTTGAAGAGATCCTCGGTGCGCTTGAAGTCGTCCTTCGCCTTCAACAACTGCGCCCGCGCCTGCACGGCGCTGGCCTTGGCGGCGACCAGGTTGGCCTCCTGCTGCTCGACCTGGTATTTGTAGGTGTCGGGCTTGATGCGCACGAGCAGGTCGCCCTTCTTGACCGCGGCGCCCTCGCGGACGGTGAGCTCGATGATTTCACCGGCGACCTCGGGGGAGATCTTCACCTCGACCTCGGGCTGGATCTTGCCGGTGGCGTTGACCATCTGGGTGATGGTCTTGATCACGGCCTTTTCCGTGGTGACGGCGAAGCCCTGGTCGGCGTTCTTCCGTTTGAAATAGACGCCCGCCCCGAGACCGGCGGCGAGGAGCACGCCAAGGAGGATGAACCACTTGGCTTTGGATTTCTTGGGGGCGGCGGTGGCCGCGCGAGCCGCGGGCTGGGGCGCAGGCGTGGGACGATTCATGGCAGTCAGTGGCGTGGTGATAGAGGCGTGCATCGGATGGAATCGGCGCCGCTTACGCAAGCGGGCTGTTGGGCTCGTCCGGACGCAAAAAATGTGGCCGGCCCCACAACGAGCCGGCCACACAACACAACTGATAACTACGAACGAGGATTGAAGAAACGACCGCCGATTCGAAAGAGAACGCGTTTGCGACCAAGCGCGGCGAGTTCACGATGAACGGCGACAGGCTGAGGGTCGAAATGCGGGCTGGCGAAGCGGCGGACACGGCTGGAAAACACGCTCGAGGGGGGAAAGTTACAGCGAAGTTGTGATGAACGGGCGGGCCGGGTGGATGAATGGAGACGGCGACGCCGTGAGCCCGGCCGGCCATCGAGGGGCTCGTCCGTCGCCGGAAGGCGGGACGACCAACGACAAAAAGCCCCGGAGCCGAAGCTCCGGGGCTGGGGTGACCCGGTCGCCGGGCCGGTTCCTCAGAATTCCTTCGAGACGCGCACGAAGGCGAAGCGACCTTCGTTGCTGACCTGAAGCAGGTCGTATTGCTCGCTGCGGTTAAGGGCGAGCGGCGGGTTGCGATCGAGGACGTTGTTCACGCCCACGGTGATCTTCGTGCCGAAGAGGCCGCGGTAGGACACCTGCGGATTGAAGATATAGTGGTTGCCGATGCGATGGGCCGCGGGCCGGCCCGGCCCGAAGGCGCTCGCGGAGGGCTCGGCGTAGCCGTCCAGATAGGTGCCATGCAGCGAGGCGCCCCAATCGCCGCGGGTCCAGGTGACCGACGTGCTGCCGCGGAGCTGCGGGAAGCCGTTCGTGCGGATGAACTCGACGAAGTTGAACGAGTAGCTGTGCGTGTGCGTGGCCGCGAGGTTGAACACGAAGCGGCCGAGGTTGCGCGTCGGCAGCGTGTAGCGGATCGCGGCGTCGACGCCCTCGGTGCGGGTCTTCGAGATGTTCACGAACGCGAGGTTCACGGCGTTGATCGTGCCGGGGAGACCATCGCCGGTCGGGGCGTTGCGGACGACGAGGCCGGTCGGCGTGGTGGTTTCCTGCGAGAGGATGAAGTTCAGGCTGTTCGTGCTGATCTCGTCCGTGCGCATGAAGCGGAACAGATCGATCGAGAACTCGAGGCCCTTGATGCGCGGGATCTCGATCAGCGTGCCGAGGTAGTAGCTGTTGGTTTCCTCGGGCTGGAGCAGCCGGTTGCCGCCGGAGATCTGGCGAATCTGCGAGACGGGATCCGCCGGCCGGAGCGGATCGCGCAGCGGCTGCGAGCTGAAGCTGGTGCTCTGCGACGTGAACAACTGCGTGAGATCCGGCGCGCGGAACGACTGGCCGAACGCCCCGCGTAGGACGAACCACTTCGACGGTCGCCACTTCGCGCCGATCTTCGGTTTGTCGGACTTGCCGAAGTCGGAATACTCCTCGTGCCGCGCCGCAAGCTGGGCTTCGAGCGAGCGGAGCACCGGGATCGACAGCTCGGCATACACGGCTTTCACGTCGCGATAACCCGTGACCCCCGAGCTGCCGCCGAGCGCGACGACGCCGCCGGTGGCCGCGAAGGCGTCCGGCTTGTCCTTGATCGACTCCTTGCGGTATTCGCCGCCCACCGCCATGCCGACCGGGCCGGCGGGCAGCGTGAAGAGCGTGCCGGACGCCTGCAGATCGCCGCCGCGCACGTCGGTGGTCGATTTGCGGTTCAGCGTGGTGCGCAGGCTCTCCACGACGCCGGGGGCCGACGGGCCGAAGGGATTCAGCGCCGTGGCGGTCGTCGTGTTGTTGAGCAGGCGCTGCAGCGCCGCATCGGTCGCCTGGTTGCCGTCACTGCCCGTGGTGACGTTCTGCGCGTAGAGGACGGCGCCCTGAAAGGTCCAGTCGCTCACGCCGACATCGCCGCCGAGGCCGGCGACATAGCGCGTGGTGGTCGACTCGACGTCGCGCGTGCGCCGGCCGAGCGGGACGAGGCGCACGCTGAAGCTGTCGATGTCGACGCCGAAGGGATTGTAGGGGTTGTTGAACGGCAGGCGCAGGCCGCCGGCGGCGGCCGTGCCCTGCTCGGCGGTCGAGGTGACGGGCGTGGCGGCCTGCTCGTAGTGCGTGGTGTTCTGTCGCAGCGAAAACTCCGCGAAGGCATGCAGGTGATCGGTGATCTCGTGGCGGGCGCGGCCGTAGAGCCCGGAGTAGGTGTAGTCCGGGATCATCGAGACGACCGGATTGAAATCGTAGAGCGAAACGCCGCTCGCGAAGTCAGCGACGCGCGGCGCCGTCAGCAGATTCCCCTGCGGCGAGATGTTCGTGCCGGTGATCGTGCCGGCGGGCGGCGTGCGGCCCGCGGCGTCGCGCGCGGGGACGTTCACCGCACCGGGGTAGCCGGTGGAGCTGCGGCCGTCCTGGCCGCCAAAGCGCCGGCCGTCGCCGCTGCGGCTCTGGTCGCGGTCATTCAGGAAAAGCGCGTTGCGCGTCTGCCAGTCCGCCGTGAGGAGGACCGACGTCTTCCCGGCGGTGCTGCCGAAGGTGAGGTTGAAGTTCCGCAGCGAGGAATCGGTGTCCAAGGTATTGCCATACATCGCCGAGGTGGAGAAGCCGCTGTAGTTCTCGCGCAGCTTGACGTTCACCACGCCCGCGACGGCGTCGGAGCCATAGATGGCGGACGCGCCGTCCTTGAGGATCTCGACGCTCTCGATCGAGGCGAGCGGGATGGAGTTGAAGTCGAACAGCGTGGTGAAGCCGGAGCCTCCGGGGAAACCGTAGGGCGCGGCGCGGCGGCCGTTGACGAGGATGAGCGAGTTGTTCGAGCCGAGGCCGCGGAGGTTGAGCGAGGTCGCCCCGGAGGCGAAGCCGGAGCCGAACTGGGGATCGACCGATGTGCCGTTGCTGAACGGCAGGTTGCGGATCAGGTCGCCGACGGTCTGGAACCCGGTGGTCTCGATCTCCTGGCGCGAGATCGCGATGACGGGGGACGGCCCCTCGACATCGATGCGCTTGATGCGCGAACCGGTGACTTCGAAGGCGGCGAGCTTCTCGGGCTCGGCGGGATTCGGCTTGGGCTGGGCGGCGGCCGCGCTGGTGGTCTGGCCACTGACGGGGAGCGAGGCGGCGAGCGGCAGGAGCAGCGCAAGGACTGCGCTGGTCCGCCGGCTCCCGCCCGTGGATCGGAACTGGGTATTCATGGTGTTGGCACTGGACTTGGGATTCAACGGCGCCGGCCGCGGTGCGGCCGCGCGTTTCGTTTGCGCGAGCGAAGCCGCCCGGCGCCGGCGTGAAATCGGAATGCGACCGGGCGGCCCGGCCGCACGATCAAGCGCGGCTAATGCGCGACGGAATTTCTTCGGAAATTTCACGCACGGCGACGAACGGCGGCGCCCTTCGCGACGAGTGGCGCGGATTGCGCGATGATCCGAAAGCGGAGACGCGCGGCCGGCGACGGCCGTGGCGCGATGCGATCGTTTCGACGTTGAAAATCCGCCGCCTGTCTCGCACCCGCAAAAAAAGGCGCGCCGTTTCCGGCGCGCCTTGAATTGAGTGTAGCCCGCCGCGTGAGCGGCGGGATTGTCCCTGCGCTCACGCGCAGGGCTACGGCAGGCAGCTCAGAACCGCTTCGTGACGCTCACGTGCATGAAGCGCCCGCGCGCGCTGTGCAGCGTCGTGTCGTAGCTGTCGTTGAACGCGCCGAGCGCCATCGGGGGCGCCTCGTTCGTGATGTTCTCGATGCCGACCGTGAGACGCGTCTGCTTCGCCCAGCCGCCGAGCCAGCGCTCCGGCAGCGCGTAGTGCGCGATCGCGTCGTAGGTCCACCACGCCTTCACCATGCGGAAGGTGCTGCCGCGGTTGACGACGGGATTGACCTGGTTCGGATCGTCCTGGAACGAGTCGACCCAGTTGATGGTGAAGCCGGCCTCCCACTTCGCGCCGACCTTGTAGTTGAAATTCAGATTCCCCTTCCACTCCGGAATCGAGCCCGGCGAGAACGCGTCCGACGAGATGTCGACAAAGTGCCCGACGAAGTCCTCGACCGGCGCGCCCGCGACGCGCTGCAGATCCCATTTCAGGAACTGGTTCAGCGCGAGCGTGGTGGTCAGCTTGCCCTCGCCGAGCGGGAGCGCGTAGCCGATGGTGTAGTCGAGGCCGGCGACCTGGTTGCTCGAGAGGTTCAGGTTGGTGCCGATGACGCTGATGACGGCGTTCGACGACGAGAGCGAGCCGTCGGGCTGGCGGATGACGGCGTTGGCCAGCGGCGCGTTCGGGTCGAACTGCCACACGCCGTTGGCGAGGCGCGGGAAACCCGCGCCCTGCCCGGCCCAGTTGGAGTTCAGGATGAACTGCGCGTCGCCGACGACGACGATGTCCTTCTTGTCGACGTTGTAGTAGTCGACCGAGACGAAGAGCCCCTTCACGGCGCGCGGCGACCACGCGAGGCCGGCGGACCAGGTGTCGGCCGTCTCGGGCTTCAGGTTGATATTGCCGCCGACCTGGATCTGCGTCTGCACGCCCTGCGCGGTGAAGCGCGTGCCGTCGGGCTTGCGCGAGGGGTCGTTCACCGTGGGGAACGAGGTGCCGGTCGCGCGGTAGAGTTCGAACTCCGAGGGCGCGCGGAAGGCGGTGCTCTTCGTCGCGCGCACCGTGACCTCGTCGATCGGCTGCCAGCGGATGCCGGCCTTCCAGTCGGTGCTGTCGAACTTCGAGATCTGCGCCACGCGCGGATTGGTGTATTTGAACTTCTCGTGCCGGATGGCGCCGTTGACGCTCAGGTCGTGGGCGAACGCGACGTTCTTCAGCACCGGCGCGATCGCCTCGAGGTAGCCGCCGTCGACCTTGCGGTCGCCGCGGAAACTGTTGCCGGTCGTCAGGCCGAGGGCGTCGCCCGCGTTGTAGAGCGGGCCGTAGAAATCGTCGTCATACTCGGTGCGGTGCTCGACGCCGCCGGCCGCCTGGAGATCGCCGGCGGGGAGCGCGAAGAGCGGGCCGTTGGCCTTGAAGTCAATCAGCTCGATGCCGCGCTTGGTGAGGCGCTTGTCCTGCACCGCGGTGCGGTTGAGCGCGGCGCTGTTGTCGAACGTGAACGTGCGGCCCGAGGTGGGCGAGGTCCAGCTCCCGGTCGCGAAGTTGCGCGCGAACGGATTGAAGGCGCCCGACGCCACCTCGGCGCGCAGCGCCGTGCGCGAGGGGAAGCCGCTGTCGCCGCGGATGCGGTCCATCTCGGCATACATGTAGCCCGTGTCGAAATGCCAGCGGCCGAAGTCGCCCTCGAAGCCGGCGAAGACGCGATACGACTCCTCGGTGAAGGTGTTGCGGCGGTTGCCGATTTCGAGCGAGCGGTAGCGCGGGAAGCTGATGAACTGGAGCGCGGCCGTGCTGTTGGCGGCGCGCGCGGCGGCGATCGCCGCCTGCGACTCGAAGATCTCGAGATACGGGCTGTTCTGCAGGCCCTCGAGCGCTCCGATCGTGAAGGGCGACGACGCGAGCTGGTTGTCGGTCTTCAGCTTCGAGTAGAGGAAGTCGATCTTGCCCGTGAGGTTCTTGAGGAAGGAGTGCTTCGCGACGCCGTAGTAACTCGAGCGCTGCTGGCCGGGGATCGCCGGCGTGAGCACGCGGAAGTTGTAGCGGTCGGTGTTCACGTCGTATTGCCGGTAGTCGGCGAAGGATCGCGGGAACGCCACGCCGTCGCGGAGGTAACCGGCCGCCGGCAGGTCCGCGTTCGACGGCACGCCGAAGGGGCCGCCGGTCGTGGTGTTCAGCTTCGTGTCGAGCCGGCCGCTGAAGCTGTCGGAGCCGCCGTTGAAGCCGCCGAAGGCGCGCACGTCGGCGTTCTTCGACACGTCGCGATCGCGCGAGTAGACGTCGCTGCGGGTATACATGCTGGCCGCGACGAGGATGGACGTCTTGTCCGTGGCGAGACCGGTGACGACGCCGCCCTGGACGACGGCGGCATCCTTGTCCCAGGTATTCCCATACGTGAGCCGGATCTGCGTGCCACGCGGAATCTCGAGCAGGGTGAAGTTCACCACGCCCGCGATGGCGTCGGCGCCGTAGTTGGCGGCCGCACCGTCCTTCAGCACGTCGACGCGGGCGATGGCGTCGAGCGGGATGAGGTTGATGTTGTTGAACGCCTGCGCCGTGCGCCGGCCGTTGATCAGCGTGAGCGTGGAGTTGGCGCCGAGGCCGCGAAGGTTGATGTTGGCCGCGCCGGTCCCGCGGTTGCTGTCCTGCTCGGTGGCGGTGCCGCCGACGAAGGACGGCAGGTCGCGCAGGCCCTCGATCGGAGTGTTGGCTCCGGAGAGGATCAACTGCTCCTGCGAGTAGACGGTGACGGGCGCGAAGGACTCCTCGATCGCCATCGGGATGGCGGAGCCGGCGACGACGAATTTCTCGAGCCTGATCGCCTCTTCCTTGAGGACGGGGGAGTTGGCGCCGGGCGCGGGTGCGGTCTGGGCGAGCGCAGCGCTCGCGGCGAACAGGGACAAGCCGCAGCCCGCTGCAAAGGCAGCGCGCCACGGTTGCCCGTTATGGGTCAACGGGTGTAGTTTCATGGTAGTCAGTCAGGTGAACGAAACCGCCGGCCGCTCCTGCGGCCCGGCGATGTTTCTTGGTTATGACACCAACCGCCGATGCGCCCGGACGCTCAACGCGTTTGCGACCAGCCGCGGTGCCGTTGCGCCAGGGTGGACCTGCGGTGCGACGGAGCGCGACCGGCAGGGGCGCGGCGGCCGGCGTCGCCACCACGCCGAATCGCCGCAGGGCTGCGGCGAATGCCACGGGGCCGGTGCAGGCCCCGGTCGCGCGTGGAGACACAGCCGTCGCCTACGAGCGATCCGGCAGCGGGTGCGCGTCGCCGGCGGGCGCGCCCGAGCGGGAGACCAGCCACGACGACAGCGGCGCGGCGAGTTCGATCGTGACGAAACGGGCCTTCACCACCCCGGGCCCTTCGAAGGCGCGCGCGAGCGCCAGGGCGTCGGGACCGAGCGCCGGCGCAAACGTCCGCCGCACCGCGGGCCGCGCCGGATCGAAAATCTCGATCCCTTCGTCGGTGCCAAAGGCGAGGACGGTGTGCCCATGCATGCCGAGCGCCGTCTGCTCGTAGAACGACAGGAGCCGCGGGCGCTCCAGCCGCTCGCCGCGCGCGAGCCGCTCGCGCAGGCCGGCGATGCTCTCGATGAAGCATGCATTCCCCAAGGCGAGCCCGGGCACCGGCGGTGGCAGGCGCTCCGGCGGGACCACCGACCATCGCGTGAACCCCGGCTCAATGTCGCGCAGGAGCGGCCCGAGGTCCGCCTTCTCCTCCTCCAGCCGGCCCACATGCAGCGAGAGGCTCTGCGTGCCGTCGGCCGGCGTGTAGAACCAGAGCACGTTCGCGAGTTCGAACACGAGCGCGTGCAAGGTGCGCGGATACCGACCCGCCCGCGTGCGGTTCTCGACGCGGATGACGCGCGACCAGATTTCGGGCCCGAGCAGCGCCTGGGCGGTGCGCACCTGATCGAGCGACGGCTCGGCGCGCAGCACGGACGCGCAGGCCAGCACGAACGCGAGCCCGAAGGGAAAACGCGGGAGGGGGAACACGCCTCCCATAGCGCCGCTCGCGCGCCAGAGTTTCCGAAATGCGACGAGCCGCCGCGGATTCGCGGCGAAGAAAACCCGCGCCGCGCCGGAAGAAAATCAACGCGGAAAAACCCCGTGAATCCGGTCTCGCGAGCGGACGAACGAATCCCGAAATCGAGATGATTTTCTCCCTCTTCCGCGCTCACGGCGCCGGCGCCGCGATGCAATAGACCACGCCGCGCGAGCGCGTGAACAGACGGCCCTGGATCGGCGACAGGCTCGCGCGAAAGGGATCGTTCCGCGCCGCGCCGGGCGAATTGCGCGCCACGATCTCCAGCGCCTTGCCCGGTTTGACCACGACGACTTCGCCGCTCTCGCCTTGGAAGTAAACCAGCCCGTTGGCCACCAGCGGCGAGGCGGCCAGCGTCACGCCGAGCCGTTCCGAGAAATGGACCGCGCCGCTCTTCGCGTCGTAGCCGGTGAGGATGCCCGACATGCTCGCGATGAGCAGAAACTCGCCCACGACCGCGGGGGCCGGCTGATCCCGTCCGCCGAAGCGCTTCGCTTCCCACACCCGGTGTGTCGCGCTGACATCGCCGCTGCCGCCGGGCTTGATTACATAGGTGTTTCCCGGGAGTCCGTTGACGACGTAGATCAATCCGTTCGCGTGGACCGGCACGGGTTCGCCGCGGCCCGCGATGCCGCGACAGAACCAGAGTTCGCGGCCCGTCGCCGGGTCGTAGGCGTTCACCCCCGCTTCGCCGCTCAGGAGCAGTTCGCGCCGGCCCGCGGCCTCGATGATCACCGGCGTCGACCACCCGCCCCGCTCCGCGCTGGCGCGTTTCGCGGTCCAGACCGGCTCGCCCGTGCGCTTGTTGAGCGCCACCAGCGAACACGCGCCTTCGGCGTCGCAATTCTGGAGGACGAGATCGCCGTCGATGATCGGCGACGCCGCGACGCCCCACGGGCCGGGAAACGAGCCGAGTTCGCGCGACCACAGTGGCTTCCCGTCCAGATCGAAACAGTGCAGTCCACCTGGGCCGAAGAACGCCACCACCCGCTCGCCATCCGTCGCGCAGGTCGGACTCGCGAACGTGTTCATGCGGTGGATCACCTCCGGCGCCGCCACGGCGACCTCGCGCTCCCAGCGCAGCTTCCCCGTCTCGCGATCGAGGCAGTGCACCCAGCGGCGGGTGCCGTCCGCCGCGGCGCTCGTGACAAAGAGCCGGTCGCCCCAGTTCACCACCGACGACTGGCCGGTGCCCGCCAGCGGCGTCTTCCACGCCACCGCCGTCTCGTCCCATTTCACGGGCAGGGCCGTTTCCGCGGAACGCCCGGAACCCTCCGGGCCGCCGAAGCGCGGCCAGTTCGGTTCGGCGTGCAGCGCGGCGTATCCGCCGACGGCGATGAACAAGGAGAACACCAACGGGGGCAGTGGCTTCATGGGGTGGGTGACCGCGCTAGGACGGACGGGCCGGCGGGAAGGATGCGCCCCGGCCGGACGCCTCAGTGCGTCATCAGGTAGAAGATGAAGTTGATCCCCAGCGGATAGGCGCGGGCTTCGGAGAAAACTTTGAAGTAGTCCATGCGCTCGCCCTCGCGCTCCCAGCCGTCGCTGATGTCCGAGTTGTGGATCACGAGCACGCTGATCCGCTCCTTGTCGTCGAGCAGCGCCCGCACGTGCATCGTCTCGTAGCCCTCGCCCCGGTATCCGCTGGTGGGATTCGATTTCGGATCGTTCGGATCGTAGTCCGTGTTCCAGCGCTGCATCGACGGCACGCGCAGGCTGCTCATCGGCCCCCGCAGATCGTAAACACAGTGAAAGATCGGATGCTCGATCGGCAGCTCGGTCCACGCCCGGCCCGGCAGCACCGCGGCCATCTCCTTCTGGAAATTCGCCCACGCCATCGCGCCCCAGAAATCGTTCACGAGCAGCACGCCGCCGTTGTTGAGGTAGTCGCGCAGCGCCGTGACCTCCGCCGGCCGCAGCGTCAGCCGCTCGATGTGCTCCATGTAGATGAACGGATGGTCCGCCAGGTCCGGGCTCGTGAGCTTGAACACCCGCGCATCGGGATCCGTTTTCATCGACGTGAGCTGCTGCAGCCGATGGGAGAGATTCAGATCCGCATCCGGGTAATCGACCACCCAGCCCATCCGACCGAAGCCGCCGCGGCCCCCGCCGCCGAAACTGCCGCCGAACCCGCCGCGCTCCGTCGGCTTCGAAGGATCCGACCAGAAGATGATCCGCGCGAACGTGAACACGTCCTTCTCGAAGCCGCGCGGGTTCTTCCACTCCGGCAGCGTGACGCTGTGCGAAACCGTCTCGCGCGCCGTCCGGACCGTATCCTCATCCACATAGCCGCCGCCCTCGAGCCGCACCATCGACCGGCCGCCCGCCCCGTCCGTGTCCGGCTGGGCAGTGCCAACGCCGCAGGCCGCGCCAAACACGAGCAAGCCTGCGATCAATCGGGGAAATGGGCGCATCGCCGCGCCCGACCATGGCCGCACCCTCGCCCGCCGCGAGCGCATAAGGAGGTAGGGCGAGGCGTCCCGCCGAGCCGTTGCGACTATCACGAGCGCCGCGCGGCGGCTCGGCGGGGACGCCTCGCCCTACCTCAGCACCTTTCCGACCTCACAGCGCCTGCTTCAACAGCGTCGCGATCCGCTCGTGATAGCCGCGGCTCAGCTTGAGCTTCGTGCCGTCATGCAGGACGACCGCATACTCGCCGGCGAACGACGGGCTCAGTTTCCGCAGCCGGTCGATGTTCACGATCGTCGAGCGGTGGATGCGGATGAAACGCTTCGGGTCGAGCCGCGCCTCCAGCCGCGCCATCGTCTCGCGCATCAGGTGCGCGCGGCCGTTGACGTGGAACTTCATGTAATCGCCCTCCGCCTCGATCCAGTCGATCTCCTCGGCCTTCAGGAAGAAAATCTCCCCCGAGGACTTGAGCAGGATCCGGTCGCCGGACTTCTCCTCCTTCGCCTGCGCCGCCGCGGCGGTGCCGCTGTTCTGCTGGAGGTAGTCGAGGAGCTGCGTCAGCCGCGAGTTCACCGTATCGGTCTGCCGGCGACGCACCTCCTCCTTGGCGCGCTGGAGCGCCGCCCCGAAGCGGGCGTCGTCGTAGGGCTTGAGCAGGTAATCGACCGCGTTGACCTCGAACGCCCGCAGCGCGTGCTCGTCGTAGGCCGTCACGAAGACCACCGCGGGCGCGGCGTCGGCGCCGATCTTCTCCAGCGCCTCGAAGCCGTCGGAGCCCGGCATCTGCACGTCGAGAAACGCCAGGTCCGGCTTCTCGCGGCGGATCAACTCCGCCGCCTCGACGCCGGTCGCCGCCTCCCCCACCACCTCGACCGCGCTGTCGCGCTCGAGCAGCAGGCGAACGCCGCGCCGCGCCGTCGGCTCGTCGTCGACGATGATCGCCCGGATGCGGGCGGCGGCGGTGGCGGGACGCAGGGGGGACAGGGTGGTGACTTTCATGTGCGGCAGGGGAGAACGATTTGGACGGTGACGCCGCGGCCCGGCTCGCTGCGGAGCGAGAGCTGGCCCTGGGCGCCGTAAATCTTGGCGATGCGTTCGCGGGTGTTGCTGAGGCCCACGCCCTCCTTGGCCCGCCGCATCCCATCACCGAGCCCCGGGCCGTCGTCGCGCACCTCCAGGTGCAGGCGGCCGGCCTTCACGTGGCCCGTGACGTCGACGCGGCCCGGCCCCGACTTCGGCGCGATGCCGTGCAGGATCGCGTTTTCCACCAGCGGCTGCAGCAGCAGATTGGGGATGCGCGCCTCCATCGCCTCCGCGTCGATCTCGATCCCGACGGCGAGCCGGTCGGAGAAACGCGCCTTCTGGATGCCGATGTAGAGCTCGAGGAAATCCATCTCCTGCCGCACGGTCACCTCGTGCACGCGGGTGTTGTCGAGCGACATCCGCAGGAGCGAGCTGAGCCGCGCGATCAGGTTGACCGCCTCGTGGTTCTTCTCCTCGCGCACGAGCACCGCGATGGTGTTGAGCGTGTTGAACAGGAAGTGCGGCCGAAGCTGCTCACGCAGCGCCTTGAGTTCCGTCTCGATCAGGCGCGACTCGAGCTGCACCGCCTTCAGTTCCTCGCGCTTGTAGCGCCGGTGGATCTCGAGGGAGTAGCCGAAGGCGAGGACGGCCCAGTAAAAGGCCATGTCGATGATGTTGCGTCCCCAGAATCCGGCGATCGCCATGTCCCAGAAATCCGCCCAGCGCTCGTCACTGAAAATCACATACGCCAGCGTGCGGCCGAGGTAGTAGGTGGCCATCACGACGAAACTCATCGCGAGATGAAAGCCCACCCCGCCCACCCACCGGCCGCGGCTGAGCGGCAGCTTCTGCCGCATCCGCAGGATGAGCGGCGCCATCAGCGCCCACATCACCACGCGCCCGAACTGCGGGAGCGCCGCGTCGATGAAGTCCACCCGGTTGGCGCCCAGTTGCACCCGGAAGTTGAAGTAGACCTCGACCGACAGCATGAAGCCGAGAAACGCCCAGCCCGCGACAAAGGCGGCGTAGCGAATCCACGGGTTCTGCATGACGAGGGCGTTCATCCGCCTCTCATCGGCGCGGTTCAAGCGGTAAAAACGCGGTGTGCGACGAACCGACGGTAATGTGCGACGAACGGCGCTATTTCGCGTTAAAGCCTGCGACGAACCGCGGCGCCGCGTCCGCCGCCCCGCCGTCTCATCCGGCAAAACGCCCCACGTCCGTCTCCGGATCGAAGACCGCCCCGCCCCGGGTCAGGTGGTCCGCCCATTGCCGCGCCAGCCATGGCGCCCAGAGCGCGCCCTTCGCCCCGAGCCCGCCGAGCACCCCGAGCCCCGACCGCACCGGATGCCAGCCGGCGACCGGCCGCTTGTCCGGCAGATGCACCCGCACGCCCGCGCGCTGGCCGGTGACGCGAAACGCCCGCCCGCCGAGCAGGTCCCGCGCGGCCGCCTCGAGCGTCGCACGCGCCGCGGCGCTCGGCTGCGGGTCCCGCACGCCCGGCTCCTGCGTCGCACCGACCCAGGCCGCCCCCTCCCCCATCGGCACCAGCCAGTGACGCCGGTTGAGGATCACGTCGGGTGCGAGCCCGTCCACCGCGAGCTCGATGATTTCGCCCTTCACCACCTCCCACGGCACAAAACCGAACTCCGGCGTCGCCGTCATCGCCAGCCCGGTGCACGCGATCACGGTCGCCGGCAGGGGCGCCTTGTCGCCGGCCGCACGCCACTGCCCGCCCGCGCGCCAGCGTGCCCGGGCCGCCGCCAGGAGCACGCCCAAATCCACGCGGGCGGCGTCGCGAATCCAGAAACCGGAGTCATCACCCTCGCCCGCCCAGCCCGCGAGTTCACCCGTCGCGCGCTTCGCCGCCAGCACCACCCGCTCGCGCTCGTCCGCGAACAGCCGCCGCAGCTTCATCTCATGCCAGACCCGCACGCCCCACGCCGCCTCAATCGCCCGATACGTCTCCCGCGCCAGAGGCCGCAGCGCGTCGATCCGCCAGCTCTGCACCAGGCGCCGGCCCGTGATGGGGTTGATGATCCCCGCCGCCGCCGCGGTCGCCGCCGGCGCCTGATCAGAATCGGTGATCGTAAACGGCACGCTCGCGCGCTCCAGCTCCCAGCCGAGCAGCGTGCCCGCGAGACCCTGGCCGAGAATCAAGACGTCCGCCGTCATCGCCGTGCCCGGCCGGGATGCGCCACCCGTGCGTCTGCCCGCCCGGTCGTCATCCCGCCGGCGCTCACGCCAGCTTCGCCAGCCGCGCCGCGACGTCCTGCTTGAACCGCTCGAGGTAGCCCAGCGTGTAGTCCGCGATCGACAGCGCGGGATTCGCCACCAGCGGCGTCAGATCCATCGCCCACGTGATCCCCTGGAACTGATCCGTCGCGTGTGAGGTGTGATAGGTCGCGTGCGCGATCCGGCGGCCGGCGGTCGCGAGGTCGTAGCGTTTGCCGCCGGTGATCTGGGAGTCGAAGACCCCGACGAGCGCCGCCGCGAGGTTGGGAAACTGGCCCGCGTCGAGCACCTGCTTGTCGGTGTCGACCATCCAGTCGAGGTCGCGCCACACCTCGCAGCCGAGGACGCGCTTCGGCCGGCGGTCGGCCGGAATCTTCCGCAGCGCCGCGATGCTGTGCGCGAGCACGCCGATGTGCGTGTCGTGCTTGTCGGCCGGCTGGTGCAGGTAAACCACTTCCGCGCCCGCCGCCGCGAAGATTTCCACGAGGTCGGCCTGCACCGCCGCGTTGCCCTTTTCCTTCACCGCCGCGCTCGGGTGCGCGAGTTGGAGCTGGATGCTGTAGTCGCCGACGAAAGCCGCCTTGCGCTGCTCCTGACGGCGCACCTCCTGCATCTGCGCGTCCGTGAAATTCGCATACACGCCCGACCGCGGGCTGCCCGCGCCGTTCGTCACGACCACGCCGCTGAACCAGCGGTCCGCGCGGCCGAAGCACTCGGCGATGCCATGGTAGGCCATGATTTCGATGTCGTCCTGATGCGCGGCGACGCAGAGATGCGTGGTGCGCGCGAGCGCGGCGTCAGGCGCGAGGCTGGCGTCCGGAACGTAGATGTCGGCGGCAGGATGAGAGAATTTCATCGGAGGAAGAATCTGGGAATGCTCACGTTTTCCGCTCAGCGCCGCAACGCCGGCAGGCTCGCCGCCGCCGTCGCCTGGCCGTGGCGCTTGCTGTGCTCGTCGGGCGTGCGCAGCCGGATCGCCGCCGCCAGCTCGGGAAACTCCGCGCGCAGCACCGCCTCGGCCCGCGCGATGATGACCTCGCCGCCCTCGCCGGACGTCACGCGCCCGAGGATCAGGAGATTCCGCACGTCATAGAAATCCGCGTAGTGCGCGATCGCGTAGCCGAAGCAGACGCCGATCGACTCGTAGATCGCGCGGGCGCGCGGATCACCGGCCTTCATCGCCTGCTGCACCGCGATGAGCTGCTCGGGCAGCGGGAGCGAGGGTGGAAACGCAAAGCCCGCCTTAGCCGCCAGCCGGCCCACGCCCTGCTGGGAAAAATACTGCACGCCGCACCCGCGGTCGCCCGACCATTCGTCGCGCGGCGCGTCGGCCCGGTAGTCGATCGGGGCGAAGGCGAGCTCGTTGAGCCAGGTCGTGATGTTGCCCGACGGCGTCACGTAGCCCGCCGCCAGGCTCGTGCCCATCGCGATCCCGAGCACGGCGTTGTCGTTCATCGCCATCGAGCCGGCGAGCGCCGTCACCTCGCCGTCGTTCACGACCTCGAAAGGCACGCCGCCCCAGCGCTCCTGCAGCGTGAAGAACATCCGGCGCACGTGCGACTCGTAGAGCTCCGCCGGCACGCCGCGAAACAGCGACGCGGCCCGCACCTCGTTGTTCACATACACGCCCGCCGCGCTGCCGCCGATCGCGTCGACCCGCGGCAGGTGCGCCGCCGCGCGCTTGAGCGAGTCGTGCACGCCCTCGAGATGATAGGCCGGATCCTTCTGGAAATACGGATCCCACGCGATCTCCTCCGAGAAGACGACCTTCCCGTCGATCAACGCCGCCGCCTTCCGATCGCTGCCGCCGAGATCGAAACCGATCCGGCACCCGTCGAGATGGCGGCCCATCGGCACACTCGTCTCCTGCGTCGCCGGCAACGCCTCGAACCGCGCGGCCGCCACCGTGAAGCGGTCGCGAAACACCTTTTCCCCGATGAAGTCCGCATCGAACGCCCGCGCGCCGCCCGGCGCATAGCTCTGCGCCAGCGCCGTCGCGATCTCGTCGGCGCCCGCGATCAGCACGCGCGATCCACCCTTCATCCAGAGGAGAAACTTCAGCAGCCGCTCCGCATAAAGGAACGTGTCCGCCGCCGCGGGATGACCCGCCGCCAGCACGCGGCTGTCGTGCCGGAACGCCGACCCGTCGGGCCGCACCAGCACGACGGCGAAGGGCCGCGCGCCGGCATCCTGCGCGACGCGCGCCCGGTAGGCGCGGTTCCAGCAGGCCGCGGGCGAAAACTCGGGATCGAGGGAGGGACGAAGGGGGAGCGGAGCGCTCATCGGGTGGAAAAATGGTGTCGGAAATTTTCAGCCGACCGCACCCAGCGCCGCGCCGGCGATCCCGGCCTGGTTCAGAAACTCCGCCGGCACCAGCCGCGCGCGCGTGTTCACGAACGGGAAAAACTTGCGGTGCTTTGCGCTCACGCCGCCGCCGATGATGATCAGCTCGGGCCACAGCGCCCGCTCAAGCACGGCGAGGTAGTCGCCCAGCCGTCCGCCCCACTCCTCCCAGGAGAGGTCCTGGTCCTCGCGCACCGACGCGGCGACGTGTTTCTCGACCGACTTGCCGTCTGTCCACGGCAGATGCCCGAGTTCGAGCGGCACCACCACACCCCGGTAGGCGAGCGCCGAGCCGACGCCCGTGCCGAGCGTGAGTAGCAGGGCCTTGCCCGCAAACCCCCGCCCCGCCCCGAAGCGCATCTCCGCGATCCCCGCCGCCGCCGCGTCGTTGAGCAGCGCCACGCGGCAGCCGGTGGCCTTGCCGAAGAGCTTCACGCCATCGGTGCCGACGAACTTCGGGTGCAGGTTGGCCGAGGTGCGGATCTTCGAGCCCTCGACCACGCCGGGAAAGCCGACGCCGATCGCGCCGCGCCACCGGAAATGCTTCGCGATCTCTCCCACCACCCGCGCCACCCGGGCCGGCGTCATCTCCTTGTCGATTTCGATCCGGTGCCGCTCCGCAAGCAACTCGCCGGTTTTCAAATCCACGGGTGCGCCTTTGACTGCCGAGCCGCCGATGTCGATGCCGAGTGCTTTCATGTGGGTCGGCCAACAAAACCGCCGGCCGCGGCGTTGGCAATCCCGCGACGGAAGGTTGCCCACCCGCCGCGATTCCCCACCATCCCACCCGCCTCGCCCCGTCGTCCCCGCGCTCCATGCTCCGCTCCGCCCTCCTCCGGTTTTCCCTGCTCACCGTCGCCGCCCTTGGACTCGTCCGCCTCCCGGCCGCGGAACCTCCGCGCGCGCACCAAGCCACCGGCTTCAAGATCAGCGAGCCCACCGCCACCACGGCGACGATCTGGACGCGCGTGACGCGCGACGCCACCCGCGCCGCGGACGACCGCCCGGTCCCGATCGTGCGCGTGCTGCATCGCGAAACCGGCCGCGAGCTTCCGCTCCGCGACAACACCATGTTCACCGACGGCCGCCCCGTCGTGACCTTCGCTCCCGGCTCCGACCTCGGCTCGATCCGCGGCGCCACGCCCGGCGCCGCCGGCCAGACCCGCGTCCGTTACCGCGCCGCCGGCTCGGCCGCGTGGACGACGACCGCCTGGCGCGACGTCGATCCGCGGCGCGACTTCACCGCGCTCTTCCCGCTCACCGGCCTCACCCCGGGCACGCGCTACGACCTCGAAGTCGAAGCGCGCTCCGGCGAGGCATCGCCCCCCGCCGCGATCAGCACCGAACGCGGCGGCTTCACCACCGCGCCCGCCGCCACGGCCGCGTCCGGCGTGACGTTCTGCGTGATGAGCTGCCAGAAATACGAACGCAGCGACCGGCCCGACGGCTTCGCGATCTATCCCTCGATGCAGGCGCTGCGGCCCGATTTCTTCGTCAACACGGGCGACGTCGTCTACTACGACCACGGCCCCGCGATCGCCGTGAACGCCGACCTCGCCCGCTATCACTGGGCGCGGATGTTCAGCTACCCGACGCTGCGCGCGTTTCACCGGCAGGTCGGCAGCTACTTCATGAAGGACGATCACGACGTGCTCGCCAACGACTGCGAGCCCGGCTCGCGCAGCGGCGATCTCACGTTCGAGGAGGGCCTGCGGATTTTCTCGGAGCAGACCGCCCTGACTGGCGAGCCCTTCCGCACGATCCGCTGGGGCCGCCATCTGCAAATCTGGATGGTCGAGGGCCGCGATTTCCGCACCACGCGCGTGAAAGGCGATTCGACGCCGCCGACCATCTGGGGCGCGCCGCAGATCGCGTGGCTGGAGAGATCCCTCGCCGCCTCCGACGCCACCTTCCGTCTCCTGATCACTTCGACGCCCATCGTCGGTCCCGACCGGACACAGAAGGACGACAACTACGCCAACCGCGGTTTCGTTATCGAGGGCGATCGGATCCGCGCGATGCTCGGCCGCCACCGGAACCTCGCTGTCATCACCGGCGACCGGCACTGGCAGTATGTTTCCACCGACCGCGCGACCGGCCTCGAGGAGTGGAGCGTGGGCGCCGCGAGCGATGCGCACGCCGGCGGCTGGAACGAGGAGACCCCGCGGCCCGAGCACCGCTTCCTCCGCATCAAGCACGGCGGCTTTCTCTCCGGCACGGTCGCGCCCGCGTCCGGCGCGACGGCCGCCACGCTCACCCTCCGGCTGCACGACACGCAGGGCCGGGTGCAGTTCGAGTCCACGAAACCGGCCGCGCCGTAACCCGCCTCTTCGTGCGCACCCGCTTCCCGCTGCTGCTCATCGTCGCGATCGGGGCCCTCGGCCTCCGGCTCGCGGCCGCCCCGGCTGCTTCCGGCGTCCCCGCCGCCCGCGTCGACGCGCTCGTGCCGGCGCTCATGGCGAAACACCAGGTCCCCGGCGTCGCCATCGTCGCGCTCGCCGGACGCCAGATCGCCTGGGAACGCTACTACGGCGTCCGCACCGCCGGCCAGCCGGCGCCGGTCGACGCCGCGACGCGCTTCGAAGCCGCCTCGATGACCAAGCCGCTCGCCGCGCACGTCGCGCTCAAGCTGGTCGAGGCCGGCCGCCTCGATCTCGACCGCCCGCTCCGGGCGTATCTGGACAAGCCCTACCTCGCGGACGAACCCCGGCACCTCACGATCACCGCCCGCATGGTCCTCAACCACACCACCGGCCTCCCCAACTGGCGCGCCGGCGGCTGGCTCAAGGGCGGGCCGGTGCCGGTCGCGTTCGAGCCCGGCACGAAGTTCGGCTACTCCGGCGAGGGCTTCACTTACCTCCAGCATGTGCTGGAAAAAATCACCGGCGAACCCTTCGAGCGCACGGTGGAACGCACGTTGTTCGCCCCGCTCGGCATGGCACAATCCAGCCTCGTCTGGAACGACAACGTCGCCCGCTCCGCCGCCGCCGGTCACAACGCCGAGGGCAAGGTCCCCGCCTCGCGCGAGCACTTCCTCCGCGCCAATTCCGCCTACTCGCTCTATTGCGCGCCGCGCGACTACGCGCGCTTCCTCCTCGAGCTGATGAAGTCCGATCGCTCCGCCGCTCACTCCCTGAGTGCCGCCACGCTCACTCTCATGCTCACGCGCGCGACGCGCATCGAGGGCACGCCGCCGCCGCCGCGCCAGGGCGGGCCGGCGCCCGGGCCCGCGTTCTACGGTCTCGGCTGGGCGATCGAGGAGGCCGCTGACGGCGACCGCATCCGCCACGGCGGCTCGAATGGAACCGGCTTCCGCTGCTACTGCGAATGGTATCCCGCGCGCGGCACCGGCCTCGTCATCATGACCAACGCCACCGGCGGCGCCGCCCTCTGGCGCGAGCTCATCGCGCAGGTCGGCGAGCCTTGAGTCCGCGAGTCCGCCGTCCGGCCGCCGCCCGAAAGTTCACTCGCCATTCCCCGTCCGGACGCGCGGAATCGCCGGCAGCCGTCGTCGTGCCGGTATGAACATGCTCACCCGCTCCTCTCTCCGCGCCGCCCTGGCGCCCGCGCTCCTCTCGCTCCTCGCCTTCGCCACGGCGCCCGCCCGCGCCGCCGCGCCGTCCGGCGATCGCCGCGTCGTCGAGCAGATGCCCGGCCTCGTCGCCTTCTGGACCTTCGGCGAGGCCGCCGGGCAGCCGCGCGTCTCCACCGGCACCCGGCAGCCGCATCCGCTCTCGGAGGTCAACGGCCCGATCCCGCGCGTGGCCGGCGGCCCCTTCTCGGGCCACGCCGCCGAGCTCGACGGCCAGCGGTATTTCAAAATCCCCTACGCCGAGACCGGCGACCTGAACATCGCCGGCCCGGCCGCGCAGGTCACCCTGTTCGCCGTCGTCCGCATCGTGAACCTCAAGCAGAGCCGCACCATTGCCGGCATGTGGAGCGAGGGGAAGGGCCGCGACGACGACACCGGCACGCGCCAATACGCGCTGCTCATGAACATGCCGACCTACGGCGGCCCCAACAAACTCGTGCCGCACATCTCCTCGGAGGGCGGCGTCACCCGCCGCGCCGACGGCAGCGCGTTTCCCTGGTGCGCCGACTACGCGGCGACGGCCGGCGAAGTCCCGACCGAGACCTGGTGCACGCTCGCGTTCACCTACGATGGCGCCTTCATCCGCGCCTACCTCAACGGCGTGCTCGACGAGCTGAAGCTCGATCCCGTGAAGCACAAGCGCACCGACCGCTACTTCACGCACGAGGGCCCGGGCGGCGGCGATCGCGGGATGAATCCGTATTACCACGGGCGCGGCATCTTCGCCTACGATCCGGCGAAGCACGCGCAGTCGAAGCCCGGCGGCGGCAGCGATTTCACCGTCGGCGCACGCTACGCCGTCGGCAAGATGCTCGGCGAGGCGACCATCGGCCGCTTCGGCGGACTCGCCGTGTTCAACCGCGCCCTCAGCGACGCCGAACTCAAGAAACTCCACGACGCCGCGAACCTCGCCGCCTTGCAATAGCCCTTCCACCGGCCCGGCCGCGCCGCGCTTTTCGCCCTCGCGGG
Organism: uncultured Opitutus sp.; assembly: GCA_964513055.1. Lineage (GTDB taxonomy): Bacteria > Verrucomicrobiota > Verrucomicrobiia > Opitutales > Opitutaceae > ER46. The sequence goes on from CAZENI010000016.1 coordinate 28,681, forward strand.
CCCGCTCCGGCAACGCCCCCCGGCGCCCCTCGCATGACTGCCCAAGTCCGTCTCCTCACCCTCGCCGCGCTCGCGCTCGCCGCGGCCTCCACGCGGGCCGCCGAATGGCACGTGGCCGCGCCCGCCGGCGAGGTCGCCCTCGCCCTCACGCTCGACGAGCGCGGCGCGCTCCGCTACCGCGTCACGCACCGCGGCGCGCCTGTCGTCCTCGACTCGCGCCTCGGCTTCGAGGCGGCCGACCGCACGCTCAACCTCCTCGACGGCTTCGAGCTGGTCGGCACCAGCGAGCGCTCGCACGCCGGCGAGTGGTCGCCGGTCTACGGCGAGCGCCGATCGATCCCCGACCACTATCGCGAGCGCACGCTGGCGTTGCGGCAGCGCGCGAGCGGCCTGCGCGTGACGCTCGTGGCGCGCGCGTATCCGGAAGGCGCCGCGCTCCGCTATGAGTTTCCCGCCGACTCCGCTCGCGCCGGGCTCACCCTGGCGGCGGAACGCACCGAGTTCCGCTTCCCGGACGGCACCTTCGGCTACGAGGAGCACGGCACCGAGGGCGAGTATGCCCGCGTCCCGATCGCCGCGATCAAGAAGAACTGCGAGCGCCCGTTGACGGTCGAGCTGCCCGGCGGCCGGTGGGCCTGCCTTGTCGAGGCCGCGCTCGACGCGTATCCGCGGATGCTGCTCTCGCCGTCGCCCTTCGGCCCCGGCGCGCTCGTGAGCGCGCTCTCGGGCCCCGCGACCCTCGACCTGCGAGCCGGCCACGTCACCCCGTGGCGCGCCTTCATCGTCGGGGACAAGCCCGGCGATCTCCTCGAGCGGAATCACCTCGTCCTGAACCTGAACCCACCCTGCGCGCTCGCCGACACCTCGTGGATCCAGCCCGGCGCGGCAATCCGCGAGGTCTCGCTCTCCACGCCGGGCGGCCTGGCCTGTATCGATTTCGCGGTGACGCACGGCTTCCGCTACATCCTCTACGACGCCGGCTGGTATGGCCACGAATACGACGACGCGGCCGACGCCCGCGGCGTGCACCTCGATCCGAAGCGCGTCGGCCACCTCCCGAACCACCCGGGCCTCGACCTGCCCGCCGTCATCGCCTACGGCAAGGCCCGCGGCATCGGCGTCTTCCTCTACGTGAACCGCCGCGCGCTCGAGCGGCAACTGGACGAACTGTTTCCCCTCTACCAGCGCTGGGGCGTCGCCGGCGTGAAATTCGGCTTCGTCAACGTCGGCCCGCAGGAATGGACCACCTGGGTGCACGCCGCCGTGCGCCGGGCCGCCGCGCACCGCCTTCTGGTCGACATCCACGACAGCTACCGGCCGACCGGCTTCACCCGCACGTATCCGAATTTGCTGACGCAGGAGGGGGTCCGCGGCAACGAACAGATGCCGACCGCCACACACAACGCCACGCTGCCCTTCACGCGCCTGCCCGCGGGCCCCGCCGACTACACGATCTGCATCTACGACAAGCGCCTCAAGACCACACGCGCGCACCAGCTCGCGCTCACCGTCACCGGTTACAGCCCGCTCCAGTTGCTCTATTGGTATGATCGCCCCGCGCAGTTCGACGGCGCGCCCGAGCTCGCGTTCCTCGACCGCATCCCGACCACGTGGGACGAGACCCGCGTGATCGACGGTGAGGTCGGCGCGTTCGTCACGATCGCGCGCCGCCGCGGCGAGTCCTGGTTCGTCGGCTCCATCACCGGCGACGCGCCGGGCGGGCGCACGCTCGCGATCCCGCTCACCTTCCTGCCGGCCGGCAAGAAATTCACCGCGCACCTTTACGAAAACGACGAGACACCCCGCGCCACGCGCGTGCGCACCGAGGTCGTCGATGCCACCACCGTGCTTCGCCCCGCCCTGCCGCCCGCGGGCGGCCAGGCCGTCCGGCTTGTGCCCCGATAGCGCCGCCTGCGTCCTTGCGCGCCGCCCCGCGGTCGGACCACGCTCGTCGCGCCCCCGTTCTCGTCATGAAACTCCTCGCCGCTCTCCTCGCCTCGCTGGCCGCGCTCTGCACCGCGTCCGCCGCTTCACCGCCGAACATCCTCTGGATCTCCAGCGAGGATCACGGCCCGCAGCTCGGCTGTTACGGCGACACCTTCGCCACCACGCCGAACCTCGACGCGTTCGCCGCCAGGTCGCTGCGCTACACCCGCGTCTGGTCCGCCGCGCCGGTCTGCGCGCCCACGCGCACCGCCATCATCTCCGGCCTCCACGGCCCGTCCTCTGGCGGCGATCACATGCGCAGCATGGTGCCATATCCGTCGGGCCAGAAGATGTTCCCCCAGCTCCTGCGGGAGGCCGGCTACTACACCGCCAACAACGTGAAGGAGGACTACAACCTCCCGAAATCCGCCGCCGTCTGGGACGACTCCTCGAACCGCGCGCACTGGCGCAACCGCCCCGCCGGCCGGCCGTTCTTCTCCGTCTTCAACTCCACCAAGAGTCACGAGAGCCAGACCGTGCGCCCCGGCCCCGACGCGAAGCCCGTGCACGATCCCGCGAAGGTGCGCGTCCCCGCCTATCACCCCGACACGCCCGAAGTGCGCCGCGACTGGGCGCTCTACTACGACAGTGTGACCGCCGCCGATGCCGACGCCGGCGCCGTCCTCGCGCAGCTCGAAGCCGACGGCCTCGCCGCCGACACCATCGTGTTCTACTGGGCCGACCACGGCTCCGGCATGCCGCGCAGCAAACGCTGGCCCTCCAACTCCGGCCTCCACGTGCCGCTCCTCGTCCACATCCCCGAGAAATTCAAGGACCTCCGCCCCGCCGACTATCGCGCCGGCGGCACCACCGACCGCCTCGTGAGCTTCGTCGATTTCGCGCCGACGCTGTGCAGCCTCGCCGGCATCGCGCCGCCCGCCTGGCTGCAGGGCCACGCCTTCCTCGGAAAATTCGCCGCGCCCGCACAGCCCTTCGTCTACGGCTTCCGCGGCCGCATGGACGAGTCCTACGATCTCGTCCGCAGCGTCACCGACGGCCGCTACGTCTACCTGCGCAATTACCTCCCGCACCTCTCGCAGGGTCAGCACGTCTCCACGCAGTTCAAGACGCCGACCACCGCCGTCTGGCGGAAACTCTACGACGCCGGCAAACTGAATCCCGCGCAGCGCATCTTCTGGCAAACCCCGAAGGCCCCCGAAGAACTCTACGATCTGCAGGCCGACCGCGACGAGGTGAACAACCTCGCCGCCTCGCCCGCGCATCGGGCCATCCTCGAGCGCCTCCGCCGCGCCCAGCAGGACCACGCCCGCCGCAGCCGCGACCTCGGCTTTATCCCCGAGGGCGAGCGCTTCACCCGCGCCGCCGGCACGCCGCAGTATGACTTCGGCCACGACGATGCGCGCTATCCGTTCGAGCGCGTCTTCGCCGCCGCCGAGCTCGCCTCCTCGCTCCAGCCCGACGCGGCGCCCGCGTTGAAAAACCTCCTCCGCGATTCCGACAGCGCCGTGCGCTACTGGGGCGTCATGGGAATCCGGATGCGCGGCGCCAGCTCGGTCACCGCCGCCCGCGGCGAGCTCACCACCGCCCTCGCCGACGCATCACCTTATGTGCGCATCGCCGCCGCCGAGGCGCTCGGGCAGTTTGGCACCGCCGCCGACTTGTCCGCCGCGCTGCCGGTGCTCGCCGCGCACGCCGACTGGAGCAAACACGACGTCTTCATCACGCTCGCCGCCCTGCACGCCCTTGAGTCCCTCGGCCTCCCGAAGATCGCCCCCGTGCGCGCCGCCCTCCTCGCGCTGCCCGCGACCGGCCCGGTGCCCGACTCCCGCTACGCGCCCTACGTGCCGCGCATCCTCGACAATCTGCGCACCACGCTCGGCGCGCCGCCCGCCCCCGCCACGCCCAAGGCCGGCAAGAAGAAGGCCGCCCGGAACTGAGCGCATTCCGGCGCACGGCGCCGCCGTTCCCACCAGACCGGGCTCGCCCCGTCGCGTCCGGTTCCTACAGTCGCGCGATGCCCCGTCTCCCGCTCGCCCTCGTCGCCGCGCTGCTCGCCCTCGCCGCCGCCGCCGGCGCGTCCGCCGCGCCCGCCGCCCCGCGCCCGAACTTCCTCGTCATCCTCTGCGACGACCTCGGCTGGGGCGACCTCGCCGGCTACGGCCACCCGCACATCCGCACGCCCCACCTCGACGCCCTCGCGCGCCAGGGTATCCGGTTCACGGATGCCTACTCCGCCGCCCCCGTCTGCTCGCCCTCCCGCGTTGGCCTGCTCACCGGCCGCAGCCCCAACCGCGCCGGCGTCTTCGACTGGATTCCCGCCGCCAAACCCGACGCCGCGACCGCCCAGAGCCGCCATCTCACCCACCTCCGCCGCGAGGAACTCACCCTGCCCGCCCTGCTCCGCACCGCCGGCTACGCCACCGCCCAGGCCGGCAAATGGCACGCCAACGCCGTCTTCAACCACCCGGCGCAACCGCAGCCCGGCGACGCCGGTTTCGACCACTGGTTCGCCACGCAAAACAACGCCGGCCCCTCGCACGCCAACCCCAACAACTTCGTCCGCAACGGCACCCCCGTCGGCCCGCAGACCGGCTACAGTTGCGATCTCGTCGCGGCGGAGGCCGACGCCTGGCTTTCGAAGCACACCACGCAATCGCGCGCGCAGCCGTTTTTCCTCTACGTCGCGTTCCACGAGCCGCACGAGCCCGTGGCCTCCCCCGCCGATCTCGTCGCGAGCTACCGCGGCGTCGCGCGCAACGAGGACGAGGCGCAGTATTTCGCCAACGTTACCAACATGGACCGCGCCGTCGGCCGCCTCCTCGCGACCCTCGATCGCCTGCGCCTCACGGACAACACTGTCGTCTACTTCTCCAGCGACAACGGCCCCGAGACTCACCTCCGCTACCGCGGCTCCCAGCGCTCCTATGGCACGCCCGGCCCTCACCGCGGCATGAAGCTCTGGACCACCGAGGCCGGCGTGCGCGTGCCCGGCATCCTCCGCTGGCCCGGCCACGTCGCCGCCGGGAAGGTGAGCTCCGCCGTCGTCAGTTCGCTCGATCTTCTCCCGACCTTCGCCGCGCTCGCCGGCGCGAAGCTCCCCGCCGATCGCAAGCTCGACGGCACCGACCTCCGCCCGGGTTTCGACGGCGGCCCGATCCCCCGCCCGCAGCCGCTCTTCTGGGTCTACTACAACGCCCTCAACGAGCAGCGCGTCGCGCTCCGCGACGGCCCGTGGAAACTCCTCGCGCGCCTCGACGGCGGCCGCCTCCCGCTCCTCAGCAACATCGATTCGGCCAGCGCCCCCGCCGTGCGCGCCGCCGCGCTCACCGACCTCTCGCTCTACCGGCTGACCGACGATCCCGGCGAGACCCGCGACCTCGCCACCGCCGAACCTGCTCGCCTGAAGGAAATCACCGCGCGCATGGAGTCGCTCCACCGCGAACTCGTCACGACGATGCATGTCTGGCCCGCCGCCGTGGCGGCTGAAGTGCCGCCCGCGGCCAAAAAGAAAAAGCAGGACTGAGCCCGAAGACGGCCCGCGACCGACGGTGCATCGCCGCCGCGGCCTGCTCAGGTGCTCTGGAAAAAGTCGTGGTGGCCGTGCCCGTTGCCCTGGCCGTGGCCGTTGCTGCCCGCGGCTGCGGTGCGCAGCGTCCGGCCGACGGTCGCAGCCGGCCTGGACTTCGCCGGCGGTGTCCGGCGCGGCGGCGCCTGGAGCCGCACCGGCGCACCGCCGCCGGCCGGAGCCGGAGTCGGGGCGGCCGCACCGGTCGCGACCTGCGTCTCGCCGGTCAGGGCCTGCAGGCTGGCGACGGCCTCGCTGAGCACCGCCGCCTGGGCGTTCAGCTCCTGCGAGGCGGAGGCCGTCTCCTCCGCGCTGCCGGCATTCGCCTGCGTGATCTGATCCATCTGGGAAACGGCCGAGGTGACCTGTCCCAGCCCCTGGGTCTGCTCGTTCGACGCGGTCGCAATCTCCCCGACCAGCGTATCCAGATGCCGGATTTGCTGCTGGATCGTCTCGAAGCTCTTCGCCACCTCGGCCGAGATCTGGGCGCCCTGCTGGCTCTTCGCCACGGAGTCCTCGATCTTGGCGGCGGTCTCCTTCGCCGCCTGCGCCGAGCGCTGCGCGAGAGCGCGGACTTCCTCGGCCACGACGGCAAACCCCATGCCGGCCTCGCCGGCGCGGGCCGCCTCGACCGCCGCGTTGAGCGCGAGGATGTTCGTCTGGAACGCGATCTCGTCGATCGTCTTGATGATCTTCGCGATGTCGTCGGACGACGCCTTGATCGCGCTCATCGCCGTCGCCATCGCCTGCATGTGGCCGGCGCCGGTGTCGGCCGAAGTCCGCGCCTGCGTCGCCGACTCCTTCGCCTGCTGCGCGCTCTCCGCGTTGCGCTTGGTCATGCTGTTCAATTCCTCGAGCGAGGCGCTGGTCTCCTCGAGCGAAGCGGCCTGGGAGTTCGATCCTTCGGCCAGGGCGTGGCTCGAACTGGCGACCAGCGCGGCATTGCTCTGCACGATCACCGTGGAGCTGCCGAGCGCCTCGTTCGTGGCCCGCAGGCGGCGGGTGATCGTGCGCGTCGCCACGACGGTGACGCCGAGGCACAGCAGCGTCAGGCCGCCGAGCACGGCGGACCCCGCCAGGCCGAAACGATCCGTCTTTGCCATCAGCGCGATCGTCGCCCCGCCGGCCCCCCGCGACAGGGCGAAATACTGCTCGCTCAGCGCCTTCAGTTCCCGCTCCACCTTCGCCTGCGCGGGCGCCGCCTGCTGGTCGAGCGTGGCCATCGCCTTCTCGAAATCGCCGCCGCGGAGCTGGCCCTGGAATTTCTCCGCCACCTCCCGATACCCGGCCACCGCCGCGCCGAGGTTGGCGATCAGCCGCGTGGTCTGCCCGTCGTTCGCCAGCGCCTTGAGTTCGTCGAGACTGCGCGACACGTGCGCGGTCTCCGCCTGGAAGATCTGCTTCTGGACGTTCATCCCCGCTTCGTCCTTCGCGAGCGCGAACTGCAGCGTGACGCTCTTGAGTTCGTAGGCCGACTGCTGGAGCCGGGCGAGGCTCACCAGCCCCGGCAGGAACTGGCTGGTCAGGACTTCCGTCTGGCGGCTGCCCTGGCGGGTGTAGTTGCGCGAGACGATCGCCAGCGCGCCCACGCCCACCGCCACGAGCGCAAAACACGCGGTCACGGTCAGCATGGTCTGCCGAAAACTGATGGTGCGCGATGCGGAGAGGATGCTCATGATCGGAGGACGGGGACGGAAGCGTTGCGGCGGAGGCCGCTTAGTTGGCCAGGCTCACGAGGCTGCCGATGGCCGCCGAGTCGACGATTGCCAGCGCGCCGGGCGTCTCGGCGGCGAGCTTGATCGCGTCCGCCTCGGTCTCGACCAGCTTGGGGGCGGATCCGCCACCCGTCATGAAGAGCCGGCGCCAGTGATTCTGAAACTGGCTGGTCGTCATGCCGGCATGGGTTTTCAAATACGCCTCCTGGGCGTCACCGGTCTTGGCAATGACGATGACGACGCGGGTGTCGCCGATCGTGACGCGCTTGCCGAGCAGGACGGCCTTGACCCCGTCGGCGTCGAGCGTCTGGCCCTTGAGACCGGCATGGCCGGCGAGGGACGGAGCGGCCGGCAGGTTCGCGGCGAGCACAAGCGCGGCCGCGCTGAAGAATGAGCGAAACAATGGGAGTTTCATGGTGAAGGCTGGGGGCGGCGGCACGTTGGACTCAGAAGCTGAGGGTCGTCTTGGCGGCGAAGAGTGTCATCGACTCCTTGAGTGAGCCGGGCGGATTGCGGATGCCGGGAACGTTGAACATGTGCCGGGTGCCCTCGATGAAATGCACCTCGAGCTTGAACAGCAGGTGCTGATTGACGTCGTAGCGGCCGCTGAGCGTCCAGTCGTAGCGCTTCTCGGCGGCACTGGAAGCGGCGGCACCCGCGGAGACGTTCTTCATCCCCGTGTAGTAGGTGCCCACCTCGATCTTGTCGCTCAGCCGGCGCGCGACCGAGACGTAGTAGCTCTTGCTGTGGCTGCGGCTGCGGCTCGGCGGAGCGATGACCGACGGGAGCGCCAGGTGGGCCGCGATGTCCTCCACCAGATACTCGCCGGTCAGCGTCCACTTGCCCGACGCGTATTCGACCGACCCGGCCTTGTATTGGACCTTCGTCAGATCGATCGAGGACGAGAGCACCGGCACGGCGATGAAGGGTCCGGTGGCGACGAGATGGCCGAGTTCGGAATAGTAGGTGGCGACGCGCAGGCCGGAGATCGGCGTGTTCCACGCCACGGTGGCGCCGCGGACCGAGTCCATCCCGAGCTGGCGGACGCCCGGGGGATTGCTGAAGAGCGAGGAGGTGTTGAAGAAGTCACCGACACCCGAGTCCGTCTTCATCGGGATGTCGCCGGCGTAGACCTTGTAGTCGAAGCTGCTGCGGCCCGCGCCGATGGTGCCGTAGATCATGCCGCCGTCGAACGACGCCTGGAAATCGCGCAGGCGCATGTCGTAGATGGACTGCGGCAGCAGGATGAACGGCCGCAGCACGTCGGCATCCAGCACGTCGGAGTGCAGGCTGCGCGGGTATTTCACCCGGCCGACGCGCACGCCAATCTCCTGCCGGAAATTGTAGTCGGCCACGGCCCAGTCGAGGAGAACGCGATCGTCGCCGAACTTGCCGATCTTCTGGGCGAAGATCTGGCCGCCAACCCGAAAATGGGCGCCGAGGGTCGTCGACGCGTTTAAGGCGTATTCGCGGAAGTCAAACGTGCCATCCTGCGTATCGACGGGGTAGTTGTTGTGGTCGGACTCTAGGTAGCCCTGGCTGAAGAAACCGCCGAACTGGATGTTCTTCCAGCTGTAGTCGGCGGCGGTGGCCGGGAGGACGCTGGCCAGACCGAGGAGGACGAGCGCGAGGCTCTCGCGGGAGCGACGCGCGATGGTGCGGGTGTTGACGTTGGACATAAATGAAGCGGTAGGAGGCGGTGGAGGCGGGAGCGCGTTCAGCGCGAAATTCGCGCGGGCTCCGGCACCGCGACAAAGGCGCGGCCCGGCGGGGGAGTGAGGGCGGCGGGCGACGTGCTGCCCGAACGCGCGCAGCCCTTTCCGAGGGTTGCCGCCGGGCACCACGTCAACCCCCTGCTGAAGCTGCAAGGGCTGGACATGTTGTCCTTCTCTTCGTCTCTCCTCCGCGCGGCTGGATGGGTAGTTCTACGTCCTCAAGATCCCGCCACGCCGGCCGACCTGTCCCGCCCGCCCGGAGTGGCCGCGGCCAGAATCGAATCGCCACGCCATCCGCGCACCACGACGATGCACGTCCGGCCCGCCCCCCCGCCCGTCTCTCCCCAAACCATGACTCGCGCCCTCCTCGCTCTCCTCGCCGCCCTCGCCACCCCCGGCCTCTCCGCCTCCGCCGCCGAGCCCCTCGTGCTCAACGTCTGGCCCGGCCCGCCCCCGGGCGAAACCAAGACCCTGCCGCCCGAGGCTGATCAGACCAAGGCCACCGACGCGCTCATCGCCGGCCGGCGCATCATCAAGCTCGGCAATGTCTCGACCCCGCAGCTCGCCGTGTATCGGCCCGCCAAGGACAAGGACACCGGCGCCGCCGTCATCATCTGCCCCGGCGGCGGCTTCAACATCCTCGCCTACGATCTCGAGGGCACCGAGGTCGCCGCCTGGCTCAACTCGATCGGCGTCACCGGCATCGTGCTCAAATACCGCGTGCCCGCCCGCGACCCCGCGCGCCGCTGGCTCGCCCCCGTGCAGGACGCCCAGCGCGCGATGAGCCTGGTGCGCTCGAAGGCCCGGGAGTGGGGCCTCGATCCGTCGCGCCTCGGTCTCCTCGGCTTCAGTGCCGGCGGCGTCACGACCGCCTACGCCGCGCTCTTCCAGGAGAACCGCCACTACCCCGCGATCGACGCCGCGGACACCGTGCCGTGCCGCCCGGATTTCGCGCTGCTCATCTACACCGGCGGCTTTGTCGAACGCGGCCAGACCGCATTGAACAACCTCGTCGCGGTGACGCCCAATCCGCCGCCGATGTTCTTCGTGCACGCCTTCGACGACGGCGTGCCCGTGCAGAACTCCCTGCTGCTGGCCGCCGAGTTAAAGAAGCACGGCGGCTCCGCCGAGGTGCACGTCTACGACGCCGGCGGCCACGGCTACGGCTTGCGTCCTGTGCCCGAGCTGCCCGTCACCACCTGGCCCAAGCGCGCCGAGGAATGGCTCGCGCGCCGTGGCCTGCTCGCTCGCGGCAAATAGCGACGCGCCCAAGCAGGCCCGGATCTCCGGGCAGGCCGTCCGTCATCTCGCGCTCCAACCCCATTGAATCATGAGCGATCGCAAAAAAAGGTGTGGCAAAAAAGAAACCTGACCAGGCCACCGTGCCAACGAAAGTGCCACCGCAAGATCCAGGGCCTACGCGTCTCCTTTTTTTGCCAACCCTCTTTTTTGCCGTCCAAGCAACTCCACGCCCAGCCCCTACGACCCCGCTTTCGGCGCAGCCGCCGGCGCCTCTTTGGACGACTGTTTTCCCCGCCCACCCGGGGCGCGCTCCGGCCGCGTGAGATTCGCCGCGACGTCCTTCGCTGCCAGCGTCTCAACACCCGGTTTTCCTAAAAAGCCGAGGTCGCGCATCCACTCGAGATAGCGCTCGTGCCACGTGCCGTAGGCGATCCCGCCGCGGTTCGTGAGCCCGCCGGTCGACGGCGGATCGTCCGGGTTCGGGCGATCACCCGGATGCCGGCCGCGGGCGTAAATGTGCATCTCCACATTCGGGATCCCCGCGTTGAGCATCGCCGTGAACCAGTCGTTGGCCCAGATCGCGTGGCCGCGATCGCCCCAGCCCGCGCAGACGATGAACGACGGCGGCGCGTCCTTCGGAATCGCCGGCGGCTTCCAACCCGCGGCCGCATTCGGCCCGCGCGGCGCCGTGAACGGCGTCGGCCCCGGATACACCACACCCACGAAATCCGGCCGCGACGACACCGCCGCGAACGGATTGCCCGCGACGTTGTTCTTCTCGTCGAACTCCCTCCAGAACAGCCCCGCCGGCGTCGCCAGCTCCGCCCCCGCCGAGAAGCCCATGATGCCGATCTTCTTCGGATCGAGCTGCCACGCCTTCGCGTAGGCGCGCACGATCTTGATCGCCTGCTGCGCGTCGTGCACGGCGTCGACCTTCGCGTCATAGCCGTCGCGCCGCAGCCGGTTGCGCAGGATGACGGTGCTGATCCCGTGATTCGCGAAGAACGGCACGAAGTCCGCTCCCTCGCCGCCGACATTCAGCGTGTTGTGTCCACCACCCGCCACCACGATCACGGCGGCGCCGGTGTTGAGCGCGCGGTTGCCGGCGTGAAACTCGATCGAGGGGTTGTGGATGTTGACGATGCTCGCGATCCGGCCCGGCGCGCTGCCGTTCATCGCGTAGACCTCCGCCTCCTTCACGCGCTCCGCCTTCAGATACGGCGAGCCCGGCGGAAACAACGGCACCACGACGCCGCCCGGCAGAATCGGCTGCGGCGCATACGGCGCCTCCGTCACGGGCCCGGGCTTCGGAATGCTCAGCGCCGCCGGCAGCGGCGGGAGCGGCGGCGACGCCGATTCAGCCGCGGGCGCAGCGGCCCACGACATTGTCAGTCCGAGAAGGACCGCGCCAACGCGGGGCCGGGAATTCGATAGGGTCATGGATTGGGGCAGTGGGGGGCCAGACGTGGCTGGGAGAATTCGGTTTCGAGGCCGCCTTCGCTTGATTGGAGCGCGAAGCACGAGTCGCACCTTCCCACCTTGCCGGGAAGCCGCATCCCCACCGCGGTCCGCCTGCAATTCAATCCGCCGGAGTGCCACCGCTCAGCGCTTTGTCAGCACGATACTGCCGTCAGCCCGCCGCTCGGCCTTCACCTCGTAGATTTCCGCCAGCGCATGCAAAAATCCGTCAACGTCGCCAGTCGGGAACAGACCGCCGATCCGCACGTCGCGCAGCGCGGGATCCGCGATCTCAATGCGCCGTCCCGAGCGTTGCGCAAATGCCGCGACCAGTTCGCCCAGCGTCGCACCTGCCAGCTCGAGCATCGGCTCGTTCCAAGCGAGCGTGCGCGCGATCTCGGCCGGCGAGACCGCCGTGACCACCACCGCCGGCGTCTGCGCCGCGGCCGCCCGCGCCATCACTGCGCGGTGACCTGCCCCGACCATCGCCGGCGCGGCGGGCGCTGCCACCCGATCGGCCGCGGCCGGACGCGCGGCGGGCGGCGTCACCTGCACGACGCCTTCCGTGACCAGCACGTCGATCGCGTGCGGCTCAAAGCGAATCGCAAACGCGGTGCCGACCGCCCGCACCGTGGCATCGCCCACCTCGACGAGAAACGGCCGCGCCGCATCCTTCGCCACCGCGAAATACACCTCGCCGCGCACCAGCCGCACGCGGCGCTCCGTCGCGGAAAACGTCTCCGCGATCTGCGCCTCGCCCTTGAGCCGCGCCACGCTGCCATCGGCCAGCCGGCGCGTGCTCGATTCCGGCGCCGCGTGCGCCACGACGGTTTCCGCCGGACGCAGTCGCGTCCGCTGCCACGACACCCCGAGCAGCACCAGCGCGGCCGCCGCTGCGAGACCACCCGCGAGGGTCCAGGCGCGGCGCGTCCGCGCCGTGCTGCCTTCCACGGGCGCGCGCCGCACGGCGGAGCCCAGCGAGCGAAACGTCCGCCACGATTCCACCGATCGTTCGAACGCCTCCGCGTGCCGCCCATCGGCGGCCAGCCACGCCTCCAATTCGCCCGTCTCCGCCCGCGAGAGCCGCCGATCCTGCCGCACGACCCAGCGGGCGGCCGTGTCGCGAATCGCGGTTTCCTCCGGGGAGGCGCTGTTTGGGTTCAGCCGCGTCATCGTCTCATTTCTCTCCGGGCAGTGCGCCCCGGGCGGCGAAAAATTCCTCACAGCGCCGCAGCGCCTTCGTGAGTTGCGACTCCACCGTGTGCTCCGCGATGCCGAGGCGCGCGGCGATTTCTCGCTGGGAGAGATTCTCGAACTGGCGGAGGATGAACACGGCGCGGCAGCGCTCGGGCAGCGCTTCGATCGCATCCGCCAGCAATTCGATTTCCTGCCAGCGGCTGACGACCTCGGCGGTGCCGGGCGTTTCATCCAAGACGCTCAAGTATTCGTTTTCCGTTATCGGCTGCGTCGCGGCCGTGCCCCGCCGCCGGAAAAGATCATGCGCCGCATTCCGCGCCATCGTGAAGAGCAGCCCGCGCGGCGAACGCATCCGGCCGAGCTCGCGCAGCCGCAGCAGCCGCGCGTAGCTTTCCTGCACGAGATCGTCGATATCGGCCGGGCGCGCAATGCCCACCAGGTAGCTGCGCAGCATGCTTTCGTGGGGCTGCACTTCCTTGGCAAACCAGGCGGCGGTCTCGGAATCTTGGGGCGGCATCTCCGATCGGGGTAACGAACCTCGACATCGAAGGCCCGCCGTCCCCTCGAACGCAAGTGCCGGCTGCCCGCCGCCCGCGAAAAATCGCGCCCGGCGCGTAACGGAAAAGCGCCCCGCCGGCGACGTTCTTGCAGCTTCCCTTGTCCACTCCGCCGCCCACTCACCCCACGTGGCGCATTGCCCCCCACGACCCCGCGCCCTCACCATCGGCGTTGCCGCGCCC
>CAZENI010000017.1:0-12273 GCA_964513055.1 uncultured Opitutus sp.
CAGGTTCGGCCCGCGGCTGGTGACGCTCGGGCCTTCCAGGGACGACCCGAACCCGCCGCCGAGGCCCGAAGGCCCGGTCGTCAGGGCCGCCCCGGTCGTCAGGGCGCGGTCGCCGTCCATGTCGGTGGAGACGGTCGCCAGTTCCGTCCGCGACCCGCCGTCGAGCTTGATCGCGGTGTTGCTGGCCTCGAAATCCGGATACACCGGCGGCCGCGGTCCCGGCACGTCGCGATGCACGCCCCCGATGGCCACCGCCCGCGACGTGTCCTCCTCGTTGAAATCCCAGCGGGCGACCGGCGCGGCCGGGGACGAGGCGAGGCCGACCAGCGAAAGGAACGCAGCGTAGCGGGGCAACAGCTTCATCGGGGTGGAAACGCCGCGCCGAACCGGGTCCGCGCGACGCCCCCGACAAAACGCATCGTCCGGCCACTCGCCAGCCGCAAAGCGGCCGGCGCACGAAAGTGTTATCGGCCGCCGGTGGAGCCGCTTGTCCTCAAGCCGCTGGCGTGGGCGCGGTCGAATTGCACGTCGCGCCCGGACATCCTACACGCGCGTTGGGGACAACGCGCTCCACCCCGGACCAAGTCAGCGCCCGATCCGACGCCGCAAATCCGCGTGGAGCGCCACGCGTCGCGGCACCGGCACCGACGATGGCGATGGCGATGGCGATGGAAGGCAGACTAACCACTAATGCACACTAATGAAGGGGAATGGGTGTAATCCAGAATTCCGAATTCCTACCCATTACTCACTATCAGTGTAAATCAGTGGTTTCGGTCTTCACCGCAGGAAGGCCTCGTAGAGGCCGCCGTCGACCGTGATGACCTGGCCGGTCGTCTTGCTCAGGCGCTGGCTCACGAGGAGGAAATACGCCTCGGCCTGATCCGCCGGGGTGATCGGCGATTTCGTCAGCGTGCGATCGGCATAGAACTGGGCGAGCTTCGCGACGAGCGACTCGGTCTCCTCCTTGTCGGTGTAGGGAATGTTGTATTTCGCGAGCGAACCGATGACGCGGTCGCGCGGGAACATCGCCGAGCCCTTGACGACGGTCGCAGGCGCGACGCCGTTGACGCGCACGAGCGGCGCCAGCTCGATTGCGAGCTCACGCACGAGATGATTGGCGGCGGCCTTCGAGCAGTCGTAGGCGACCGAGCCTTTCTTCGCGACCACGGCGTTGGCCGAGGTCGTGAGCACGAGATTGCCGCGCAGGCCCTGCTTCTTCCACGTCTTCGCGGCTTCGTCGCCGACGAGGTAGGCGCCGGTGACATTGATGGCGAACGTGACCGCCCAGCGGTCGTCGGGGATGTGGCCGGTGGTGTTGCTCGGCACGAAGATGCCGGCGGTCACGCAGATCGAGTCGAAGCCGCCGTAGGCGATCGCGACGTCATCGAGCATCCGGCGGATGCTGTTGCGGTCGGTGATGTTGCAGGCGAGGCCGATGGACGGACCGCAATTCGAGAGGCCGGTGCCGGCGACGCCGATGCCTGCGCCGTATTTGGCGGCGATCTCGTTGGCAGTCTCCTGCGCAGCGGCCTCGTTGAGGTCGACACTCACGATGTGGGCGCCCTCCTTCACGAGCCGGTGGGCGGTCTCCTTGCCGATACCGGAGCCGGCACCGATCACGATGACGACCTGGCGGGCGAGTTCCTTCTCGGCGGGCATGCGCTTCAACTTCGCCTCCTCGAGCAGCCAATACTCGATGTCGAACGCCTCCTGCTGAGGGAGCGCGATGTATTTATCAATGGCCTCGGCGCCGCGCATGACTTCAACGGCGCAGTTGTAGAATTCAGCCGTCACGCGCGATTCCGACTTATCCTTGCCCCACGCAATCATGCCGAGGCCGGGGATGAGCACCACGGTCGGGTTCGGGTCGCGCATCGCGGGCGAGTTGGCGTGTTTGCACTTCGCGTAGTAGGCGGCGTAGTCCTTCCGGTAACGCTCGATGCCGGCCGCGAGCTTCTCGCGCAACGTGGCCAGATCATCCTGCTGCGGATTCCAATTCACGTAGAGCGGCTTGATCTTCGTGCGGAGGAAATGGTCGGGGCACGAGGTGCCGAGCTCGGCCAGGCGCGCGGCGTCCTTCGAGTTGACGAAGCGCAGGATCTTCTCGTCGTCCTGCACGGTGCCGATGAAGCGTTTCTGGGTGGAGACGAGACCGCGCAGCGCCGGGAGGATGGCGGTGAAGGTGTCGCGGCGTTTCTCCGGCGAGAGCGCCTGGTATTTTGCGCCACCGAACGCGGTCTTGTCGCCGCCCTTGGCCGCGTATTTGGCCTCGATGTAGGCGGAGGCCTTCTCGATGCAATCGAGCGTCCACGTGTAGCAGGCCTTCTCGTCGTTGTCCCAAGAGATGAAGCCGTGCTGGCCCATCATGATGGCGCGGATCTTCGGCTGCTTGCGCGCGATCTCCTGCATGGCGAGGCCGAGTTCAAATCCGGGGCGCATCCACGGCACGTAGGCCATCTCGCCGCCGAAGATCTCCTTCGTGAGCTTCTCGCAATTCTGCGAGGCCGCGATCGCGATGATCGCGTTGGGGTGCATGTGATCGACATGCCGGCCCGGCAGAAACGAATGGAGCGGCGTGTCGATCGACGACGCGCGCGGGTTCAGGTTGAAGGTCGTGTGCGTGAACATGCCGACCATGTCGTCCTCGGCGGGCGACTTGAGTCCCTTGTCCTTGCGCGCGGCGTAGAGCGCCTGCAGGCCGACGACCTTGTCCTGGTAGAGCGACGAGAAATTCTCGCGCGTGCTGGTGCGGAGATCGCCGCCGGAGCCTTTCACCCAGAGGACCTTCGTCTTTTTGCCCGTGAGCGGATCGCTCTCAAGGATCTTGGACGACGTGTTGCCGCCGCCGGTGTTGGTGATGCGCTGGTCGCTGCCGAGGAGATTGGAGCGATAGACGAGACGCCCGACAGGATCGAGCGAGGCGGCCTTGGCGTCGTCCCAAAGGTAGTTAACGAAATTGTAGGTGGGCATGGTGGGAAATTAAGCGGTCAGCGATCAGCAGTCAGCGATCAGCCAATCAGAGATCGGAAGAAATGACACCGGTTTGCTGATCCCTGAAAGCTGAATGCTGATCGCTTCATTCACAGTCCGAGCGCCGCCTGGCGATAATGCTCGTCGGGACGGCCGGCGATGCGGTTGACCTGCGCGGGAGTCAGGAAACGCGGCAGTCCGCCGGCTGCGGCGGCGCCCGCGAAAATCTCCGCGGCCTTGGCGGCCATGAGCGTGGTCGCGAGCACTGCAGCGGGTGTCGCACCCAGCGCGATGAGCCCGTGGTTTTCGAGGAGGATGAGGCGGGGCGGACGTGCGAGACGTTTGATAAACGCCACCACCGCCGCGCGGATGCCCTGCGCGAGTTTCAACCCGGGATCGGCGTAAGGCACGAACACGCTCTCGACGCCGCAGCAGACCACGTCGTCGGGAAACAGCCGCCGGCGGGCAAAGGTCCGCGCATGTCGCGAGCAGAGGAGCTGGTTGACCGCGACCGGATGCGTGTGACCGACGAAGGCCACGCCCGGCAGCGTGAGGAGATAGGCGTGAAACACTGCCTCGATCGACGGCTTCTTCGCCGCAGGATCGACGCGCGCGGCGAGGAGCGCCTCATCGATCGCGGCGTCGGAAAGCGTTTTCTTTTCCAGCAGCGCAAGCAGATCGTGGATACGGCACTCCGTCACGCCCAGCGGCGAAAGCGTGGCGAGATGGGCGCCGCTGGCCTTGACAAGAAACGTGCCGGCCGAGACGCGCGCGGAGGTGTTGCCCTCGCCGAGGATCGCGAGCTTGCGGTCCTCGCGCCCGAGATCGTGGGAGAGGGCGAGGAGCTGCGCCGGCAGCGTGGTGGGATCGAGCTCGGGCATGACAGGACGATGGCGAACCAAGGCAAAAACTCGAACCCGTTAATTCAGAAGCCAGAAAGCCAGGAACCATACCAGGATGGGATTCCTGGTTTCCTGGCTACTGAATTCGCCTCCGTGTCAGCCTGCCTTCACCTTCGCAAACGTCTCCTGCAAGGCGCGGGCCGAGGCCTGCAGCGCCTGTTGTTCCTTGGGCCAGAGCTCGACTTCGATGTGCGCGAGCGCGCCGGCGCGGCCGACGATCGTGGGCACGCTGATCGCGACGCCTTTCAATCCGTAGGCGCCCTGCTGCACCGTGGAGACGGGCAGGACCTGGCGCTTGTCGTGGGCGATGGCGTGGACGACTTCGGCGATGGTAAGACCGACCGCCCAGCCCGCCCCGCCCTTGCGGCGGATCACTTCGGCGCCGCTACCCTTGGTGCGCTCGAAGATCTGCGACTGAAACGTCGGCGTGCAGCCCGCGACCTTGGTCAGCGGCAGGCCGGCATACGTTGCCGATGACCACACGGGAAACATCGAGTCGCCGTGCTCGCCGAGGATGAGCGCCTTCACCTGCGTCGCCGCGAGCTTCAGCTCCTGCGCGATCAGCGAGCGGAAGCGCGCGGTGTCGAGCATCGTGCCGAGGCCGAGGACCTGTTGCCACGGGAGGTTTAGTTTCGCGGCGGCGAGTTGCGTGAGGATGTCGACGGGATTCGAGACGACGAACACGAGCGCGTCCTTGCGCAGGCCGGCGGCCTTCAGGCTGTCGAGGATGCCGGAAAAGAGCGCGACGTTGCGGTTGATCAGATCGAGCCGCGATTCGTCGGGCTTGCGGCGCAGGCCCGCGGTGATGACGAAGATGTCACTGTCCTTCGCGCGGTTGTAGTCGCCCGCGTAGATGCGCTGGTCGGCGATCGACGAGGAGCCGTGCAGGAGGTCGAGCGCCTCGCCCTCGGCCATGTCGGCGTTGGCGTCGAGAATCTGAATCTCGGATACGATGCCGGCGCACTGGAGCGCGAAGGCGGCGTTGGAACCGACGCGGCCGCCGCCGCCGATGATGGAGACTTTCATCTGAGTGGAGAGTTGAGGAATGAGCGTTGTGAGACCGACGGCCCGCCCGGAGGTCGGGCCCTACCCTTTCAGTTGTTTCAGGATCTGTTCGGTCACGGCGCGGACGACGGCCTCGATCTGCGGGTCGGGCTGGGACGGGGTGGCGTTACCCTGCGCGGCAGGGGCGGCACAGTCGGCGCCGGGACGAAAATCAGCGCTGTCGCACAGCTCGCATTCCTTCAGGCCGGCGCGCGGGTCGGGCATGCCGAGCTTCTGGCGGAGATCGATGAGCTCCTTGGCCTGGCCGCCGGTGAAGCGGTGCAGGCCGCCACCGAGCCCGGCGGCGATCCAGACGGTGCGGCAGTAGGAGTCGATGTTCTCCATCTTCCAGTAGGCGTCCTCGACGTCCTTGCCCCAGCAGATCACGCCGTGGTTCTGCATGAGCACGGCCTGGTGAATCTTGCCGACCTCGCCGACCTCGTCGGCGTTGGCGGGCGTGCCGGGCGTCTGGTATTTCGCGACGCCGATTTTGCCGAGGAACACCTCGGCTTCGGGAATCAGGCAGGACGGGATGTCGACATTCGCGATGGCGAACGCGGTCGCGTGCGGCGGGTGCGCGTGCACGCAGGACTTCGCGGCCGGCTGGCGCTTCATGATGCCGAAGTGCGTCTTCGCCTCGCTCGTGCGCACGCGCGTGCCCGCGAGCTGGTTGCCGTCGAGATCGACGAGGCACATGTCCTCGGGCTTCATGAAGCCCTTGCAGATCAGCGTGGGCGTGCAGAGGGCGAGATTGTCGCCGACGCGCACGGTGATGTTGCCGCCGTTGCCGTCCGTGTAGTCGCGCTGCCAGAGCCGGCGGCCCATGTCGCAGATGCGCTCCTTGATCACGTGGATCGCGGGCGAGTTGAAAAACTTCTCGATCTCGGCCGGCGTTTTCGCGTCGGTGCCGGGCGTCCACCGGAACTCGTAATCGGGAATGCTGGGCGCGGCGGATTTCTTCGCGGCGGGCGCGGCTGGGGAATGGCCGGAGCCGGTGCCGCGGAACGCGGGCTTCAGGCTCCCGCCGCCGAAGACGTCGCGGGCGGACGGCGTGAGGATGGAGCCGGCGGGCGGCTGCTCACCCTTGCGCAACATTTCCTCGGCTTCGCGGGCGGTGATGACCTTGGGCATTGGCTAGTTGAAAGTTGAAGGTTGAAAGTTGAAAGAAATCAGGCGGTCGGCGGGGCGTAGAAAATCTCGTCGATAATCGCGGCGTTGAAGGCGTCCACCGGCGTGGGCACGTCGAACGGCGCGGTGGCCTCGGCGCCTTCGGTGAAACCGATCACGTTGCCCAGGCCGGCGCCGAGATTGTCGTAGACGACGAGGCTCAGGCTCTTCGCCAGCGGAGTCATCGCGGCGCCGCGGAACTGCTCCTTCGCGAACGGCTGCACGAGCAGGAACCGCGCGCCTTTGAAGGCGGGATCCTGCTTCGAGAGCGTGACGCGGCCGATAACGTGTCCGAGGCGCATGAAGGAGTGAGAGTGAAAGGGAGAGTGAAAGTGCAGGCGGCGCGGATCAGTTGCCCGCCTTCTCGTCCTCGTCGTCGATGACGCCCATGATGATGTTGCGGAGGGGAGATTTCGGATCCTTCACGTAAGCGCGCGTGTGCGAGCCGTCGGTCGAGACGAGCACACGCTGGTGTTTGCCCGCGCCGTGCGGATCGACGGCGAGGACCGGCGCGCCGTCGTCGCGGCCCTCGGGGTCGAGCGGCTGGCAGATCACCGTGCGGCTGCCGTGCAGGCTCGGGTGGCACACGGTCGAGACGATGACTCCATCCACGCGCGCGAGGAACATGGCTCAGTAGATCCGGAGGTTGTCCACCATCACGCAGCGGCGAGTGCGGGTGAAGGTCGACGGCGTGGTGATGCCCTCGCCGGTGGTGGTCGCGATCGAGTAGCTGAGGTAGCCCTCGCCGCCGAGGCCGAGGCCGGCGACGCTCGGGCCGTTCTTCACGAAGAGCGTCGTGTCGAGCGCGCGCGCCATCAGCGTCATGTGATCGACGTTCAGCGAGTGGATGATCGCGGAGTGCTTGTAGCCGTGCTCGGATTTCTTGGCGAACTCGATGCCCTGCTCGACGCTCTTCACGCGCACGACGGGCAGCATCGGCATCATCTGCTCCTCGAGCACGAACGCATCGTCCGCATCGGTCTCCGCAAAGAGCATCGGCGTGCTCGCCGAGGCGCTGGCGCCGGCGAGCTGCGCAAGGACGGACGCGTCGGCACCGACGAGCTTGCGGTTGAGCACGGCGTGCGAGCAACCGCCGGCATCCTTCGAGGTGGTGAAGGCGGCAGCCGTGAGCTTGGCGAGCTGCGAGGCGTTGAGTTGCACGCCGCCGGCGGCCTTGAGGCCGTCGATGAACTTGTCGGCGAACGGTTCGAGGACGAACACCTGTTTTTCGCCGATGCAGAGGAGATTGTTGTCGAACGCGCCGCCCTGGAGGATGTCGCGCGCGGCTTTCTTCATGCAGCCGGTGCCATCGACGAGCACGGGCGGGTTGCCGGGGCCGGCGCAGATCGCGCGCTTGCCGGACTTCATCGCGGCGCCGACGACGGCGGGGCCGCCCGTGACGCAGAGGAGGCGAATGAACTCGTTTTTCGTCAGGGCGTCGAAGGACTCGAGCGTCGGCTTCTCGACCGTGCACACGAGGTTCTCGATCCCGAGCGCGGCGAAGATGGCCTCGTTGTAGGTGCGGACCGCGAGCGCGGCGGAGCGGGCGCCGCCGGGGTGCGGGTTGAAGACGACGGCGTTGCCGGCGGCGACGATGTTGATGACGTTGCCGCTGAGCGTCGGGATGGAGTGCGTGACGGGGAGCACGGCGCCCACGACGCCGAACGGCGTGAACTCCTCCATCGTGATGCCGTGATCGCCACTCATGCCGCGCGGCTGGATCCACTCCACGCCGGGCACGAGCTTCACGATCTGGAGCTTCTCGATCTTGTGCTCGAGCCGGCCGATCTTCGTCTCCTCGAACTCGAACTTGCCCCACTCGGCGGCCTTGTCGGTGCAGAGCTGCTTGACGATTTCGACGACCTTGGCGCGGCCGGCGATGCCCTTGGTCTTGAGCTGCTCGAAGGCATCCTGCGCGGCGGCGCAGGCCTCCTTGACATCCTCAAACACCCCGAAGCGGGGGCCGCCGCGGCGGATGGCGGGGGCGGAGGATGTCGGAGACTTGGATACGCCAGGCGCCGGCGCGGGCGACACGATGGGCGAACGGCCGAGGTTGCGCATCACGTCTTCGACGATGGTGCGCAGGGCGGCTTCGTCGAATTGGAGATTAGTGCTCATTTCAGTGTGTTTTGTAGCAGCCGACGTGAGGAGGCTGGCGCGGCGGATGCGCGTTCAAACCAGCCTCGTTACCTCGGCTGCTACACGAGGAGTTCACGTTTTCGCCGGATAGATTTTCTGGTTCAGGACGTCGACGGCATCGACGATGCCTACGATCACGGCGTCGACCGGGAGCGTCTTCATGCCGGTGGCCTGGCGCGCGGAGCTGCCCTGGCAGAAGAGCACGAGCTCATCGAGCCCGGCGCCGAGGGCGTCGACGGCGACGATGGTGTTGGTCCCGGCGCGGAACTGCGCGGGGTTGGCCTCGTCGATGAGCATGGGGCGCAGCAGGACCAGTTTGCGCCCCTTCATCGCCTCGTCCTTCTTGGACGAGACGACGGAGCCGATGACGCGCGCGAGGAACATGGTGCGAAGGAGTCGAGGGTCGGAGGTCGGAAACGGAAGAACACAGAGTCCCGCCGCTCACGCGGCGGGCCACGGCGCCCGGCGCGGGAGCGCCGGGACGGAGGCCGTTACTTCTTCGCGGGCGCGGCGGCGACGGGGGCCTTGGGCAGGATGACGGCGACGTCGTCGTGCGGGCGCGGGATGACCTGCACGCTGACGACTTCGCCGACGGTGCGGGCGGCCTGCGCGCCGGCATCGGTCGCGGCCTTGACGGCGGCGACATCACCGACGACGACGGCGGAGACGAGGGCGTTGCCGACCTGTTTCATGGGCCCGGCGAGCGTGACGTTCGCGGACTTCAGCATCGCATCGACGCCGGTGACGAGCGCGGTGAGACCGCGGGTTTCGAGGAGACCAATCGCTTTGGAGGCCATAGGAGGTGTGTTGGTTGAGAGTTGAGGGTGGAGTGTTGAGAGAGGGGAACGGCTGGCGCCGAGCGCGGATCGCTAGTTGCCTCCCGCGATGCAGCGGAGGGTTTCGCGAGCGACGACGAGCTCTTCGTTCGCGGGAATCACGAACGTGCGCGTGCGCGCGCCAGCGGCGGAGATTTCGCCTTCAGCGCCGCGGAGCGCGGCGTTCTTCGCGGGGTCGAGCGCGAGGCCGAGGTCGCCGAGGCCGGCGCAGATGGCGGCACGGAGGTCGGGGTTGTTTTCGCCGATGCCGGCGGTGAACACGAGGGCGTCGCAGCCGCCGAGTTCGAGGAGGAACGCGCCAATCCAATGGCGCGTGCTGTGCACGAAGACATCGAGCGCGAGCTGGGCGCGAGCGTTGCCCTGCTGCGCCGCGGCGCGGACATCGCGGAGATCGTTACCGACGCCGGAGAGGCCGAGCAGGCCACTCTCCTTCGTCATCTGCCGCTCCACTTCGGCGAGCGAGAGACCGAGCGTCTTCATCACGAACGGCACGGCGGCCGAATCGAGATCACCGACGCGGTTATTCTGCGGGAGACCGGACTGCGGGCTTAGGCCCATGCTGGTGCCGATGGCGACACCATCACGGATGCCCGTGACAGAGCTGCTGCCGCCGAGGTGGCAGGAGATCACGCGCAGCGGCTTTGCGCCGGCGGCGAGGGGCGTCGGACCGGCCCGGTAGAGCTGACGGACGCGTTCGGCGAGGTCGGCGCGACCGAGGAGCTCGGCGCTGCGCTCGGCGACAAACTTGTGGCTCGCGCCGTGAAAGCCGTAGCGGCGCACGCCGGCGGCATGCCACGTATCCGGCACGGCATAACGTGTCGCGGCCTCCGGCATCCACTGGTAGAACGCGGTCTCGAAGAGCGCGACGAGTGGGACGCCCGGGAGTTTTTCGCGGAAACGCGCGATGCCGAGCGCGTAGGGCGGGTTGTGCGCGGGCGCGATCTCCCGGAAGCCATCGAGCGCGGCGATAACGCGGCCGTCGGTGTCGGCACGCAGGCACCCGGTGAGATCCTTGCCGAGCACGGTCTTGAAGCCGACGCCGTGCAGATCCGCGGCGGTGCGCACGTGGCCGCCGGATTGAAGCTCGGCGAGGCACTGATCGATCGCCTGGCCGTAGTCCGTGACGCGCTCGTAGCCGCCCTTCGCCAGCAAAGTGGCCTCGGCGAAACGCACACGCGTTCCGCTACTCGATCCGTCGAAACGGAAGAGCCGGAACTTGAACGAGGTCGAGCCGAGGTTGGCGACGAGGATGTGCATCGAAACGCCTCTGTCATTCTGAGCGAAGCGAAGAATCCAATGTGGTCCTCGCGTCGCTTCCTGGGTGCGAATATCCCGCTGGATGGCAGGCGCGCCTTCGGCTGATCTTCGCGGCGCTCAGAATGACAAATCGTTGGTGGTGGAGTGAGGTATCGGCCGCCTCAGCTCGCGGGCTGTGAAAGCCATTTGCCGAGGCCCTGCAGATCCTCGTGCGGGCGCGGGATGACTTGGACGGCGATGACCTCGCCGACTTTGGCGGCGGCCTCGGCGGCGGCGTCGATCGCGGCCTTCACGGCGGCGACGTCGCCGCGGAAGAAACCGCACACATAGCCGCTGCCGACGGCCTCGTAGCCCGTCATCGTGACGCTCGCGGCCTTGAGGGCGGAGTCCGCCGCTTCCAGCAGCGCGCAGAGGCCCTTCGTTTCAATTAGTCCGACTGCTTCCTGTGCCATGGTGAAAAAGAGTTGAGAGCTGAGAGTTGAGGGTGGAGAGCGCCGGCGACTCAGAGGCCGACGGTGCGGATGAGTTCGGGGTGCGGGCGGGCGATGACGTGCGAGCAGATGAGCTCGCCGACGCGCTTGGCGGCTTCGGCGCCGGCGTCGACCGCGGCTTTCACGCTGCCGACGTCGCCTTTGACGATGACGGTGATGAGGCCGCCGCCGATTTGGATCTGGCGAACGAGCGAGACGTTCGCGGCTTTGACCATGGCGTCGCTGGCTTCGACGCTGCCTACATAGCCACGGGTTTCTACCATGCCGATGGATTCATTCATTGTCGGGGGAGTTGGTGGTTAAAAAATGCGGAGGGCGGAGAGGGATTACTTCAGGAGCTCGACGGGGGTATCCGGATTCAGGGCACAGGCGTTGCCCTCATCGGTGTCAATGTGGACCTCGAGCTTGAAGTCGGCGTGCGCGCGCACGAGCAGCCGGTCGAAGGTCGTCGCGCACGGTCCGCCGACGCGCAGGCGCATGTAATCGCCGGGCTTCACGCCGTAGAACGCGGTGTCGTCCGGATGCATGTGCACATGCGGCGCGGCGCGGATGACGCCCTCCTTCATTTCGAAGAAACCCGCCGGCCCCATCAGCATGCAGCCGGGCGTGCCCGCGATGTTGCCCGACGAGCGAATCGGGATGTCGAAGCCGAGCGCGATCGAATCGGTGAGCGCGAGTTCGACCTGGTTGAGGTCGCGGCAGGGGCCGAGGATCCGAAGATTGGAGATGACGCGGCTGCGCGGACCGATCAGCGTGACGGTCTCCTTCGCGGCGAATTGGTCCTTCTGATACAGCCACTTCATCGGCGTCAGCTTGGCGCCCGCGCCGAACAACGCCTCGACCGCCGCCGGCGTGAGGTGGCAGTGCCGCGCACTGATGTTCACCAGCAGCGGATTCGGCGCCTGCGCCACCCGCGGAAGCGGGCCGCCCATCCGCTGGTAGATCGCCCGGCGAACCAGGTGCTCGATCTCGACGCGATGAGGAAGGGGCGGTGGCAGCGACATGGCAGGAAGTGACGCGAAGGACCATGATTTCCGACCGAAACCTTCCATCCTGTCAAGGTAGGCGTTGCAATTTCTTCCAAAAGATTCCAAATACCGCCAGAAGCATGCAACCCGAAGAACGCCAGGCGAAGATCGAGGCCTACCTCCAGAAGGCTGAATTCGCTTCGCTGGAAGAGCTTGCGCAGTCCGTCGGGGCCTCGGTGTCGACCGTGAGGCGCGATCTGGCGGCGTTGGAAGCGGGCAAGACCATCCGCCGCACGCATGGCGGCGCCCGGACGCTCCAGCCGCCGAAGAGCGACGAGTTTGTTTTCAACATCCGCGACACCCATCAGGTCATCGAAAAGGAGCGGCTCGGCGAGGCGTGCGCGGCGCTGATTCAGCCGGGGCAGAACGTCATCATCGACAGCGGCACGACGTGTTTTCACGTGGCCCGGCGGCTCGACGACAAGGTCGCGCAGAT
>CAZENI010000017.1:12283-39056 GCA_964513055.1 uncultured Opitutus sp.
GATCATCACGAACTCGCTGCCGGTCGCGAACCACTTCTCGGCGTCGAACCGCCACGAGGTGCACCTCTCCGGCGGCGTGATTTATCCGCGGCTCGGCACGCTGGTGGGGCCGCACGCGGTCGACACGTTTTCGCGGATGCACGCGGATGTCGCGATCCTCAGCGGCAGCGGCATCTCGACCGACGGCATCTACAACTCCCACGCGCTCATCGTCGACATCCAGCGCGCGATGATGGCCGGCGCCGCCAAGGTCATTTTCTGCCTCGACCACACGAAGTTTGGCCGGCGCTCGACGTTTTTCCTCTGTGATTTTGCCAACGTCGATGTGGTGGTGACCGATTCGAAGGCGCCGGCCGAACTCGTCGGGGACCTGCGCGCCAAGGGGCTCGAAGTCGTCGTGGCCTGACGCGGCGCGGCCCCCTGCCCTACTTCGGGTCGCGCAGCAGCTTCGCGTCGACGATGAAGGGGCCCGCCGGCAGCACGCTCGCCAGCAGCACGAGCGCCGTGCGTTTCCAGGGCCAGTCATACTCGAGCGCGGCCTGGATCGCGGCGGCGACGTAGAGCATGAAGAGCACGCCGTGCGCCATGCCGACCACGCGCACGGCCAGCGGCTCGCCGGCGAAATACTTGAGCGGCATCGCCACGCCGAGGAGCACGAGAAACGACACGCCTTCCCACCATCCGATCACGCGCAGCCGGCCCAACGGTGTCTTCAACGATTGCATCGCGCGGGATTCCGGCCGCCGGCGCGGCCGGTGTCGAGGCAATCAGGGGGCGGACGCGACCTTGAGTTCGAGGATGCGTCCGGGCAGCCAGCCGGCGCCGCCCTTGAGTTTGGTCGGTCGCGTGTATTCGAGCACGTAGAGTTTTCCCGGCGCACCGATGTGCACGTCGATCGGCCGGCCCAGGGGCGCGAGAAACGTGTGCGTGCGCGCCGTCCAGCGGCCGTCCGCGCGTCGCTCCATCTGCATGGAGAGGACGTCGAAGCCGTGCTCCTCGCCGTCCACCGGGCCCGCCAGGAAACTCCCGAGCCGCCCCACGAGAAAACGATTCCGCACCGACTCCGGCCACTCCTGCCCCAGCCACAGCAGGCCCGTCGGCGAGCTATGCGCGTTGAAGGTGCTCGTCGGCTGGCCGCTCATCAGCGCCGCGGGTCCGAGATTCAACACCGGCAGCACGTAATTGGTGTCCGCCGGGGGCGGCGGCACCGGCGTGTGCGCATACCATTTCCGCTCGGCGGGCGCGTCGCCGAATTGATACGGGAAACCGTGGTGTCCCGGCTCGCGGCCCGGCGCCGGCGGCGTGATGAAGTCCATCTCCTCGGGCGCATGCGCGTCGGGGCCGTTCGAGACCGTGAAGAGATTCCCGGCGCCGTCCCAGGCAAAGCTATACGCGTTGCGGATGCCGCGCGCGATGATCTCGATCCGCGGCTGCGCCGCCTTCGGGTCGATGCGCCACATCACGGCGGTGAGATCGACCTCGCCCATCTTGCCGAGGTGCGGCAGTGCGCCGGTCTCGCCCGCATCGGTGCGCGAGCCGCTGCTGACGTAGAGCAGGCCGTCGGCCCCGAACCGGATGTCGGACAGCCCGTGGTTGTAGGGCCCGATGCCCCACGGATAACTCGTCTGCAGCCACGGCCGAGGCGCGACCGGATGGCCGTCGGCATCGAACGCGCTCGTGCGATAGATCGCGCACTCGTTCATCACCACGGGCTCGGCCGTCACGCGCTGGTTCACCGTGATCCAGAGCCGGCCCTCGCGATCGCGCACCATCCCGAGCGTCTGGAAATCGCCCGGGCTCCTGCGCCCGGTGAAATCCTTCGGCCAGATGATCTGCTTCAAGTTGCCGCCCTTCGGATCGGCCACCCAGACGCCGCCGGCCTGGCCGAGGATGTAAAGCGGCCCGCCGCGGCCGTCGCTCGCGAGGCGCACGCCAAATTCATTCAGCCGCACGAACTCCGCGAGCGTGAAGCCCGCGGGCGCCGGCGGCAGCGGCCGGTAATCGCCCGCCGCCTTCAACTGGTCGAAGGTCCGGAA
Organism: uncultured Opitutus sp.; assembly: GCA_964513055.1. Classification (GTDB taxonomy): domain Bacteria; phylum Verrucomicrobiota; class Verrucomicrobiia; order Opitutales; family Opitutaceae; genus ER46. The sequence goes on from CAZENI010000017.1 coordinate 14,320, forward strand.
CCCCGTCATCGCCCGGATCGCCTTCACGTCGGCAGTCGTGACGCGGCCGCCGGGATTGCCCCAGGAATTGAGCACGAACGTGAGGACGTCGGCCGCCGGCGCGTCATCGAGCATGATCGGCGGCATCTGGTTGTTGAAGACGTGACCGTTGACGGTGATTTCACCGCTCAGTCCCGCCACGACGGCGCGGATCATGCCCTGCCGGTTCGCCGCCAGCCAGTCGGACTTCGCCAGCGGCGGATAGGTGTTCGGGATGCCGTCGCCGGTCGCGCCGTGGCACATCGCGCAGTTCGCGAGGTAGAGCGCCTGGCCGCGGGCGAGAGCATCGGCTGGTTCGGCCGCGCGGGCGGGCGCGCCGAAACCGAGCAGCAGGCCAACCGCGAGGCCGATTCTCCGGGGATGGGAGCACATGGGGCGCGACGCTACGAGCGACGATCCGCGAGTCAACGCGCCGGCGGAGGCCCGCCCCACCCGCCGCGGCGATCCGTCACGCGCTCGCGCGGCGGCGGGTCTGCCAACGGCGGACGCCGAGGCCGGCGAGACTCAGGCCGATGAAGATCGCGCCATAGGTCGAGGGCTCCGGGGCCGGCGTGATCTGCTTGTCGAAGGACTGCCACACGGTGGCGTTGTTCGACCAGGGGGTGAACGTGACCTGGTTCATCGGCGCGGTGCCGCGGGTATCCTGCACGGCGCCGGACCAGTTCTGCGCGTAGAAGTAATCGACGGAGTTCACCCAGTTGTTGATCGTGAGGGTGTAGCCGTTGAGGTTGAGGTTCGTGAGATTGAAGGTGGTGGCCGTGGCGTTGCCGAAATCGAGCACCGAGTTGCCGGTGAGGTTGAGCGTGCCGGCGGTGTTGGAAAAGGCGCCGAGGTTGAGCGTGCCGCCGAGATTGATGGTGAGGCCGGGGTCGTTCAGCACGCCCCCGAGCGTAAGGCTGTTGGTGATACTGATCGTGCCCGTGCCGCTGATGCTGCCGCCAAACGTGCTGGAACCCGTCAGCGTGAGGTCGCCGCCGTTCATCAGCAGCGTGCCCGCGCCCGAGAGGCTGGCGAAGCTGTCGATCTTGCCGTTGAGATCGAGGGTGGTGCCGGCGGCGAGGCTGACGGAGGCGCCGTTGGGGACGACGTGATTGGCGCCGAGCTGCAACAGGCCGGTGTTGACGGCGATATTGCCGGTAAAGGTGTTCGCGCCCGAGAGGACGAGCGTGCCGCTGCCGTCCTTGGTCAGGCCGCCCGTGCCGGAAATCGCGCCGGCGAGCACCGTGGTGGCGGTGCCGCCGACATTGAGCGTGTTGGCGCCGAGGGCGACCGTGTTGGAGACCGTGAGCGTGCCGGCGTCGGACTGGATGCGGCTGGCGCCGGAGAGGGTCACGGCCCCCGACAGCGTGTTGTTGCCGGCGACGTTCTGGATCGCGCCGTCGTTGGCGCCGGTGCCGTTGGAATTGAGGGTGAGCGCATTGGCCAGGGTGACGCCGCCCTGCATTTCCAGATTGCCCGCGCCGCTGACCGTGACGGCGCCGGTGCCGAGGATGTTCGTGGCGGTGCCGGAGAGATTGAGGATGCCGCCGGAAAGATTGACCGGGCCGGAGAGGCCGCTGCTGCCCGCGCTGAGGGAGAGCTTGCCGGTGCCGCTCTTGTTGAGCGTGCCCGAACCGGAGAACGTGCCGTCGTAGGCGGTCTGCGAACTGCCGGTGAGATTCAGCGTGCCGGCGCCGAGCGTGACGGCTGCGCCGGCCGAGCCCTCGAGCGCGAGGATGCTTTCGGTCTGGCCGCTGAGATCGAAGACACCGGAGGAATTGATCGTCACGCGCGCGCTGTCGCTGATCTGATTGCTCGCGCCGAGGCGCACGGTGTCGGTCCCGCTGCCGTCGCCGATGACGAGCCCGCCGGCGCCGATGGAATTGGTGCCGGACGCCTTGTTGAGCACGAGCGTGCCGGCGTTGACGGTGGTGACGCCCGAGTAGGTGTTGGCGGCGCCCGACATCGTGGTGGTGCCGGTCGAGTTGATCGTGACCGTGCCCGTGCCGGTGGTGATGGCGCCCGCGAGCGTGACGTTGCCCGCGCCGGTCGTCGTGAGGTGCTGGTTGGTGGCGTTGATGGTGGCGATGCTGAGAGTGTTGCCGGCGGTGGCGCCGATCGCCGTGCTGCCGCTCAGGGTGGTGGTGCCGGTAAGCGTGCCCGTGCCGGAGACGGCCTTGATCGCGCCGTTGCCGCCCACACCGGCGCCGGTCACCGTGATGTTCTCCGCCGTGCTGATCGTGCCGGAAAGCTCGAGCGTGCCACCGTCGAGGATGGTGGTGTTGCCGGTGGTGAAGTTGAGGTTGGTGGTGGCGGTTTGGGTGCCGAGCGCGCCGCCGTGCTGGATCTGGAGCGTGCCGGCGTTGACGAAGATGTTGCCGGTGTAGCCGGCGGTGCTGTTGCCGGTGAGGATGAGGGTGCCGCCGGTGTTCTCCTTCACGAGATTGGCGGTGCCGGTGAGGACCGAGGAGACGGTGAGGTTGCCGGCGCCGGCCATGTCGACCACCGTGTTGCGGGCGAGATTGATGGTGCCCATGGTCAGGCTCTGGCTGTTCGCGCTGTTCTGCTGGATGAAGGCGACGCTGCCGGCGTTGGGGCCGGAGAACGTCAGCGTATCGTTCTGGCTGTTACCGATGTTGAACGAGGCGCTGCCCGCGTCGAACCGCATGGCGTTGATCGTGCGGTTGGCCTCGAGGTCGACCGTCGTCTGCGTCCCGGTGCCGAAGGCCACCTTGGTCGAGGTGCCCGAAGTCCAGTTGTCGGCGAGATTGGGGCTCCAGTTGGCGCCGCGCGTCCAGCGGTTGTTGCCGGCGCCGCTGTCCCAGGTCGTCCAGCCGCCCGTGTTCGGCGTGATCGGGAGCCAGCCACTGCCGTAGCTGCCGACCGTGATGGCGGCGCCCTGCGTCGAGCCGGCGCCGTAGCCGACGAAGTAGAACTGATCGAGCACCGTGGCGGAGAGGCCGGTGGACGACGCGATCACGTCGCTGCCGGTCTGCCAGTTCGAGATGCTGAGCACGCCGGACGGGCTGCCGGTGGTGTTCGCGAAGAGGAAGGAGTTGGCGCCCGCGGCCGCGCCGAAATCGAGCGTCCCGCTGTTGGAGAAGGTGAGGTTGCCGATGCGCTCGGACGAGCCGTTCAGGTTGAGCGTGCCGCCGGCGAGATTGAGCGTGGAGGTGTCGGCGAGGCGGTCGCTGCCGCCGAGCTGGATGACGCCCTCGTTGATCCGGGTGGTGCCGGTGTAGGTGTTGGCACCGGAAAGGACGAGGGTGCCGAAGCCGGTCTTGGTGAGCGAGCCGGCGCCGGAGCCGCCGTTGGCGATGACACCGGAGATGGTCGAGGTGCCGGCGTCGACCTGCGTCGTGAGCGTGCGGCCGGTGTTGTTGTTCGAGAGATTGACGGTGCCGGCGAGCGTGGACTGGTCGAGGTTCAGGATGCGGTTGCCGCTCGTCTGCGTGAGAGTGTTCGAAACGGTGAGGCCGGAGATGCCGCCGTTGCCGGAAAGGGTCACGACGTTGTTAATCGTGTTCGCGGCGGTGGAGGCGATCGTGCCGCCGTTGAGGACGATGGTGCCGGTGCCGAAGCCGGAGTTGTTGTTGGTCGAGAGCGTGCCGCCCGAGACCGTGGTGCCGCCGGAGTAGGTGTTGGCGGCGTTCAGGTTGACGGTGCCCGACTGGGATTTCGCGATGTCGCCGGTGCCGGAGATGACGCCGGTCGCGGTGGTCGTGCCGGTGCCGTCGAACGTCGCGGTGTGGCTGCCGAGCGCGATGGGGCCGGAGAGCGAGAGCAGACCCGTGCTGTTCTGGCGGATGCCGATGTCGTTGTTCAGGGCGAGGCCAGAGTTGATCGTATGGTCGGCGGCGCCGCGCGTCTGCGTGACTGCGATGCCGGTGAAGCCGGGGACGCTGCCGGCGTCGAAGGTCAGGGTGTTGTTGTTCACCGTGTAACTGAACGGCGCGTCGATCTGGAGCGAGCGGACGGTGCGATTGGAGCCGGTGGCGATGGTCTGGGCGGTCGAAACGTGGGTGTTGTCGAGCAGGATGTCGGCGCCGGCCGAGGGGACGATGTTGGGATTCCAGTTGTTGCCGCTGCTCCACTGGCCGTCGCCGGCGCCGCCATCCCAGAGATTGGCGACGAGGGTCGTGACGTTGAGATTGCGCACGTCGTGGTAGTTCGTCTGGCCACCCGTGCCGGAAGCGAAGCCGAACTTCAGCGTGTCGGGCCGGGCATAACCGGAGAGGTCCATGGAGAGCACGGTCTGCGCCGAGGTGCCGCCCTGCTGGAGCGTGACGGTCAATTGGTTGGTCGGGGACAACAACAACTGGATGGTGTTGATCTGCGTCGGGCGGGTGCCGACCGAGGGCGTGTCGATCGAGGTCGAGAGGGAGCCGGTGCCGCCGAGGTAGTCGTAGCCCGTCTGGCCCGTGCCGGGGCCGCGCACCGCAAACGCATCGGGGGTGAAGCCGATGCCGCCGGAGCGCCCTTCCGTGGGGTTGGAGAAATTGCCAAACTCGTCGACCGCGACGCCGAGATAGCCGCCGTTCATGCCGTTTACGCCGGTCTTCTGGGCGTAGCCGATCGAGCCGCCATCCGCACCGACCCCGAAGGTCTTGGAGCCATCGAACAGGAAGAACACGAGTCCGTCCGCGCCCGAACCGCCCCAGCTCACATAGTCGAACGAGGCGTAGACCGTCGCGTTCGCCGCCGTGAAGGCGTTGTTGAAGTAGGCGCTGGTGGCCTGGTTGTTGCCGGTCGACGTGAGCCGCAGCCAGCCATTCCCCGCCGGGTCCGGGCTGCCGGAAGTCAGGAACGGCGTGAAGTTCGTGCCGGCAAACGTCCAGGCCGGATTCGTGGTCGCTGAGTTTGTAAACGTCTCCGTAAGCACGACCTGCGAACGCGCCACCGACACCAGGGCGGTAGTCAACAGGAGTGCAGAGAGGGCGTTTCTTAGGGCGATCATGTCTGGCTGGCCACACCCTGCACCAACGACGGCCAATCTCCAATTGAATTCTAGGGTATAACCCCTAGTAGTTCCACATACCCACAAAGTGCGCCCGCCACCCACCAACGGCGGTAACTACGCCAAAAGGAACCCGTGCGCCTGACCGCTCACCCGTCCGTGCTGCCGGATCGGGTCGGGTGGCGCAGATGCCCCCGTGTCGATCCCGAGAGCTCCAGCGCACTGCATCCACCCGCCAGACAGGCAGTCGGCAGCGGTTTCAGGCCGGATCCGTTTCCGTCGGGTGGGCGATCCCGAGCGCGGAACGCACCCGCGCAAGGTCCGAAAGCGTGCCGAGAATTTTCACGACGGGCTTCGGGCAAAGGCGGACCAAGGTGGGTGTCACGATAATCGCATCGAGCAGCGTCCGTTCCGGCTCGAGGAAGACGTCGACGATATCGATTTCCGGCTGGTTCGCCCCCAGTCCGGCGCAGACGCGCCGCAGGTTGGCCTTGGCTGTCTCCGCCCGGGGCAGCGTCCCCGCCACGTAAAGGCGGAGGGACATGCGGACTGCCCCGCGGGAGGGGGCGCTGAGTGAACGGGAAGGCAGGCTCATGGACGGCGCGTGCGTTTCTTTTTCGCCCCCGGCAATTCCCCATCGTCGCCCCGGCTCTGGCGCATGCCGGTGCGGTATTCGCCAAGCTGGTCGAGTCGAATCGTCTCGGCCCGGGTGGAGGCGGCCAGTTCGAACTGTTTCGTCTCCAGTTCGCGACGGAGGGTCTCGATTCGCACATTCAGTTCGACCTCCGCGACCCGGACCTCCTGCTCTTTCCGCCGGACTTCCATGCGCGCGCGTTCGAGATCGCTCTTCTCGGACATTTCCCGCTGCCAGCGCATGGTGCCCATCAGCACTTCACCGCCCGCGGTGTAGACATCCGCCAGCGTGACGCCGTCGTCGCTCAGCAGGAGTTCGCGGACCTGGTTGGAGTGTTTCATGCCGCGCGATTTGACGATGGTGAGCGCGCGGTTGCGCTCCCCCGCCTGCACGGCGTAGCTCAGGTGAATCCAGGTGTCAGCAATCGTGGATACCTCCAGCGGAGTGCCTTCAATCCGCGAATCCGAACTCGCCAGGAGGCTGGTCGAGATCGTCGTGATCCCCTCCGCCTTGGTCATGTGCAGCAGGCGTTCCGAGGTGCTCTGCACGCTGGATTGGGCGCCGGCACGAAACAAGGACGAGAGCGGATCGAAGACCACGAAACGCGCCCGATGCGCCCGGATCAGCGAGTAGATTCGCACGAGGTGTTCTTCCAGGCTGCTTGCCTCCGTGCGGGCGGAGTAGATTTTCAACAACCCGCTTTTCATCGGGGTATCCAAATCGATGCTCACCGAGGCCATGTTGCGGGCGTGTTCGCCGGCGATTTCATCGAAGCTCACATACAGCGCGCGCTCGCCGTGCCGGCACGCCGCGGCCAGAAACGAGCCGCTCAGGGTGGACTTCGCGGTGCCGGGTGCACCCGTGATCAGGACGCTCGCGCCGCGATAGTAGCCACCGCCCAGCATCGCGTCCAGCCGGTCAACCCCGGTGCTCACGCGTTTACGGGAAACCGGGAAGCTCCGGTCCTGGGCGCTGATGTTGGCGACCTCGATCCCGGCCTGACCAATCACCATCGGCGCCGCGTTCTCGGCGAACGCGGATCCACGGTATTTGATGACCCGGAGGTCGCGCTGGGAGACTTGATCCACCGTCTGTTGCCGCAGCTGCACGGCGCAGTCGGCCATGAACTGCAGGAAGCCGTAGCGTTCAGCGGTCTTGTTCGTGCCGTCTTCACTCTTGCTCGTGATGATTCCGGTCAGACGGTTCTCATTTAGCCACTCGAGCAGCCGGTGGACCTCCTGCCGCTCCCGCGGAATGCTGTCGAGCAACGTGAGGAGGACATCGATCGAATCGAAGACGATCCGCCTGGCACCCATTTTCTTGGCCTTGACGCCGATGGCCGCCAGAAATCCCTCGAGATCGAAATCGCCGGCGGTGATGTTCTCGGGCTGGATCCGGGCGTCCACAAAATAGAGGCTCTTCCGCTGGAGTTCACCCAGGTTCCAACCAAACGTCGCCGCATTGTTCACGATCTGGCGGGTATTCTCCTCGAAGGCGACGAAGATGCCGGGTTCCCGGTAGCGCCTGGCGCCATTCACCAGGATCTGCAGCGCGAGCACCGTTTTTCCGCAGCCGGGCCCGCCAATGAGGACGGTATTGCGTTCCCGAGGCAGTCCACCGCGGGTGATTTCATCCAAACCCGTGATCCCCGTGGGCATCTTTTCCGGGGCAATCGCGGACCATTTTTTTTGAGGTGGGACGGTTCTCTTCATAAGGACATGACTCGTGACAGTGCAAAAGCGGATTGAATGGCGTCGCGATCATCCGCCCGGGGATAAACCTCCGCCGGCGGTCCCGGACTCCCGTTCATCTCCGACCGCTTTACCGCCATGGGAAGAACCGAGGCGGTGGCGGCTTTCGTTGTGGCACTGAGCGTGGATGGAATGGGGTCTGACTATTCGGGGAGAAATGGAAACACCGGGAAACAACAACGGATCAGTATCCCAAATACCCCCGACCGCGCCAATGGGGTGCACAGCTACCTGGATCGGCTCCGACCGGCCGGGAGGGGGGCGGCAGATTCAGCGCAGGCGGGCGGCGCCGTGACGGCATCGAGTGCCATACCTGCTACACCCCATTACGGCGGGGACGTTCACCCCTTAGACTCCGCCATGTTTCCATCGCTTCAACCCGCCCGCAAGGGACCCACTCGATCATCCCCAAGATCGGGCGCGGAGACCGGCCCTTTGGTTTCACGGGCGTAAGGCGTGGATCGTCCCGCGCCCTCCCAGGCTGGCGCTCGCGAGCGTGTTCCGGCCTCGCGGTCGGGAACCGGGAATCAAAGACCGACGCGCCGCTCCCCTCCTCCCGATTGCTGCCTTCCAGGATGGAAATATCCCCCTCAAAACCCGCCGCACACGCCGGCCAGGTCCCACCCAGCTGTGAAGGCCACGTCAACAGCCGCGGCTTGCCAACAGGGCGCTCGATGACGTGAAACGATGAACCAATTACCGCCACCAGGACCGGCCCGCGCCTCAACGCGCCCCACGCGCGCCGAGCTGCATCACCGCCTCGCAGAGGCGGAGGAGACCATCCGCGCGATTCAAAATGAAGAAGTGGATGCGGTGGTGGCCCACGGCCAGCGCGGCGACTTGATCTTCACGCTGGACGCGGCTGGCCGGGCCTATCGCATTCTCATCGAGTCGATGCACGAAGGCGCCCTGACGCTCACGCGCGACGCGACCATATTTTTCGCCAACCCTTCCTTTGCCCGCATCGTCGGCTGCCCGCTCGATCAAGTGATCGGGAGCGCGTTTCCTCGCTTTCTCTCCACGGCGGACTGGGCCATCCTTGCGCCTCTGGCCCAAAACCCCGGGAGTGCCGGCACCCAGATCCAGACCGCGCTCCTAGCTGCCGATGGATCGATGCGACCGGTGCAGATCTCGCTCTGCTCCTTGATGGCGGACGGCCAGACCCCGGCGAGCGTCGGCCTGGTTGTGACCGATCTGACGGAGGCGCAGCGCAGCGCCCGGCACTGCGAGACGGAGCGCCTTTACGCACAAGTGGTCGAACAGGCGGCCCAGCTCGAGGCTCGCGTCGAGGAAAGGACACGGGAGCTGTTGCACGCCAACCAGGAACTCGAGGCCTTCGAGGCCTCGGTGTCCCACGACCTGCAGGGGCCGCTGCTGCACATCGCGGCGTTCGCGGAAATCTTGCTCGAGAGCTTCGCGCCAGCCCTCCCGGACGAGGCGCAGATGTATCTCAACAAGATTCGCGCGGGCGCGGCCAAGATGGAGCGGCTCATCAAAGCCCTGCTGGAATTCTCCCGCGCGGCCAAGCGTCCGCTGCAGCGGGAACCGGTGGATATCGGGGCGATGTGCCATGAGATCCTCGCGGAAATCCGCCCCGAATTCGGGCAACGAAAGATCGAGGTGACGATCGACCGGCTTCCGGCGTGCGTCGCGGACCCCATCCTGTTGCGCCAGGTAATCATCAATCTGCTCGGCAATGCGGTCAAATACAGCCGCACCCGGGAGTGCTCCGTCATCTCCGTCTCCGCCTTCCCACCCGGGGGAGCCAACCCCGCGTATTCGATCCGGGACAACGGCATCGGCTTCGACATGAAACATGCCGGAAAACTGTTCGACGTGTTCGAGCGACTGCCGAACGCGCGCCATTTCGAGGGCACCGGCGTGGGCCTGACCACAGTGCAACGCATCGTCCAAAGGCACGGCGGACGCGTCTGGGCGGAATCGACTCCGGATGCCGGCGCCACGTTCTCCTTCACGCTCGGCGATCCTCCGTCGAACGCCTGGGCGGGCAGCGCGCCGACCGTCGCCGCCCCTCCGCCCGCGGCCGACCTCTGCTCCGCCCGGCGGAATCTCCCGGCGCCCTGCTCCGGGTCGGAGCCGCAACTTCCGACGCTCTTTCCGATCTCGCTGCGCGCAATGGGCGTCTCCCACTGACCCACCGCCACGGGACCGCGCGTTCGCTTCCCGCGACGAAGTCCCCGTGTATCCAGGTTTCGATTGCGTGCAAGTCCGCCGGTGGCGCGTTCTCCGGCGGCGGTGCCGGCCCCACGCGGCCGAACCCTCCTTCATCACGCGCCCTGGGAGGCGCGCGCGATCATCACGCGGATCGCACCCCGCACCCGGCCAGCCGCGCCCCCACCGGCTCGACGCTCCCCACCACAACGGGGGCCACCGCGTGCGGCCCGCCGAATTGGCCCGTGCTGTCCGACTTCATGCCGATGCACCTGAAGCCGTGAAGGCGAAGTCCCATCCGGAGTCGTGCGGGCGGGGTGGAGCGCCCTGTCCCCAACGCGTCCTCAGGATTCACCTCGGAGCCCAAGCGCGTTGGGGACAACGCGGTCCACGTGGATCCCGCCCATCTTCCGCACGCGATCGCCAGCGCGAATCGTCCCCGACTGAATCACGCGCGCATTGAGGCCGCGCAGCCGCAGCTGCTTGCCGACCGGTGAATTCACGAACGCCAGCGCATCGCGGCCGAACCGCGCCGCAAACTTCGCGCAGCCCGTGTGCGGGGCCGGCGTCACCTCGATCACGGCCTCGCCCAGGGCGAGGCGCGTGCCCGGCGGGAGATTCTCCACGCTCAGGTCGAGATCGACAAAGAGCTGGTCGCCGGCGAGCGGCCAGCGTTCGGGCCGCGGCGAAATCACCGCCGCCGCCCGCGCGCTCATCACGTTGATCTGCATCTGCGGATCCGCCGTGCGGTCGGGAGTCGAGCGGCTGCCGCGGGCGCGCCAGTTGTCGCCCACGAGACCGTCCGCGACCTCGAGCCGACCCTCCGCGAGCACTTCGCGCTCGTCGACGGCCGGCCGCCGCACGATCAGCGCGATCACGCCCGCGTCCGTCGGCGCGCGGCGAATTTCCGCCAGCCCCGCTTCGAGTTCGGCGGTGGTGAGGGCGATGGCCGGGGTGGAGGAAGCTGAGGGCGGCGCCGCGTTCATGTTCGTGTCAGCCGATCGCCCCGCTCACCGCGGGAGCGCGGCGGCAATCTTCTCCGCCACCACCGCCGCGAGCTGATCGTAGCCCTTCGGCGTGAAATGCACGTTGTTCGGCAGTTGCTGGGCGTCGGCGTGCTTCGCCACGAAGCCGTGCAGGTCGTTCACCCGGATGCCGGCCTCCTTCGCCACCCTCGCGAGCGCGGCATTGTAGGCCGCCTCCGATCCCTCGGGCCGGCCGCTGGACTTGGCCGGGACGGGTGTCGTGGCCACGGCGATCAGCGTCGCCCCGGTCTGCTTCAACCGCGCCACGAGCGCGCGCAGGTTCTTTTCATACTGTTCGGGCGTGGCGACGACCTTGCCCTGATCGACCGGAACGAGCGCGCCCTTGGCATCGACGTATTTGAGGTCGTGCAGGCCGAAGTTGAAATGGACGACGTCCCACTTCCCGGCGCCGAGCCACGTATCCAGCTTCCGGAGTCCGTTCGCGCTGTCCGAGCAGTTCTCCGGCGGCCGGTGCACGTTGGCCTTCCCGGCGAGCAGTTCGCGCACCTTCAGCGTGTAGCCCATCGAGATCGAGTCGCCGAGCAGCAGCACGCGCGGCAGGCCCGGCGTGTCGGCGATCGGCGCCAGCACCGCGTCGCGCTTCGCCTTCGCCGTCTGCTTCGGCGCGTCCGCCGCACCGACACTCGCGGCCGCCAGGCCGAGAAGGAGGAGAACGCACGCCGGAGCCCGCAGGGAGGAGAGCATGGCGCGCACGATGGCGGAGAAACGCCGTCGCCGTCCAGCGCACTCTGATCGGCCCGGGAGTTGCCAAGCCTGACGCCCGGTGTCACACGCTTTGGCGACCGGTCCGCCCCCACCCCGTCCCCCGCCCAGCCCCGATGAACCCCACCCCGCCCGCCCCCCGGCGGACGCTCGTCCGCGCCTTCGCGCTCGGCACGTCCTGCCTGCTCCTCAGCCTGCCCGCGCGCGCCCAGGTCGCGTCCGCGCCCGCGGCCTCCGCCGCAGCCGTGCCCGCCGCCGGCGGCGACCCGATCAAGCTCTCCGTCTTCGAAGTCTCGTCCGACAAGGACACCGGCTACGCCGCGTCCACCGCGATGACCGGCACCCGCACCAACGAGAAACTCGAGAACCTCCCCAACTCGATCTCGGTCATGACGCAGGAGCTCCTGCAGGATCTCGCGTTCAACAACTACTTCGACGCCGTCGATTTCGCGATGAGCGCCGAGAACATCGCCAACGACCTCGGCACCATCGGCGCCGTCGTCAATTTCCGCGGCGGCAACCAGGTCAACATCCGCGGCCTCGCCTCCGTCCGCCAGCTCCGCGACGGCTTCCCCTGGTATCTCGCCGCCGACACCTTCAACACCGAGCGCATCGAGTTCAGCCGCGGCCCCGGCGGCCTCGCCTACGGCGACGTCGACGCCGGCGGCACCATCAACATCGCCAGCAAGCGCGCCTCTTTCCAGCGCCGCGGCTCCGTCCAGGTTCGCTACGACAACTTCGGCACGCAGCGCTACTCCGTCGATTTCAACCAGCCCGTCGTCCCCGGCCGCCTCGGCCTCCGCGTCAACGCCATCAAGTCCGAGGTCGAGATGTTCAAGCAGCGCATGGGCCGCGACCTCGAGGGCTACGCCGGCTCGCTCCGCTGGGAGCCCTTCAAGCACCGCCGCACGCAGATCGACGCCGCCTACGAGACCGGCAACACCACCTACCATCTCGGCCACCTCGGGCCCACCGACAGCCGCATCGCCTACGTCTACGGCACCGGCACCAGTGCCCTCGATGCCGACCCGCTCCGCGCCGGCATCCAGGTCAACGGCGTCGGCATGCAGCAGCTCCGCGCCCCCGCCGCCGTCGCCCACGCCATCGTCGATGTCGGCGGCGTGATCAACAACTGGCAGTCCACCGCGACGAACACCTTCCGTATCACCACCACCAACACGGCGGCCGCCGCCACCTCGGCCACCGATCCGCAGAACCCCAACCGCCACCCGCTCCGCCGCATCCCCGAGAGCATCATCCCGCTCAGCCAGGACTGGGCCGGTCCCGACAACAAACATAACGCCAAATATTTCGCCTACACCATCGAGCTGAAGCACGCGTTTTCCGACAAGCTCAACGCCCTCGTCGCCCACAATGCCCAGGTCGACGACACCATTCGCAAGCAGACCTACTCCAGTCTCGCCAGCGTCGGCGGCGTCGCCGGCCGCAGCGTCCACATCGACGTCAACCCCGTCCTCCCCAACCCCAACGGCCCCGGCACCGTCCCCAATCCCAACTACGAGCAGATGTATATCGTGCACGCGCCGCTCTATAATCCCGACGGCCACGACATCCTCAACTGGCGCGCCCAACTCGTCTACGACGCCGACCTCCCGTGGGGCATCACGCAGCGCGTCGTCCTCGGCGCCAACTACCGTCACGAGGAAAACTACTCCGATAATTTCAGCTACTCGCTCACCCGCGAGGAAATCGCCCGCCGCGGCTTCACCGGCCAGGCCGCCTACTTCAACAACAACCTCGTCTACCCGATCCACTATCTCCGCGACGGCAACAGCGATCAGAAACTCGGCTGGAGCGTCCGCCCCGGCGTCACCCAGCTCTTCCGCAACAACGCCGGCAACGGCACCAACCGCCGCCTCGACCAGAGCCTCACCTCCGGCTCCGTCAACATCCTCGGCTCCTACTTCAAGGGCCGCCTCCGCTCCAGCATCGGCCTCAGCCGCGAGCACTGGCTCCAGAGCGCCAGCGCCCCGACCACCGCCGACACCGCCAATTTCAACCAGCAGACCTTCTTCGCCGCCGACGGCTCGCGCATCGCGAACGACGGCATCCGCAAGCTCGAGGGCATCCCGCTGTATCCGTTTTCCGACGACTGGAGCACCAACCAGACCTACGGCGCCGTCTGGCACGCCCTCCCCTGGCTCTCGCTCACCGCCGGCTACTTCGAGTCGTCGCAGTTCTCGGACAACTACGGCACCGACCTCACCGGCGGCGCCCTCGTCCCGCTCACCGGCGAAGGCACCGACTTCAGCGCGCGCTTCAAGCTCTTCGCCGGCAAGGTCGAGGCCACCGTCACGCGCTTCGACACCAAGCAGGAGAACCTCAACGCCTCCCTTGTCGCCGAGGTCCGCGACGAGCTGAATCCCCTCCTCGCGAAACCCTTCGCCAACCTCGTCGACTACCGCGATCGCACCTCCACCGGCTGGGAATATCAGGTGCTCACCAACGTCACGCGCAACTGGACGCTCCTCGGCTCCTACTCGCGCAACCAGACCGAGTTCACCCGGTTTTTCCCGCTGCTCGGCGCGTTTCTCACCGAGGCCCGCGCCACCGCCCGCGCCCGCGGTCTCGATCCCGAGGCCACCACCACGCTCACCCGCGAGTTTCTCGAAGACCAGGAAGGCGCCATCTCCCTCACCAAACGCGCCACCGCCAGCCTCACCACGCGCTACAACTTCTCCGAGGGCCGGCTCAAGGGCGTCACCGCCGGCATCGCCGCGCGCTACACCCGCGGCCGCGACCGCGCCGGCGTCACCATCTCCGGCGTGCAGGTCCTCCCCCCGATCACCACCGAGAGCTACATCCTCGCCAATCCCTTCGTCAGCTACCGCCGCAAGTTCGGCCGCTTCAACTGGACCCTCCAGCTCAACGTGAACAACGTCTTCGACGAGAAGGTCGACGTCGGCAACGGCTACACCTGGGCCCGCTACACCGAACCCCGCCAATACATCACGACCGCGACGGTGGCGTTCTGACGTCACCAAGTGCCGGGGCCGTAGCCCGCTGCGTGAGCCGCGGGAATGCCCCGCGGCCCCCAAAAAAATCCATTCCCTTCGCAGCCTCGCCCGCCGAAGCTGACCGCGCCTCGACCTCGCCAAAAAAACCGCCTCCGTCCGCCCCTATGCCACGCCTCGCCCCGCTCCTCGTCTTCCTCCTCGCCGCGCTTTCCGCGCACGCCGCCGCCGCGCGGAAACCGAACTTCCTCTTCATCTACACCGACGATCAGCGCTGGGACGCCATGGGCGTCGTGCAGCGTGAGCAGGGCGACAAGGCCCGTTTCCCGTGGTTCACCACGCCGCACATGGATCGCCTCGCCGCCGAGGGCGCGCGGTTCCGAAATGCGTTTGTCGTCAACTCGCTCTGCGCCCCGAGCCGCGCCAACTTCATGACCGGCCGCTACAGCCATCTCAACGGCGTCGTGAACAACCACACGCCCTTCCCCGAGACGAGCGTCACGCACGCCACCGCGATCAAGTCTGCCGGCTACACCACCGCCTACATCGGCAAATGGCACATGGGCGGCCAGCGCGGCAAACGTCCCGGCTTCGACTACTCCGCGAGCTTTGTCGGTCAGGGGAAATACTTCGACTGCCCGATCGAGGTGAACGGCGAGGCCACGCCCTCCCAGGGCTGGGTCGATGATGTCACCACCGACTATGCCATCGCGTTCATGAAGCAGAATCGCGACCGGCCCTTCTCCGTCACGCTCGGCTTCAAGGCCTGCCACGGTCCGTTCGATCCGCCCGCGCGCGCCAAGGACCGCTTCGCCGACGCGAAGGCCCGCCCCGTCCCGAATCTCAACGTCCGCGCCATCTACCGCGCCCCCGGCGACACCGCCCCCGCCGCCGGCAAGGGCAGCGCACTCGTCAGCGAGAACGGCGAACTCAAGGTCAACCTCGGCTACTTCCGCTGCATCTCCGCCGCCGATGACAACCTCGGCCGCCTGCTCGCCACGCTCGACGAACTCGGCCTCGCCGACGACACCATGATCGTCTACGCGAGCGACAACGGCTACTACCACGACGAGCACGGCCTCGGCGACAAGCGCTCCGCCTACGACGAGTCGCTCCGCATTCCGCTGCTCGTGCGCTATCCGCGCATGATCGCGAAGGGCACGCTACGCGACCAGATGGTGCTGAACATCGACCTCGCGCCCACGATCGTCGATCTCGCCGGAGCGAGAGTGCCGGCGGAGATGCAGGGCCGGAGCTGGCGTCCCCTGTTCGCCGATCCGAACGCCCCCTGGCGTCAATCGTTCCTCGCCGAGTATTTCTTCGAGAGCAATTTCCCGACCACGCCCACCGTCGTCGCCGTCCGCACGCCCACCGCGAAGATCATCAAGTATCCGGGCAACGACCAATGGACCGAGCTTTTCGACCTCGCGCGCGATCCCTACGAAACGAAAAACCTCGTCGCCGATCCCGCCGCGAAAGATCTGCTCGCGAAGATGAACGCCGAGTTCGACGCCCAGGTGAAGGCGACGCAGTTTCACATTCCCGACTACGCCGACAAGCCCGGCGACCCTTCGGCCAAAAAACAGGCCAAGGCGAAAAAGAAGCAGTAGTCCGAGGTGGAGCGGCTTGTCCCCAAGCCGCTTCAGGATGTCCGGGCACGAGAACCGATCCGTGCGCTCTCAAACCAACGGCTTGGGTCAAGCCGTTCCACCTCGGCACTGAATTCGCCGGGAGATCAAAACTCCCAGCTCACGCCGGCGCTCGGCAGGATCGGCAGTTGCTCGCGCGGCTTCTTCACGTCGGTCACCTGCGTCCCCGCGATCGTCACGCGGTGATCGTAGCCCAGCAGGTTGAGCCGGTCGTAGGCGTTGAACACATCGACATACGCACGCACCTCGCCCCGCCGCACCTTGAACCGCCGCGTCGCGCGCAGATCGAGCCGGTGGTAGTCGGGCAGGCGCAGGCCGTAGATCGGCCCGTTCGCCGACACGAGCAGGCGGCGGCCGTTGTTCAGCGCCGCGAGCGAGTAAACGACATCCGTCGTCGGCCAGCCGGTGTGATACTGCCACGCGGCGCTGAACTGCCAGCGCGCGTTCGGCGCATACGTCGTATCCAGATAGACCGCATGCCGCTGGTCGCGCGCCCGCGGCACCCAGCGGCCCGCCAGCTTCTCCTCGGCCCGGGACAGCGCATAGTTCGCGTGCCACTGCAGGCGACCGCCGCCGCGGCTCGCCAGCATCACCTCGACGCCGCGCGCCCGGCCGCCCGCCGGCGCCAGGCGCACCCGGTCCGACTGCGCCTCCGGGAAAAGATCGTAGCCGTTGTCCAGGTTCTCCCAGCGCGCGCGCAGGCGCGACCCGATCCGCTCATACGCCTCGACGCGAAGCGACACCGCCGCCCCCAGCGGATGCTCGAAGCCGAGCACCCGGTGCTCCGCGCGCTCCGTCCGCCCAAACGCCCGCTCGCCATCCCCCACGCTCAGCTCGTGCAGCCCGTGCGCCTGCGTGTATTCGCCCCACGCGAGCCGCACCGTGCCACGGCCGACACTCAGCGCCGCGTTGATCCGCGGGCTCCACTCCGCGCCGCGCCCGTGGTCGTGGCGATCGAAACGCACTCCAGGCTCGACCACCAGCGCCGCCAGCGGCTGGAACCGCGCCGCGGCATGGGCGCCGAGCGCCGTGTCGTCGGGCGCGAGCACCGCGCGCACATTCTCGCTCACGACCACCTGCGTGCCCGCGTTCACCGCCGTCCGCTGGTGGGAGAGCGCATAGTCATAGCGGCTGCCGGCGTCCTTCGCCTCGAGCCCGCCACGGAGCACCAGGCCTTCGCCCGCCGTCACGGCCCAGTCCTGCCGCAGCGCCACGACATCGAGCTCCCGGTCGTCGTGCAGCGAGAAGGGAAACCCGTCGAGCCGCCCCGTGCCGTCGCGGTTCCACACCAGCCGCGCCCACGACAGCACCGCCTCGCCCCGCACCCGGTCGCCGAACGCCCCGCGCCACCGCGCCCACACGTAGTCGCTGTCGTAGGAACTCGAAAGGGACGGCGAGTTCGTCCGGAGGTAGCGGAAGCCGTCGCCCGCGCGGAGCGCGTGCAGCGACAACGTGTGCGCGGCCGTGAGATCGTATTCCACCTTCGCCGTGAGATCGTAGTAGCGCGGCGAGATGTCGTCGTCGCGCCCGGAGATCCGCAGCGCCACATCCGGATAGCCGCGCCGTCCCGCCACCAGCCAGCGTCCCGCCTGCCCCGCGAACATCCCCTGCCGGCTCGCGCCGAGTCCCGTCAGGCTGAGGTTGATACTCGTGAGCGCCCGCGCCGGCTGCTTCGTTTCCATCATCAACACGCCCGCGAGCCGGTCGCCATACTCGACGGAGAAGCCGCCGGTCGACAGGTCCAGTTGCCGGATCACCGCCGGATCGATGATCGAGAGCGCGCCGTCGACGTCCTTCAGATGGAACGGCTCGATCAACTCCACGCCATCGAGCCGCGCGAGCACTTCGCCGTGCGGCGCACCGCGCACCCAGAACTGCGCCGAGATGTCGTCGGCCGCCAGCCCCGGCAGCCGCGCGATCGTGCGGAAGAGATCGTCGCCCACCTGCGGCAGCGCCTCGAGTTCGCCGGCGGTGAGCGTCGCGGCGGCCGCCGGCGAATCCGTGACGCCGAAGCGGCTCGGCGTCACCACCACCTCGGCGAGCTTCACGGCGGGCTCTGCCGCTTTCTGCGCGCGCGCCGGGAGGGCGCAGCACGCGACGAGGATCAAGCCGGGAAGAAGTGTGCGCATGGCTGGAACGCCCGGCGCGATTCCGCGCCCGGCGGCAGGCGATTCTCCCGCTTCCCGCCCGCGCGTCAACCGGCGCGGCGGCCCGGGCCCGCCGCACCGCCCCACCCGCAAGCCCTTAACAAATGCGTGAAAGGCGCCCGACCCGCGGAATTACGTAGTCTCCCCCGTTGTCGGCGGGCACGAACGCGGGGGTAATTCCACCTCCCCCGACCTCGGGGCTTCCCGTTACATCCTACCATGAACAAGCGCCTCAACTCCCGCCAAGCCTTCACGCTGGTCGAAATCATGATCGTCGTCGTGATCATCGGCCTGCTCGCCGCCATGGCGATCCCCGCGTTCCAGAAAGTCCGCGTCGCCTCCCAGGACAAGGCCGTCCTGAACAACGCCCGCCAGATGGCCGCCGCCGCCGACCAGTATTACCTGGAGAATGGCGCGACCTTCGCCGCCTCCTCGAGCCTCGTGGGCGCGACGAACTACGTGAAGGCCCTCAACACGGTCGCGAGCGAAGGCTATCCCGACGGCTACACGCAGGGCGTGACCATCACGATCACCGGCGTCGCGAACGCGCGCACGATCACCTACGCCCCGTAATCGAGTCTCCGATACGCAGGTTGTCCGCCGCCCGGTTTTCCGGGCGGCTTTTTTTTGCGCCGCGCGGGGACGGTCGCCGTCCGCGCCGCGGGCGATCCGGCCGGCTACCGGAATCCCGGTAGTCTGCCCGTTCGCCAGCACCCCGGCCGGCGGCAGGGTGAACGGCATCCCCGCGGCGACCGGCAGGTCGGAGCCCCCCCCTCGCCCGGGCAAGGTCGCCCACCCCTCGCTGCCATGCTGCCCCTCCCTACCCCGCTGCACAAATCCCACGACTCGGAAACGGCGCTCGCCGATCTCGGCGACGCCGCTGCCCGCCAGCCGCCGGCGTTCCCACCCCGCATCGTGATTGTGAAACGCGATCGGATCGCGGCGGAGTTCATCCGCCAGGCCGTGCAAGGTGCCGGCATCGCGGCCGAGGCGCCCTGCTTCCAAACCGCGGAGGCCGCTCTAGCTGCGCTCGCGTCGCAGCCCGCCCACCTCGGCATCTTCGGCCTCACCTTCGCGGATAGCGACGGCCTCGACCTCATCTCCCTCGCCGCGTCCCGCCGCCTCGTCCTCCGCATCCTGGTCGTCTCGGGCCGGCGCGACGAAGTCGCGCGCCAGCACCTGCGACCCGGGCGCGTCGAGGGCTTCTTCGACTCGGAAACCGACGACTGCGCCCGACTGCCCCTGGCGATCCGGC
This sequence comes from uncultured Opitutus sp., assembly GCA_964513055.1. GTDB lineage: Bacteria > Verrucomicrobiota > Verrucomicrobiia > Opitutales > Opitutaceae > ER46. Next base: position 33,626 of record CAZENI010000017.1, read on the forward strand.
GCGTGCACGAAGGAGGCTCCTACTTCAGTCCTCCCGGCCCCGGAGCCACGACGGGCACCGCCGACGGGCCAACGCTGCCGCAGGTCCTCTCCGGTCATGAACTCCGGATCCTCGCGCTGCTCGGCGACGGTTGCGACGACAAGACCGCCGCCGCGCGCCTCGGCCTCAGCCTCCACACCATCCATGGCCACCGCCAGCGCATCATGCGCAAGCTGGGCGTGCGCTCCCGCACCGAGTTGATGCGCACCGCGGTCCAGCGCGGTCTCGTGCGCCTGACACCCACGCGCATCCTGCGCCCGGGCTTCGAGGTCGACTTCACGGAGGCAGGCCGACGCGAAAGCATCACGTCCTCCCCGTCCTTAGTTCCCGCGTCTGCGCGCGCGACCGCCCCGCGGAACCTCGCGCGCGATTTCGCACGGTGCGCAATCAAGCCTGCCGATCAGCCTAATCAGGCTATCCGCTGATCCAATTAGGCCGATCACGCGGCTTCTCGCCGTAGCGGCGATGGATTCGGCTGGGATCGCGTTCCCGTTTTCCCCTACCCCATGAGTATCATCGGTTCCTTCCGTGCCGCCCCGCGCCGGCCGTTCTCCGCGCTCCTCCGAGTTGCGTTGGTGTTCGTCCTCTGCCTCTCCGTGCTGCGTCGCCCCGTGCGCGCCGATTGCGACTCGCAACAAGTCTGGGTGCCGCCGACGCAGACGTGGGTGCCGCCGCAGGACGTCTGGGTGCCGCCGTCGACCATCTGGGTCCCGGCGAGTGTCGTGCTCGTGCCGGAAACGACGGTCTGGGAGCCCGAACATGTCGTTTGGGTGGAGGAACAGGTCGTGTGGGTGCCGGAACAGGTGGTCTGGGTGCCCGAATCGACGATCTGGGTAGAGGCCACCACCATCTGGGTCGCGGAGCAGACCATCTGGGTGGAAGAGTCGACCGTCTGGGTCGACGGCTACACCTACTGGGTCGATGAATCCTGGAGCTGGAATGAGGAGACCCAGGACTGGGACTACACCCCGGGGCATGAGGAATACGTCCCCGGCTACCAGATGACGATTCCCGCTCATGAGGAGGTCATTCCGGCCCACGAAGAGACGATTCCCGCGCACGAGGAGGTCATCCCCGCGCACGAGGAGACGATTCCGGCTCACGAGGAGACCATCCCGGGGCACTACGAATTCGTGGAGGGGCGCTGGGTGGTCGTGCCGGAACACTACGAGGAAGTGCCCGCCCACGAAGAAACCGTGCCCGGCTACTGGCGCACGGACCCCGGATACTACCAGGAAGTGACGCCGGGCTACTGGCAGACGGTGCCGGTGATCACCTGGTCGGCCTTCAACGACATCACGGCCGAGAGCGAAGTGTCCGGCTGGACGCCCGACGCCAGCACGGTGCCGGTTGGCCAGAACGTCACCCAAACCCGGGTGATGAACTACACCCACACCACGGGAGAGCGGAGCTGCGCCGGCGATGTGCGCAACATCCAGACTTACACGGAGACCGTCAGCGAGACGCGCACGGTGCCTAGCACCGGCTCCGGCGGCGGAGGCGGCGGTGGTGGCACCAATCCTCCCCCGCCTCCGCCTCCCAATCCTAGCACAACATATTCGCTTACCGTCATAGGAGGATGGGGAAGCGCGACCGGGCTCGCACCCGGCACAAGCCGGGAAATTTGGCACAGTGTGCCTCCGGCGAACACCCACTTTGCCGGCTGGGATATCGTCGGGCCCGGCACCATGGCCAACAGCACCACGACTTCGCGCGGAAACATCACCATCGGTGAGGGCGACGTATATGCCAGACCCATCTTTGTGCCCGCCCCCACCGGGGCCACGTTCTGGGTCGATGTAAATCGGGATGGAATCCCCGACGAAGTGTTTCAAGACGGGGTTGGCGGCTATGCGGCCGAAGTCCATGCCCGCTTCGAACTCGAGCCGGTTTTTTCGACCAGCTTCCTCACGCAAGCGAACGACTGGTTCAATAGTTTCGACAGCGACCACGACGGCCGGATCGCACTTGGCCAATACCAATCAATCTGGAGCAGCTCCCTCGCGTTTTACGATGCGGTCGTGCCCTATAACATGCACTATGCAACTTTCGACGCGAAAGCCGGAGAGCGCTACGTCATTTGCAAGGGCCTTGGCATCGGCGGCTTTGAATGGGCGGACCTAACCGAACATACCGTCACCGCGAACAGTAGAATCACGATTCCGATCCTCGAGGTCGCACATCACATCTACCGCTTTTATGTCGTGCGTCTGGGCAAACCCAACGACGCCGTTCCGCTCGACCTCGACAACCCGCATACCTGGCCGCAGCCCTACAAGAATTTCTTTTTCAACAACAACCTCGATTGGGATGAATTCACCCTGGAGGAACTCGGTGACACCGACTTCCTCGACCTGATTTACGGCGGCTCGCTGAGCCATGCACAGGCCGAGCGACTTGTGGTGCCCGTGTTCGCGTTCGCGGGTGCCCTGCCGAGGGTGCTGCCACCCCAGGTGCAACACCGCCTCGGCGAAATCACGCAGAAGATCTTTGAAGCGCTGGGAGGTGCGGTCGCCATCGAAACGATCAAGGCACTGGTTGAGAAGCTCCTCACCAAGAAGCAGGATCTGCCCTTCTCTTTCGTCGTCTATGAGATGAAGAACACTATAACCGGGCAGTATTACGTGGGGCGAACGCATGGCCCCGGTAACCACAATCTCGTCCTGCAAAGGCGGTTTGCTTCCCATGAGACCAACCCCATCCCACATCTCCGCAAATCGCGAGCCGCCGGCTGGACGGTCATTTTCTTCAACTCGTATCATGACATGTCCAACTGGGACCCCGGTGCGTGGAGTGCCATGCGCGGGCGGGAGCAGTCCGTGATGGATGCCTACAAGACCTACTTTCCGGCCCGGCCCCTCGTGAACATCGATCGAGCCGTGGACGTAGCGAATGGACTCGGCCGGGTCTACCACGATTCTTCCCGCTTCTACTTCCCTCCGGAAATCCACTCCTTCACCGGCAACCCCTCGCTGACAGGCGGCGTCGTGCCAATTGTGTTCCGCATCATCGACTACGCGTGGTATCCCCTGAATCATGGCGTGCGGGCGCCATGACTGAAAAGGAGAAGAGCCACTATCTTTCGTTTCTGACTGCAAAGCTCGGAAAACTCGTCGCGTGCGCGGACCCGGCCGTCAAAGCCGCTCTCGCCGGTCCCCATGCCGCTGCCCTCGTCTATCTCGCGGGCCAGGCGCGACTGGATCTCGAAGAAATCAAGCAGGCTGATGCCGAACTCGAATTGATGTCCCGCGGGGTGATTGGCCGAAAGGCTCTCGACCGGGTGATTGCCGAACTGACCCGACAGTTCGGCTTCGGCCGGGTCGCGGACGATCCCGACCTGGTGATTCAGCGGATCATCCAACGCGGAGAAATCGCCGGGAAGGGAGAACTGCGGGTGGTTCTTGGCGCCCTCTCGTATGTAGGCGATGATGGCATCGGGCCCGCGGAGCGAGAAGCCATCGAGCGCATCGCCCGAGAATACGAGGGCTGGGACTAGCCAGCGACGCTGGGGTAACCATCGAGTCTGCCGTGTGGCCCTGCGCGCAAGCGCAGGGACCGACGGCACTCGGCAGACGAATCCCCCCGTTCGGCGCGCTGGACGAGAGACGTTTCACTCCCTCTCGGTCGCTCCACCCGCACGGACGTTGGCGCAAAAAAGGCGGGCCCGCAGGCCCGCCTTGGAAAACCGTCGCGTTCGCCCGGGCTCAGAAGCGGCCCGAGACGCCGAACTTCACCGCGCGCGGAATCACATACATGTGCCGCGGGCGGCTGGAATCGAAGATGTATTCCTGCCGGCCTTCCTGCGCGAGATTCGAGACGTTCATGAACAGCGTGGTGTCGCGGAAGATGTCGTAGCGCACGCCCGCGTTCATCACCGTCCACGGATCGCGGAAGCGGTTGCCGACCGCGCCCGGCACGGCGTTCACCACCGGCCAGCCGCCCGTGTAGTTCACGTCGAACGAGGCGCCAAACTTCCCGTAGGTGTAGAGCAGCCCGACATTGTAGGCCTTCGGGATGAACCCGGCGACCTGGTTGGTGCTGAAGCCGACCGTGCCGCCGAAATTGCCCTGCGTCTTCAGGTAGGTGTAGTTGGCGCGGATGGTCAGGCCCTTCAGCGGGCCGGGCAGGAACGTCAGCCGCTGACGGAAATCGAACTCGAGACCCTTATACACCGCGTCGCCCAGGTTGCGCGACTGGATGATCTCGTAGCCGCCATAGAGACCGTCGAAGCCGTTGTCCTCTCCGAAAGGCACGAGTTCGCCGGAGCGACCCGCGGTTCCGATGTAATCCTTGATGTCCTTCCGGTAGCCGCGCACCGAGACCATGCCCGTGCCGCTGTAGTAGTATTCCAGCTTGAGATCGATGTTCTCGCCGGTCTGGGGCCGCAGGTTCGGATTGCCCATCGTGACGGTCTGGGTGGCCTCCGTCGCGCTCGTCGCCGCGATCACCTGCAAGAGCGTGGGGCGGCCGTAGCTGGTGGACCAGCTCGCGCGCGCCTTCAGGTTGGCCGTGAGGTCGTAGGCGACATGGAAGCTGGGGAAACTCTTGTCGTAGCTGCCGTCCTTCGACAGCCGGCCGAAGTCGAGCGCCGCACGCTTGAAGTGATCGGGCTCCACCGCGAGCGCCGTGGTGCGGGCGCGGAAGTAGGTGAACGTGTCCGTGCTCACCCATTCGTGGCGCACGCCAGCAAGCAGCGTCATGCGGCCGAACTTCGTGCTCGCCTGGACGTAGGCGGCATCGACGCCCTCCTCCATCAGGCGCCGGCCGGTGTATTGCGAGGTCGCCGTGAAGTTCACGTCCTCCGTCCAGACCGCGGTGTTGCCGAGCGAGGTGCTGATCGCCGCCGGATCGACGATCGGCAGGCGCGCGCCGCCGTTGGCGCGCTCAAACTCGGTCAACGGCATCAGGCCGGTCGTCGGCAGCACCGTGCCCGGCGCGGCATACCACCGGCGCGGATACACCTGCCGGTTGTTGACGCGCTTGTTCACCGAATCGAGGCCGGCCTTGACGGTCACGGCGTGCTCCAGCGGCAGCAGATACGACGCGTTCACGTTGGCCTGGACCTCATTGGTGTCGGTGATCGTGTCGCGCTTCGTCAGCACGGTCGAGGTCGGCGCCACGGGCTGCGCCGCCGTCGCGGCCCCGGTCGCGAACGTCGCGTAGCTCGCCGCATCGGTGACGAGCGGACCCGAGGTCTGCGTGAAGACCTTCCCGCGCGGATCCGAGTAATCGAGGATGAAGCCGATGGGGTCCCGCGTGCGCATGGCGACCGTGCCGCCCTCGCGGCTGGTGCCGGCGCCGGAGTTCCAGTGCGTGTTGCTCCAGCGGTAGGCGTGGTCGACCTTCAGCCGGCCCCAGTTGTGCTCGAAGGTCAGCGTGCCGGTCGGGTTCT
>CAZENI010000018.1:0-38604 GCA_964513055.1 uncultured Opitutus sp.
GTGTTCACGCTTGGTGTAAAACTTTCCGACACCCCCTCCCCGCCGCTGCTGCTTGCGCGCCACGGGGATGCCGTCCACGTCGCACCCGAGCTGCGGGCTCTTGCCTTCATCCTGCGCGGTCTTGCGGTTGTGGCAGTCGTGGCACAAGGACTGCAGGTTGTTGCTGTCCCAAGGGTCACCACCAGCCGAGATCGGGGTGATGTGATCGACATGCACGGCTGCCTTGATGATGGCGCGCTGTGCGCAGTGCTGGCAGATCGGGTGCGCAGCGAGCTGGGCGGGGCGTACGTGCGCCTTCCACCGCTGCTGATCATAGATGCGGGACACTAGCTGTTCCATCCTCGGGCAGGGAACTGCCGATTGATGACCTCGGTGTTACTGAGCGTGGCCTGCGCTTCGATCATGTACATGCTGCCGTGTACCGCCCCCGACACACGCACCTGACTCTGCCCTGTGCTGGTATTGGTGGACTCACTGACCTTGGTCAGCGGGCTGGGCACCGTGTGCGTGACGCTCGAGAGCGTGATGCCCGAGGCCAGCGCATCTGACCAGTCCACCGTGATGATGGCGCTGTCGCTGGGGTCGAGCAGTACGATCGGAACGGTCATTGGTTCACCTTCACGTCACTGGATGACGAGACAGCGGTATCTCTTGGGGCTGTCGCGCTCACATCACGCTGTGCACTGATCCCAACCGTCTGCCTTGCGCCCGCCTGCACTGTTCCAGACCGACCCACATTGACCGTTATACGAACCGCCGAGAACGATCCGTCGATGACCGTGCCAGACGGTGCGAACGTCAACGCCGCCACGCCCACAATGGCCGCATCAGCACGAATCGCCGCCGAGGCCGCGAACGACAGGGCGGCAATGCCCTGCAGGCTTCCCGTGGCCGCCATCGCGCCCGTGGGCGTGAATGCGATCAGCGCCGAGCCGGCCAGCGCACCGGACGCCCCATTGATCAGCGTCCCGGACAGGGCGAATGTGGGCGAGATTGTGCCCGCCAGTGCGCCCGCACCCGTGGCCGTTCCCGTGACCGAGAACGTCAGGGCGCTCGTGCCCGAAATGGCGCCCGAGGCACTGTTCGTCAGATCCGCGGCGGTGCTGAACACCACCGGGGATGTGCCGGCCAGGGCCCCTGCGCCCGTTGCCGTGGCGCTGCCCGAGAATGCCAGCGCACTCGTACCGGCCAATGCGCCATCGCCGGCCACGGTGGCCGTGGGCGCGAAGGTCAGAGCACTGATGCCTGACAGTACGCCCGAGCCGACCAGCGTGGCCGACGTGGCAAAGGTCAGGGCCGTTGAGCCCGTGATGTCGCCCGCTGGCGTGGCCGGTATCCAGTACGTCGGCGTGACGTACCGATACGTGTCCGGGCGATATACACCGCCCACCGACAGGCTGATCAGTCGGCCCGGGTAGACCGTGAATGCCGCACTCGAGCCGCCCGAACCGGCAGCCGTGGTGCTGAACACCATCGCCGCCGTGCCGGCGAGCGCCCCCGTACCTGCAAGGGTTGCCGTGGGCGCAAAGGCCAGCGCAGTTGTGCCCGCCAGCGCCGAGGCCGGCGTGTACGGGAACACCACCACCTGATCGAAGTACGTGGTGACGTACTCCGGCCTGCGGTGGCGCGTGACCTTGTGCAGCAACGGGACATTGCCCGCGAGCCCCGCACTGGCGCCGTCAAGGCTGCCCGAGACGGTGAACGCGAACGAGGCCGAGCTCGCCAACGCACCCGAGCCGGTGAGCGCCGCCGTGGTCGCAAAGACCACCGCCGACACACCCGCCATGCCCGAGCCGCCGCTCGCCGTGGCGCTCGTGGTGAACGTCAGGCTGGCCGTGCCCGCCAATGCCCCCGCGCCGCCCAAGGCGGCCGTAGGCGCGAATACCGGCGTGGACGTGCCTGCCAGTGCGCCAGCGCCCTGCACGGTGCCCGTGACCGTGAAGGCCGGCGTGCTCGTGCCAGCGATATCACCCGTAGGCGCCGCATTCGGGCGCCACAAGGCCGGCGTTACGAACCGGTAGACATCAGGCCGGTATACACCGCCGACCCACAGCGACTGTATACGGCCGGCGTAGACCGTGAACGGCTGCGCCGGCTGGTCTGCGGTCGCGCTCGCACTGAAGGACAGCGCGGCGACACCCGCCAGTTCGCCGACCGTGCTGGTCGCGCTGATCGGGATGGGATACCCGATCTGAAGCAGTCGCTTCTTGTTTGGCCGCCCGCCGATCCTGACGGCCATGCGCTATCCCCTGAGCGTCGTGAACGTGCCCGTGTAGGTCGTCGCAGTCGTCGCAGGCTTGCAGATTTCGAGGAAGGCGAGGCACGCATCGTCAAAGATGCGCTCCAAGCTGATCGAGGTCGTCAGCCCATCCTTCTCGCACACGAAGTTCGCGATGCCGCAAGGCATGAACGCGATGGGATGGCCGATGGTGAAGTCGATAGCACCCGTTGCCACGGCTGCAGAGCACTGCATCTGCGTGAGCGAATCGATGCCCGTATCGCCCGACGCCAGCGGGCAGAACCATGTGCCGGCAGGCTGGTCGAGTCGGTTGATGATGTTCGACGAGTTGCCAGTCACGCTCGGCAGCGTCGCGCCGGCATTGCCGTCCTGATCGACATACGTGCACGTCGTCCAGTTGTGCGCGGTCGCAGGCAGCGCCGTGCGGCATTCGATCATCAGGAAATTGTTGCCCGCGTAGTCCGCATTACCCGCCGTGTTCGACGTGTAGCGCGTCGGCACGCCGGTCACGGCTTCCGTGGCCGTGCTGTTCATGGTCTTGGTGACGCTGAACAGCCGGTCATAGAGCAGCAGCGTGTTCGCCGCGACGCTCGCAATCGGGTTGCCGAATACGAAATGCTGCGTCCCGCTCGAAGGGTTGTCGAACGTCCACGAGCCTGTCGTGGCATCCGTGGGCACGGTTCCACCGGGAGCCGCAGCAGCCGCCGCGCCGGCAGCCGGCTGTGAGCCGACATACCACAGGGTATTCGTGGCATTCACCACGCCTGTCGTGCCGGACTTCAGGAAGCTGAACGTGCGATTGTCGCCACCAAAGTACGCCGACAGCGCGCCGTCCAGCGTCGTGATGACGCCCGACTGCCTGCGGCCATGCCCCATGCGCGCAAGGCGACGGCGCCGCTCGCGCTTGTGCATGTCGGCAACGCGATCCAACACGGACGCCTCATAGCCAGCGTCGATCGCGCCGATGAAGTCGCCATCGGCCGATGCGTACACATGGCCGGGCACGCCATGCACGGCAATCGGTGAGCCGTACCACTTGGCAGCCGGGTTGCACATGGCCGCGCTGATCTGCGCCACCTTGTCAGCGCCGAGCCAGCGTTCGAGGCGATCGGAGTGCGTGTTCACCACGGCCGATCACCGCCCTCGACGGCTTCGAGGTTGCCGATCACCGACCAATGGCGCGAGGCATCGCCCGCGGCCTCCTTCGCTTCCTTGCCGCGCACGCGCAGCCAGGTGGAAAGCTGTAGCGCGGTCTCGTGCTCCATCTTCATTTCGGCGTTGCCGATGCGCAGCACCACGAGCGGGCCTTCGGCCACGACTTCGATACGCTGCCGCTTGAGCAGCGCACCCGTGTTGACGCGCGCAGGGAACAACATCAGTCGAGCGACACGTCGAGCGCGCCCGCCGCGAAGCTGGGCGTGACGCCACTGGACACCACGAGCGACGCCGTGAGCGCGCCCTTCAGGAACAGATTGCCCGTACCGCTCGAATCCGAGCCGATGCCGAAGTGCGTGAGCGTCGCACCTGACGCGCCGCACGCGGCATACGTGATGGCGGCATCGTTGTCGGCCACGCCCGAGGCGACCGTCCAGCCCGCGGTGGAGCGCGCCACCGACCCGCCCGAGCGCAGATAGTTCGTGTACGCCGTCTCGCTCGTGGTCTGCGTGCCGGTCTCGCCCGGATCTGCTGTGTGCAGCGAGACGTAGAATACGCCCGCCGTGCTCGAGCCGCGCAGGCCCGTGGCGTCGCCCACGTTGGCGTAGTTGGCGTTCTCGAAGATCAGCGACAGCAGGCCGTTCTCGAATACGTTGGTTGCGCTCATGGCTTAGAGTTCCTCGAAAACGACTTCGCCGCTGACCGTGCGCGACGCGCCCGATCCGGCCACCAGTTCGAGCGCCAGGAATCCCGACGCGGGGATGTAGATGCGAGCTTCCGGCGTGTACAGACGCTGGAAGGGAACCAGCAGCGACCACCGATGGCCCTCGAGCACGTCACCCGCCGTGCCCGGCGTGGTGCGGATCGTTGTCACCGTCGTCGCTGCGGCAACCGTGTTGCGGCTGTTCAGTGCGCGTGCGGTGACCGCCGTGCCGCCCGAGCCTGCAGTGGTGCGCCGAAGTACGCGCAGGCGCGCACGGATGTCCGTGGTGTCCGACGCAGACAGATTGAACTCGTGAACCACGATAGGCACGGTGCTCGACGTAGCCAGGAAGATGATGTCTTGTGCCGCATCGGTGACCGTGATCGCCTCGAACCCGGCTGAATACAGAAGCCCGTTAGCCATTGGCTACATCCTTAAGGTTACTTTCGCGGGCTGATACAAGTTCAGCGCAGTAATGCCGCCGCCCGCCGTTACGTCGTTGAAAATGAACTGCGTGCAATGGAATGGATTGGCGCCCGTGCCCGCACCGAATGCCGACGTGCGGCTGTTGACCGACGATTCCACCAGCGACGACACGCGACAGGTGTCAACGCCACCAAACTGCGTGCCGCTGCCCTGATCCGTGTAGCCGCTGACGTTAGCCAGCGTGCCGCCACCCCACGCAATGCCGATGGCGATACGAGTCGCCGCTGCGTTCGTGTTGCTCAAGCTGCCGCAGTTGGGCGATCCCGTCGTGCGCAGGTAGGACGCCGCATCGAAGCCAGAGACGCCCGTCACCTCGACTAGCACAATGCCGCCCCAACCCGATGAGGACGCGGCAGTAGATGTGACAGTGAGAGAACCGCCGGCAACGAACTCGAACCAGGCAGCCTCTTGGTTGAAAAAATCGCTGTTTGCGCCGTTGTTGACGTTGGCGACAGCGATATCGTTGTAGGTCAGTCCGGAGCCGCTGAACGTCAGATCGACATCGGTGTTCTGGTCCGTGAGGCCGACCACCAGCCCGTAACTACCCGCCGAGAACGGGCGCGTGGCCGATACCGTCGTGCCCGAAGTGGTGCGCTGATTGAATGCGACGCCAGCTACGGCCATTAGAACGGACTCAGGCTAGACCACTGCGGGCCGTTGGCGCTGCCACCTTGGCGCAGCGTGCCGTTGGCATTGCCCGCGCTATCCGTGAGCGTGGTGCCGCTGCCCTCGGTCATCAGGTACAGGCACAGCGTGTTCGCGTCATCCGTCAGCGGCGCAGTGGGCACGGTGTAGCTCGTGCCCGTGTAGCGCAGGTTGTTGGAGATGCGGACGCAGGCCATGTACCCGTAAAAGCTCGGGTAGATCGCGGGGTCGAAATCGTGCTTCTCAGCACCGAATACCAAGTACGGGTCCCAGGTCGCGCCCGTGGCCCCGTTCGGGTAACTCAGGTCGCCCGAGGGCGCGCTCGTGGTGTTCGCATCGCGCGAGCCGTCGAGGTAGATGGCGAGATTCCCAGTGCTCTGCTCGCGGGTGACTGCGACGTGATGCCAGTTACCGTCGCGGATGTCGGTGGCGCCCACCAGCGTGTAACTGGTGCCGCTCGCGTTCTTGACGCTGAAGGTGATGCGACCGCCGCCGAGGCCCACACCAAATGCGGGGTCGTCGGTGAGTCGGTCACGGTCCCAGAAAATGTTGGTGTTGACAAAGTTGTAGTTCGAGCCACCCGTCTGCGTGCTGGCGTTGTTGCCGGCTGTCGTGCGCAACCATCCCTCGATGGTGAAGTCGCCCGCGCCCACATCGGCATCCGTGGCGGGCGCGTCGAGTGGGATGACCACGCGATCGATCTGCGTGGTGCCGTTGCCCGCATCGTTACCGAAGAATCGAAGCGAGCCCGGAACCGAATTGAACCGGCGCATGACCCGATACCGCATCAGGTATCACCGCGGGCCCGGTACATCTGAGATTCAGGGCGCCCGCCGATCACGACTGGCGCGAGGCCACGCACCTCGATCACCATGCGCGAGACACGGGGCTCTCGCCCGGCCGCTGGAAGGCTTGCAACCCTAGGTTTTTCGGCGCTGTCAGCCGGCCTGCGACGCCCATAGGACAGGTCCATCACGGGGCGCGCAGGGTATCGGCGAACGCGGCCTCGGCACCTGACAGCGGCCGGGTGAGATAGGTGCGGCACATCGACTGGATGCGCGCGTCGTCGAGCAGCGCAGACGCACCGGGCAGGCGCGCAGCCCAGCCGGCCAGGCTCACTGCGGGGTTGCCGCAGATGGTCGCGGGCTGGCCGCTGCGCTGCGTCCACACGATGCAGCGGCGCGTTGAGGCGCCCGTGCCATCGATGGCGCTGGGATCATCGGCGATACGCACCGTCGAGAAGTCGGCCGGCGCCTGCAGCGAGGCGCACGCGCGCTCGACATCGAACAGGCCGGTCGCCGTGACCGTGCGGGACACCGAGCCACCGGGCCCGGTACACGTCAGGGTCCACGAGTAACCGCGCACCTGCGTCACGTCCGATGCGGTCGAGCCCGTGGCGCCGGCAATGGTGCCCGCCCAATCGCCCGCCAGCGCGCAGCTCGTGGCGTTGGCGACCGCATAGTTCAGCGTCACGGTGCCCGGCACCAGCACGGTGGCCGAGCTCGCCGTCAGCGTGAGGGTCGGCGCTACCGGCGGCGGGGGCGGCGGTGGCGGCGGTGGGGAGATCGAGGACTTGAGCACGAACCGCTCGCGCGTGTACGTGCCCGGCGTCGGGCAGCCCTCGCCCGCCCCGATCGGCCGGTCAGCCTCGCAGATGTACACCGCCTCGGTCGCAGGGACCGCCGCGAAGTCGCGGAACGTGCCGCGCGCGTAGTCGCCATAGGCGCCCGTGGTCGCACGGCTCCACACCTGCCGGCCGGCTTCGCATTTCTGCCAGGTCTCGACCGTGCCGGCGCGCGACCAGCACAGGCCGGTGTCGGCAAACGCGAGGGTCGTGCCCAGGGCGAGAACGATCATCAGCCACGTGGCGGCAAGTCGGCCTGCCACCCGGTAAACCCAGCGGTGCTGCACGAGGACCTCGAAAAGACGCCGCGGCCCGTTCGGTGCCGCGGCATGAAAGGGCCGTTCACGCAGCCCGGAGGGGTAGAGCGGCCCGGAGAAGGGCCGCGCCCGCGTGCCAGTGGCAACGTGCGGGCATGAAAAAGCCCGCACGAGGCGGGCCGATTTTCGACCCCGGCGGTTACCCGCAGGGTGACGCGATTTCACGTGCGCACGTTCGGACATGCAAGCCTCTGGCAGCAGAAAATCGCGCGCCTCCCGGGGTGTCACCATTCCTACTGGGAATCGCATCACGTGCAGGAAAGCCGGGAAAAAGCAGGCCGCGCCGTGTCGCGCGCGGGCCAAATCGGGCCAAACTGCGTAACGGTCAGCGGGGTTTGAAGGCTCGATCGAGCAGGCTGCCGAGGAGGTCGGCGCCCTTGCGCAGGTCGGCGGAGACGGTGTGCGCGTAGGTGTCCGTCTGCTTCACGTCGTGGTGCCTGAGCGAGTCCCTGACGGCGGCGGTGCTCAGGCCCTGGGCGAGCAGCAGCGAGGCGGCGGTGTGCCTGAAGGCGTGCGTGCCGCCGTGGGCGATGCCGAGGCGCTTGAGGTCCCGCGTGAGGGCGCGGCGGTAGGCGCTCGAGTACTGGGGGCGGCCGGTGCGGGTGGCGAACAGCAGGCCCGTGGCGGGCTGTCCCTGCGCGGCGTGATGCCTGCGCAGGATCTCGACCAGCGGTCCCGGGATGGCGAGCGTGCCGGCGCTGCGTGCGGTCTTGAGCGCCTGGAGCTGGCCGTTCACGGCGGACTGGCGGATGGTGGCGGTGCCCGCGTCGAGGTCGATGTCGGACCAGTCGAGGCCCAGCGTCTCGCCGCAGCGCAGGCCCAGGAGCGCCGATACGGCGTAGACCGTGCCCCACGGCGGCCGGGCCCGCTCGATCAGCGTGGCGACGTCCTCGATGGCGAACACCGCCCGCTTCTTGCCGGCCTTCACCTGCGAGGCGAAGCGCACCGCGCGCATCTCGAAGGGGTGCGCCGAGAATCCATCGTCCCGGGCGGCGCGCAGGATGGTGCGCAGCAGCTTGACCACCTGCCGTGCCGAGGTCGGCGCCCGCTTGCCGGCGGCCATCTGCGTGACGAGCTTCTGCGCGGTGCCCGCGCCCACCTGGTCAAGCCGCAGCCCGGCGACGAGGGGCCCGAGGTGCAGCCGGATGGCCCGCCGCACGTTCGCCTGCGAGCTCGGGCGCATCAGGACCACCCGCTCGGCCTGATAGCGGGTCAGGTACTTCGCGGCGTTGATGGCGCGGCCCGGGGCGATGTTCCGCCCGGTGATGCCGTCCATGACCTGGTCGGCGACGGCGCGCGCGGCGCTGCGCGTGCGCAGCTCGTCAGTGCTGCCGACCTCGAGCGTGGCCCGGCGGCGAGTGATGCGGTGCGTGCCTTCCTGGGCGACGTCGACCCGGTAGCGCACCACCCAGCGATCGCCGCGACGCAGAAGCTGCCCGCGCTGGTGTCGCTGGCCGGGCGCGGCCATTCAGACCGCGAGTCCTTTCGCCCGAAACATCCCGCGCATGAACCAGACGCGGTTCCGCCAGAGCTCGTAGACGCCGGTGCGCGAGACGCCGAGCCGCTGGGCCTTCACGATCACCGGCGTCGGCTGCTTGTACCAGACCTTCAGGAAGTCCTGCACGTCCGCGGGGCTTCTCAGGATCGCCTGGTCGACGATGATCATGACCTGATCGTTCGTCAGCGACTCGGGGCCGAGTACCTGCCCTTCCTGCAGCAGCCGCATCACCTCGAGGGGATGCAAGCCGCCGCTGCCCACAGGCCTGTCGTCGCGCGCCCAGATGTCGAGCAGGCGGTCTGTGGGTTGCAGCGCGGGGTCGAGTTGCGCGGCCACGGTCAGCTCCGGCGCTCGCTGCGCTCGCCCGGCTGGTGCGCATACCACTCGTCGGAGTACCGCAGCAGGCGGTGCGTGCTCGCCGCCTCGTTGACGGCCGCCGCGTCGTGGAACTTCTGCGCATCCGCCCAGAAGGGCGTGGCCTCGGGCTCTCCGTGGCGGAACCGCCCGGTCCAGTACTCCACGGCATCGCCCTCGCCGCGTGCGAGCACCCAGATCATCGCCAGGGCCTCATGGTCAGGCGCCCGCCTTCACGCACGCCGAGCTGCACGGTGACGCCGTAGCCGGCCTGCACCTGCTTGAACTTGTTGATCGCCTCCTGCGTCACCACGCCTTTGCAGTCGACGACCTCGACCCGCGAGTGGCCGCGGTCGACCTTCGAGAGATCCACGCGCCAGAACACCAGGAAGTCGGCGCGATAGCGCACGCCGCCCTGCAGCTCGAACGGCACCTGGCGCACGAACCAGAGGAGTTGGCCCGCCCGCCAGGCGGCGGTAAACAGGTCGTAGAAGTCAGCCTCGAGGATTGAATCGAACCGCTTCCCATCGCGCATCACCGGCTCGTTGCGGTACTTGCGCACCGCCGGGTCCGCGCGGGTCGGCGACTCGACCACGAGGGCGCGCTCGACTTGTGGGCGCAGATGGGCCGGCAGCTCGTCGACTGATCGCACGCGCATCAGTGCGTGTCCGTCCATGTGACCTGCCCGCCGAAGCGGCGGCAGTCCTCCTCGAGCGCTCGGCGCTGCGCCTCGAGGGACGTGCGGCCGGTCCACAGCCACCACCAGAACTGTCGCAGCGCGTCGATCATGCGAGATCCTTCTGGCCGGCGAGCCAGTCCCGCAGCGCCTGCGCCTCGGCGTACGTCAGGTAAAGCAGGGTCGCATCGCCCGCGCCGTCGTCGACCGACACCGAGATATTGCCGCTGCCGTCGTTCTCGGCGCTGACCGTTCGCGTCGTGGCGTGGGACATCGCGGCGGGCGTCTTAGGCTTCGCCTTGCGCGTGTGCTTCTCGACCACCTCAGCCAGCGTCTTGCCTTTGCCCTTGCGCCGCCCCTTGTTCGTGACCCGGCACTCGCTGCAAAGGTGGGACCTGCCATCCGGCGTTCGAGAGTCGTTGCCGAACTCCTCGAGGGGCTTCTCCGTCTCGCAGCGTCGACAGACCTTCTGGCTCATGCGGCCTCCTGGGCGCGGTGGGTTCGGACAGTGACGGCGGCGGCAGGGCGTAGCCCTTGCCCTTCACGATGACGCGGCGGGCCCGCAGCAGCGGCCAGAGCGCCGTCTCGAGCGTCTGGTGAGGCACGCCGCCGAGGGAGCGATGCAGATCCCGGTAGCTCAGCCGCGAGACGCCGCCCAGCAGATGCAGGATCCGGCGCTGCAGATCGTTGGGGATCACGCGAGGCCCCACAGCGTCATGGGCGTACGGCCAGGGCGCTCGACGCGGCCGCGGGCGACCACGGGAGGCGGATCGTAGTAGCGCGGATCCGTGAGCTCGCTGCGGCGCTTGCGGATCGTGCTCGGCGCGCAGTGCCGAAACTGCGGAAGCTGCTCGAGCTGTTCGTCGGTCATGTCGCCGAGATCTCGGAACGCCTCGAGCACCTGGGCGTGCAGCGCACTGCGGCGGCGGCACACGGCCTGCGCGGCCGCGATCTCGGTCGCCGGCCCGGCGTGGTGAACCATGGTGCGCAGGTTGTCCTCGCCGAACAGTTCGAACGTGGCATCGCGGGCGTGCATCACTCCCTCCCGATACGGCGCAGCGCGTCGGCGCCGCACGCGGATTTCGCAGCGGCAAGGGCCTGCTCCTGCGTGGCCTCGTGGCTGCTGTAGAAGCCGGTGCCGATCTCGGTGATGAAGGTCTTCACCTCGCGCCAGGCGTGGTAGGCGACGCCGTCGTCGTAGTCCTCGCGCGTGATCGTGTAGATCGCGCCGCCCACCCGAGAGGAGACAAGGCGGCGAGTCATGCCCCAGCGTTGCTGCGTCCACGCCAAGGTGAGCGCACCCTCCCCCGGGTTTTCCTGCGGACCCGGGGGAGGGGCGCTCTGAGGCGCTGCGGCTGTGATGGGGGGAGCAGCGGCAGCAGAACCGTCAGCGGGTGATTCACGTGGAACGTCGGTCGTCGACTGCTTCGCCTTGACCTCGGCGCAGATGCGCTCGAGCTTGGCGAGCGAGGCCAGCAGTTGCGGGTTCTTGGGTGCGGGTGCGTTCATGCGTCGTGCTGATGCAGTCATGCCCATCTGCCTCTTCTCCCCCTCCGACCTCTTCCCGGACCCAGCCCTTGAAGACCCGGATGCGCCCCCCTACCCCCCTCATTTCTGAGGCGAGCAGAAAGGCAGCGAATCAGCCCTCGTGAGCCCATTCAGCGCCTGGTCGGTTTCGTCTTACGTGCCCGACCATCACCCCAACACGCTCCGGTTTTCCGAGTCGGAGGCTCGTGCAGCGTCGAGCTGCTATGCGACCTTCACCCCGAGCCGCGTGAGCCGATCGGCGATGCGTCGCTGCTCGTCGACCGCGGCGATGAACTGGCGCTGCAGCGCAGCGGCCTGTTCTTCCGGTTCAACGGGTGTGATGTCGTAGCCGAGCTCGGCGGCGAGGTACTGCATGACCGAGTGGTCGCCCGCGTCGCGCGCGAGCTTGGCGAGGCGGATGACCTCGTCCGGCGACAGCTTCTCGGCGCGCTCGGCATTGAGGCAGGCGCGCAGCCGCGTCTCGGAGCGCACCAGCGGGTCAGCGGGCCACAGCGCGTGCGCGGCCTTCTTCATGCCGCCGATGGCGAGCACGGCGCTGCCCAGGGCGTCGGCCATGGTCTCGTGGAATAGCGCGCCTTGGCGCGCTTCCACACCGTTCCACGAATCGTGGAAGCCCGTGGAACGGCTCATACCGCACCCTGCTTCGAATCGACCGCAGCGGCGGCCGCCAGCTTTCGGCGGCGGCGCACGACGCGACGGTGTAGCTGATACAGCGCCACCGCAGCATCACCTCTGGGCGCATCGCTGCGCTCGTTGGCGATGTCGCCGATCGACGAGGTCGACAGTCCGACGCCCTCGCCGATCTGTTGCAGGGTCATCCCGGACGATTGGAGGTCCCGAATGCGCTTTGCCCAAGTGGTCATAACCGACAGAATACGGGAACCCGTAATGCCTCGTCAACGGCTTCCCGTTACGGTTGTCCGGTCTAATGCGCCCGTGCGTCACATTGGGCAAAGAATTCGCGAGGTTAGGCTCGAGCTGGGCCTGACACAGGGACAGCTCGGAAAGCGCGCCAACCTGGCCACGGGGACCGTATCCGACCTCGAGAATGAGAGGCAGACCGGCACGAAGCAGGTCGTGCAGCTCGCGCTGGCCCTGGGCGTGCACGCGATGTGGCTGGTCGAAGAGCGCGGCCCGAAGTACCTGAAGGATGCGCACGCCGTGCGTGAACCTACGAGCAGCACCCATGTGCTGCCGGAGGCCACGGTCGAGGAGAGACGCTTCGGGGCGGAATGGGGAAAGCTTGACGAGCCCGCGAAAACTCAGGTGCGCATCATGGTCGAGTCATTGGTGGCTCAGCAGATCAGGCAACGGCGCGGCAAGAAATCAGCCAAGATGATGAAGGAACTGCCGAACTGAGGTTCTGATGATCGCGTTCCTGTGGATCGTGCTGTCGGTCGTGGTCGGCGCGGTGGCTGGCAAGAAAGGCCGCACCGGAGTCGGCTGGTTTCTCCTCGCCCTGGTCACGTCGCCTTTGATCGCGGGTGTCATCCTGCTGCTTGTCGGCGACTACGCGCCCGAGCTTCAGCGGCGGGCCCTCGCGAACGGCACGATGCGCAAGTGCAATGCGTGCGCCGAGCTGGTGCAGCGCGATGCAGTGAAGTGCAAGCACTGCGGATCCGAGCTTCCACCGTACGAGCCCCCGCCCGGCCCCCAGTACTACTGACCCCGGATGACACGTCTGAATTGACCGGCGTCGCATAATTACGGCTTCCCGTTGACATGGGATTACGGGTTGCCGTAATGTCACCTCATCAGGAGGTGACCCATGACCCTCGACGACGCGATCAAGACGGCCAAGGCCGCAGCCGCCCGCACGGGCTGGCAGAACTTCGTAGTCCATGACCCGCGGCCCAGCGTCGACGACGCCGAGGCCTTCCACGCGGGCGACCACGCCGCCCTGGCGTCGGTGTGGGCCAATGCGCAGCGCATCGCATCCGTGCATCCGGACGGCCGCGTGTTCCTGCTGATCAACCAGCCGGTGGCGGCATGAACGCCGTGGTCAAGGGGCGAACCGCCGCCGGCATTCCTCGCGCGATCCCTGCGCACATCACGCTCACGGACGGCTCGCTGGCCTACAACGTGCTGGTTCACGTGGATGGCCGCGAGATCTGCTGCGCCTGCGTGGACAAGGCGCACGCAGACACGCTGCGCGAAGCACTGAACCAGTGCTCGTGGGTCGAGGTGTCGTCATGAACGCCGTGGTCACCCTGCCGCTGTCGGCGGAGCAGGACGCGGCGCTCGCCGCGCTCGAGCGGGCGAAGCAGCGCGAGCTGTCGATGCGCTGGCAGCTCGTGCCGGTGTGCAAGCTCGCCACTGAGGCGAAGCGCCTCAACGCGCAGGCGATCATCACGCCCGACCCGGACATGCCGAACGGCATTCGCATCGAGCTGCGACCCCTCGAGGTGCCGCAGTGGATGCGCTCGTGAGCTACGGCGCGGTGGGCTTCGCGTTCCGCGCGCAGCGGCCGGCGCGGCGTGAGGGCGGCGCTGCTGTCGCGCT
Organism: uncultured Opitutus sp.; assembly: GCA_964513055.1. Classification (GTDB taxonomy): domain Bacteria; phylum Verrucomicrobiota; class Verrucomicrobiia; order Opitutales; family Opitutaceae; genus ER46. The sequence goes on from CAZENI010000018.1 coordinate 13,748, forward strand.
GCTCGGCGTCGCGGTGTTCCTGCTGTGCTGCGCGCTCACTGCGCTCGAGCTGACGTCGTGACGCCCGGCACGCCGATCCCGCTCGACAGCCAGATCCGCTGCGTCGAGCGGGAGATACGGCAGCGCCTGCGCGTGTACCCGCGCCTCGTCGAGCGCGGAACCATGAAGCGCCACGAGGCCGACTACGAAATCGAGGCGATGCAGTCCGTGCTCGCCACCCTCAAGCGACTGCAGGGTCCTGCGCCCGAGCAGCCGCCATTACTCTGACCGGAGATCCGCATGACCAAACCCGTGAAGCTGCGCCCAGGCGTGCAGACCGATGTCCCACTCAGCGCGCTGACGCCCGACCCCGAGCAGCCGCGCAAGGAGTTCCCCGAGCAGGACCTGCAGGTCCTCGCGGCATCCATCAAGGCATCCGGCGTGCTGGTGCCCATCCTGGTGCGCAAGGGCGACAAGGCGCTGGTGATCATCGACGGCGAGCGCCGCTGGCGTGCGGCGAAGCTCGCCGGCAAGCGCAGCGTGCCCGCCCTGCTGCAGGAGATCGGCACCGACGACGCGCAGCGCCAACTCGACCAGCTCGCCATCAACAACAACCGCGCGCCGCTGTCCGAGATCGAGATCGCGCGCCTGATCCATCGCCTGCGCACCGAGCAGCGCCTGAGCAATACCGAGATCGCGGCGCAGCTCGAGAAGCGCGGCGTGCCGCGGTCGCCCAAGGAGATCGCCGCCGCCGGCGACCTGCTCAAACTGCCCGACTGGGCGCAGGCGATGCTCAATGACAAGCAGCTCGACGTGAACGGCGCGAAGGCGCTGCTGATCGCCGATCGGGACCCGGCCGTGCTCAAGGCGATGGAGGCGCCGATGCGGCGGCGCGCACAGTTCGGCGGCCGTGTGCCGGCGCCTGATGTCATCGACACGCTTCAGGAGACCTACCGGACCACGACGGTTGATCTGCAGTACTTCTGGGGATACCCCGGAGCGCCGCGGCCGGTCGTGCATTTCGAATGGCAGAAGGTCTGCCGCGGCTGCGAGCACCTGCGCAAGGTCGGCGATGGGTCGTTCTGCATGAACGCGGAGAAGTTCGCCGAGCACAACCAGCAGGCGAAGGATGCTGGCCTGCTGCCCGGCGGGCGCAAACCGCCGAAGGCCGAGGCGGCGCGTGACCAGGACGACGAGACCCCTGCGCCCGATGAGCGGGCGGCGCGAAAAGAGGTCTCACACCGGCAGCGCGTCGCGGAGTACTTCGATGGCTGGCTGCGCGGCGCGATCGGCGCGCTGCTGCCGACGCGGGACGACCTGATCGGCAACCTGGTCGACTACTACGCCTGCCAGATGCCGGACGGCGGCGACGCGCACTGGGACGGCGGCGATGACGAGGACGACGAGACCCCGGCCCGGGAGACCCCGCGCCTGACGCGCACCTACCACTTCAACGCACGGAACACAGCGCGCGGCGAGGACTACCTGAAAGGCTCGCTCACGCGGCTCAAGCTGTCCGACTTCATCGGCCACCCGCTGCTCGTCGAGGAACGCCTCGCGGTCGCCCAGGCGTGCCTCACGTCGCTGCAGGCGCAGCAGGTGCTCGAGCTGGCCGAGTGCATCCGCTTCGACGTGGGCGCTTCGTACTCGATCGACGCCGACTACCTCGACCTCAAGACGCGCGGCCAGTTGATGGACCTCGCGTTCGCGGCAGGCATCACCGACAGCCTGCCCGCGAAGGTCGGCGAGCTGCGCGCGTTCCTGCTGCAGGTCGAGAACGTGCAAAAGATCGGCCTGCCGGCGGACCTGCGGCAACTGCTCGAGGAGCAGCCCGAGGCAGACGAGCCCGACGAGTTCGAGGACGACGACCCGCCCGAGCTTGAGGACGCGGCGTGAGCTGTGCCGCCATTCTCTGTGGCCTCTACCTCGAGGCCAGTGTCCAGGTGATCCAGCCGCGGGCGTTGCCGCCCGTGCCGGAAGCCTGGTGGTACTACGACCGCACGCGGGTCGACAACCCGTTCGGCGTCATCGCCCTCGGCTACGAGTGGCAGCCGAATCCGGCAACGCGCTGGTTCATCGAGCTGCGCCACGAGTCGAGCGTTCGGACGCCGATCGACCGCGGCGAGGATTCGGTTCGCGCGGGCTTCCGCTGGTATCCGGCTCGAAAAGGCCGCTGAGCGTCAACGACCCACAGGAGTAGAGACAGTGCAGACGAAAACCAAGATCGGCCGTGACGGCCAGGACCTGCCCGACGACGCGACCGATCACGTCGCCGTGCGGATCGAGCGCCCGCTGCTCGCGCAGCCGCTGATCGTGACGGCTCAGGCCGCGCCGAAAACCATGACGTGGAAGCAGGCGGCAAAGTGGGCGGAGTCGCTCGACCTCTGCGGCTGGTCCTGGCGCCTGCCTACGGTCGAGGAGGCGTTCATGATTCCGGACCGCTCGAAATATCCGGCAGTGGACGCTGGGTTCTTCACGGACTTCGATCTGAAGCGCTACGAGTGGATCTGGACCAGCACGCCGGATGCGGATGATCCCGCGGGCGACGCGTGGTACGTCTATCTCTACTACGGCGGCTCCCACCGCGGCGGCCAGGGCGGTCACTACCACGTCCGCGCCGTGCGCGCCGGTCAGTAGCTTGTCCTTTGGAACACGGAGCCCAACGATGAACACCTTCCGATCAGAACTGCAGGACCTCGTCTCGCGTCACGTGGCACGCGCACCGCTCGAACGTGTGCTCGCGCTCGTCGACTCACTCGACGCAACGCCGGCGGCGCGACCTGTCGCGGCATCCGGGCCGCGATACGTCAACCTCGGCGCGGACGGCAATCCGGTCGCAGTAGGCGATCCCGACTGGGTTGCGGTCTATGACACGCAGACGCAGCTCACGTGGACCCGCCAGTGCCTTGACTGCGGCCCGGTGACACACGCTGATGCGCTGGCTGCTGCGAGTGCGGTCCGACTCTTCGGCCGCGACGACTGGCGGGCACCGACGATTCAGGAGCAGCTGTCGATCATCGACTACACGCGCTGCGATCCTGCGCTCGACACGACGCATTTCGATGGCCCGGCCGACTGGTGCTGGACGTCGACGATTGCCGCCGCCCCCGCGGGCTGCGCGTGGTACGTCTTTCTCTACGACGGCTTCTCCAGCCGCGACTTCCGGAGCGATCGCCTCCGCGTCCGCGCCGTGCGCGCCGGTCAGTCCTTGCCACTTGGAATCTGAGACGCTGACATGAAGCGCGAGCTCCCACCGATCGCGAAACGCGCGGCCCAGGTGCTGACCTGCATCGAGGAGTCCGTCATGCGGTTTGGTCGTGCGCATCGGTACAGCGTGGGTGCGGACCTGCGCAGGGAGGCGATGCAGGTCTCGCGCAGCGTGCATCGCGCCTGGAATGAGCGCAGCCGGCAACGCCAACGGCTCATCGAGCTGGCGACCGCAATCGACGACCTGCGGATTACGCTGCAGCTCGCGCAGAGCGTCAACGCATTCCGCAGCTTTCGGGAATTCGAGGCGATCGCACGCCTCGTCGACGATCTTGGCAGACAGTGTGGAGGTTGGCTCAGGCAGCCGAGGGAGATGGGCCAGAGTGGTCGGACCGCTTCAACGCCCGACCAGCGAGCCCCGATACTGAGTTCTCGCTCCGCCTTCGCAGAGGCAACGCCGTGACGAAGCCGCGCTACCGTGATGGATGGGCGGCCGGGTCCCCAGCGAGCGAGATAGTGCCCGCCCCCGCGGGCTACGCGTGGTACGTCAATCTCAACAACGGCAACTCCAACCGCAACAACCAGAGCAATCACAACCACGTCCGCGCCGTGCGCGCCGGTGAGTGTCAGCCCTCGGTGAGCTTGCGCAACCTTCACACTGCCTGGCGCGGCGCCCGACGCGGCAAGAAGCCCAGCGCTGATCAGCTCGAGTTCGATCTGCGGTGGGCGCCGAAGCTGCTCGAGCTGCAGCGCCGTCTGAACGAGCGCACCTGGTCGCCCTCGCCTCCGACCTGTTTCATCGCGACGAAGCCGAAGGCCCGCGAGATCCACGCGCCAGCGTTTGCCGACCGAGTGGTCCATCACCTGCTCGTGCCGCCACTTGAGGCGATCTACGAGCGGATCTTCATCGCGGACAGCTACTCCAACCGGGTCGGCAAAGGCACGCACGCCGCGGTGGATCGGCTGCAGCAGTTCGTTCGCCAGGTGTTCAGCGGCCAGGGCGGCGGCTGGTATCTGCAGCTCGACGTACGCAACTTCTTCAACAGCATTGATCGGCGGATTCTGTACGCGCTGCTGAAGCCGCGCATGGAAGCGGCCGGGCTCAGCGAGCCCTGTCGGCGCGCTGTTCATGCGTTGCTTCGCCAGGGCCCGACCGCCAACGGTGTCAGACGCGCGTACACGGAGCGCGAACGCGCGGCGGTGCCTGCACACAAGCGCCTAGAGAACGCTCCAGCCGGCTGCGGCCTGGCCATCGGCAACCTGTCGTCGCAGTTCCTCGCGAACGTGTACCTCAACGAGCTGGATCAGTTCGTGAAGCATCAGCTTAGGGCGCGGCGCTACGTGCGGTACGTCGACGACTTCGTGCTCGTGCACGAGAGTCGCCAGCAGCTGGCCGAGTGGCACATCGAGATCGAGCGGTTCCTCGCCGAGCGACTGCATCTGAGCCTGAAGCCCGAGCACCGGCTGATGCCACTGGATCGCGGCATCGACTTCCTTGGGTACGTCGTGTTCCCGACGCACCGGGTCGTGCGCCGGCGGGTCATATCGCACTGCCGAGACAAGCTCGCCGCTTGGGAGCGACGGCACGTGAAGGGGTCGCGCATCCGCGCGATCGCCAACGCACTTCAGGGCCTGCGCTCGGTGTGGGCCAGCTACCATGGGCATTTCGCGCACGCGTCGTCTCACCGCCTGCAGAACAGCCTTCATGCAAGATTCCGGTGGCTTGCCCCAGCGCTAAGCGCACTGAGTGGGCGCCACGAGTGATGTTCCTCTCCCAGCACGACATCGCAGCATTGACTGGCCGCACGCGCCACTCGGCGCAGGTGCGCTGGCTGCGCGACAACGGCTGGAAGTTCACGGTGAACGCGCTGGGGCGGCCGATAGTTGCCGTCGCCGAGGCGAACCGGCATCTTGTCGGGGGAACGGCGCGCAGAGAGACGCCGAACTGGGGTGCCATCAGTGGGTCGGCGGCGTAAGCACAACCTGCATCTTCCGCGTGGAATGACGCTCGAGCGCGGCGCGTACTACCTGCGCCCGAACGCACGCACGCGCATTCCGCTGGGCAGGGACTTCGCGCCGGCGATGGCGAAGTACGGCGAGCTCGTGGCTGGGCAATGGTCCGGCCGGACCCTGGGAGATGTGATCGACCGGTATCGCCTCGAGGTGTTACCGCTCAAGGCCGCGAACACGCAGGCGAACGAGGGGCGCGCGCTGGATCTGCTGCGGTCGGTGTTCGGGAAGATGCTGCCCGATCAGCTCACGGCGCAGGACTGCTACCGCTACATCGACCTGCGGCGCACGAAGAAGGGACAGCCGGCGCCCATTGCCGCGCGCAATGAGATCAAGCTGCTGCAGCACGTCTACTCGAAGGCAATCCGCTGGGGGGTGACGTCACTGAATCCTGCGCGCGGCGTGGAACTGCCGAAGGCGCAGCGCGGCGAGAGGTACGTGACGGACGCCGAGCTCGAGGCGGTGCGGATGCTGGCCTCGGAGCGCGTGCGGGTGGCCATTGATCTCGCGCACCTGATCGGCGCGCGGCGTGGCGACGTACTTGCGCTGACGCGGGAGGACGTGACGGATGAGGGGCTGCGGCTGCGCGCTGCCAAGACCGGCAAGGCCGCCCTCTTCGCCTGGACACCGGCGCTACGCGACGTCGTCGACCGGGCTCGACGCATCCCGCCGCAGGTGCCCGGCCGCCACCTGGTGCGCAACCGCGCGGGCCAGGCCTACACCGGGTCGGGCTTCAATGCCGTCTGGAAGAGCCTCATGCGCCGGTACGAGAAGGCGGGCGGGCAGCGGTTCAAGTTCCACGACATCCGTGCGAAGAACGCCTCCGACAGCAGCACGCTGGCCGAGGCCGCCGAGCGGCTGCAGCACTCATCGCAGGCCGTCACGCAGGCCCACTACCGCCGCAAGGGAGCCCTGCTGAAACCCCTGAAATGACACAGGGGCACGGAAATGACACGCGGATCGCTCGTAAGTTGGCGCGCCCGAAGAGATTCGAACTCCTGACCTCATGGTTCGTAGGGTTGCGGTGACTCGACCCTATGCCGTTGAGTCGTAAGCAGATTCGCGGGCTGCCGCGTGTCATTTCGCGGCTCGCTGGGCTGACGCAAGCCGTTGATGCGGCTGCACCGACCGACCGGAAATGACACAGCGCCTGCCGCGCTAGGAAGCCCTACGGGCGGCGCACCAGTTCCACCAGCTCGACACGCGCCGCATCGCAGTCGGCGAGCGCCTTGGCGAGCTGGTTGCGCTGGGCGAGCAGATCGGCGTTCGTCGCCGGCGCCGGCAGGCGGATCAGGCAGGACCGGGTGAACCGGTCATCGAGGGTCGGGGGCGGGGCTTCCACCAGCGTCGGCGTGCTCACCACCTGGGTCGAACGGGACAGGCCGCACGATGCAACCGACGCGCTCGCTAGCCCAAGCATCGCAAGCCGCGTCCACCTTCCGCTGTTCTTCGATTTCACGCTGCGCCCTCTCGAGGTCGATTCGTGTGCGGGCCTCGGCCTGCACGTACCGCGCGACGGCATCGGCCACGCGGGTCTCGTTTTTCTCCCGCAGCTCGTCGAGCCGCTGGGCCACCAGGTCACGGGCGGCCAGCGCCTCGGTGACGGCGCGCATGGCGCACTGCGACCCGGCGAGGCAGTCGCGCTCGGCTTCGAGGCCTCGCTGCAGGCCGGCCACCTGCTCGGTGAGCTGGCCGCGCGCCTCGAGGCCGGCGGCGCACGAGCGCAGGCCGATGCCACCGACCGCGAGACCGAGGAGCATCCCGAGCCAGGGGCCGAACTTCAGCAGGCGGGCCAGCAGTAGCGGATTCATACCGGGACACCCTCGACGTCAGTGCCGGCGCGCAGCCGGTCCTGGTGTTCGCGATCCTCAGCCAGCGCCGCGGCGGCGAGCTCGCGAGCGATCGCGCACGGCGATGTGCGCAGGATGGCCTGCAGCGCGCGCTCGTAGCGCCAGCAGTCTTGCTCGACCTTCGAGGCCGGGCGCGAGGCGATGAACTCGGCCAGCGTCACGAACCGCCGCCGAGCGCCCGCGCCCGCCCGCCGAGGAAGTCGGCCAGGCTGTTCGCCATGAACCCGACGACGAACGACGACAGCACGGTCTGCTGATCGGAGACGCCCAGCGCGCGGGCAAGGTCGGGGAACATGGCAGCGATCTCCGGCAGGCCCAGCCACAGCACGACGGCGGACACCGTTGCGAGCAGGGTTTCCGGCCAGTGGTCGGTAACGTAGGCGCGGGCGGTGAGGCCGGCGGCGTTGCGGCGCGCGGCGATCAGCTGCTTGAGCGAATGCGCCAGCAGGCCGCACAGCATCGCGAACAGGGTCCACAGGGTCACGCCGTTCATGGCTTCTCCACAAGGCCGGGAAGGTAGACGGTGCGGCCGCCGCGGTGCGTGGCCGTCAGGTACTCGCGCTTCGGGGTGAGCCCCGGCGGCATCACGCTGACGTGCACCCATTCGCCGAATTCGAGGATGCACTGCTTGACCGGCAGGTCGGACATCTGCACGCGGCGCGCGAGCACGAACGGCGACAGGCCGTGGACGACGATGTCAGCCGCGCAGCCGGTCATGTGGTCGCTCGTCTTGCTGCCGCCGACCAGCTCGTTGAGCCAGGGCGGGCGGTATCCCGAGGTGATGACGATCGGCCGGCCGATGATGGTGCGCAGCGGCTCGAGCACGGACTCGGCCAGGCGCGCGAGGTTCGCGATCACGGCGGGCGGCGCTTCGATCTTCCGCCCGGCGCGCGCCGCCGTCTCGCTGCGCACGAACTCAGCGAGCGTGAATCGGGGCGAGAGCTGCGTCACCGCTTGTCGACCTTCTGGTCGATCTTGGCGCTCAAATCCTTGAGCAGCTGCTTCACTTCGCGAATGTCCTCGCGGTAGTCGTCTTTCAGCACGGCCCGCTCGGAGATCAGCGCGCGCTGCGTCTGCTGCTCCTGGCGCAGTGCCTCGATGTCCTTGGCGTTCTGCAGGCCCTGCTGATACATGACGCCCGCGAACACGAGCACGGCGCCGAGGGAGATCAGATCGCCGACCGAGAACCAGCCGATGCGAAACTCCGCGGGCTTCTTGGCCAGGTCATTCATGGCTTGAACCGCCAAGCGACCGTCAGCATGTCCCGGCCTTTGTTCGGCCTACACGCGCCTGCGTTCGAAAAGTGCAGCGCCGACAGGTTCAACGGCAGCACCTTGAGCCGGTAGCCCAGCGACAGCGCGAATGAGGGCCCCGAGCAGTTGTAGATGTCGGTGTTGCGCAGCCACGCCACGCCGAGCCCGACATCGAACCGGCCGAAGCCCTCGATCAGTTGCGCGCGCCAGGCGAGCTGCGGCGGCATGTCGAGCCCGTACAGCGTCGACTCACCGACCAGCGTGACACCGAACAGGTAGGACGCATCACCAGGGCCATCGGGATAGACCACGGCCAGGTCGAGCGCGGATGTCTCGCCCCGGGCGAGGGTCGTGCCCGCACCGAACTGCACGTAAGAGTCGGCCCGCGCCGCCGTGGCGAAGCCGATGATCAGCAGTAGCACGATGATGGCCACGCCGATCTGTGTCTTGCGGTTGCCGGGGTTGAACGGGACCACGGCGAACAGGCGTTCAGCGACTTCCTTGATTTTCTTCATACGATCACCGCCTCGAGCGCGGCACACGCCGCAATGAATGCTGTGGCCGACGCTGCCGGGATGAACTGCAGCGGCTCGGTGACCGTGCCGTCCGCGGCGAGGTTGCCCGTGCTGGCGTTGTGCAGCGTCCGGCCCTCACCGATCAGCGCCTGCAGCGCCGCCTTGAGCGCGCCGGATTCCACCGACAGGTCGAAGGTGTCATTGCCCGACACGAGCCGGGCGTAGTCCTGCAGGCCGGCGGTGTTGTCGTTCGCGTTGAGGTAGACGCGGGCGGCGCGCAGGCCGCGGATGGCCTGACGCAGCGCGGCGGGCGTGAGCTGCGAGGCTTCGGCCTGCACGCGCAGGAATTGCGCGGTGCGCTTGGCCTGCAGCGCGTCGCTGCACATGCGGTTCCAGAGCGCGGCGGCGCTGGTCTCGGCGATCTGTGAGGTGGGCCAGGTCATGTATACACCGATGCGGTCAGAGTGATGGTGGCGGTCGCCTGCACCGTGCTCGTGGCGACGTCGCGGATCTCGATGGTCAGGACGACGACGTCATCCCCCTCGACATTCGACGTGCGGGTGCGGGTCCATGTGCGGGATGTGCCGAGGCCGAGCCAGCTGCCGGTAGTGCCGGTGCTGACCGAGCCCGAGACGATGGTGGCGCGGCATTCGAAGTCGGACGCCGTGAGCGCGGCATCGGCCCAGTCGTCGGAAGTCGACCCCGGCGAGATCACGACATCGCGCGTGTTGGCGAGCTGGTAGCTAGCCGTCGCGTCGGTCGGGCTCGGCACGATGTGCGACACCGACTTGCTGTTTAGCGTGATGCCGCTGGTGCGCGAGATCGTCACCGACACCGAGACCGTGTAGGTCGCGGCGGCACTGTCCGTGATCGTGCAGGTCGCCGTGCCAGTGCGGGTCTCGCCGATGGCGAGGCCAGTCGCTGAGAACGTCGTCGCGGCTGCCGAGGCACTGGTAATCGTGATGCCGGTGCCGCCGGCAGTGAACGCCCACGCATACGTGTAGGGCGAGGTCCCGGCGATACCGGCTGCCGTCACGCTGTTCGTGGTCTGGCTTGAGCCCACGCCGGTCGAGGTCGCCGAGCCCGGCGAGACGGACCCGGACAGGGCGGCCGAGATCGCAGACGCCTTGCCCGGTAGGCCATTCGTGCTGGGCGTGGTCGAGCCGGTGTTTCCGGTGGCGGGCACCTTGGCGCGCACCCAGTAGTACCGTTCGGTCGTGTCCAGCTTGGGCAGGACCATCTGCGTGTCGGCCGTGTCCGCCCCGACCTGCGAGGCGGACGAAAATGGGCTGTTGCTGGTGTACTCGTACACCTGGTACAGCACGCCCGCGGGGGCGTTCGCGGGCCGCTCCCACCGCAGCAGGATCGCGTTAAGCTGGCCCGTGGCCGTGAAGTTGCCCGGTGCGCCGGGCAGGAAGTTGGCCGAGGTCGGCGCGGTGACTGTACCGGGCACGCCATAGTCCGACACACCCGGATCAGTGAAGTCAGACGATGCGGCCTCGATGAGCGTCAGCTCGATGGCCGGGTCGGGGGTGAACTTCCACCCAAGGCAACGCACTTGCTGATTCGTCCAGCCGATCTCGGAGATCGTGACCGTGCCCGTTTCATAAGGCCGGATCTTGAATGCGGCGAGTGAGAACAGCGCCGTGACCACACGCTGACGGCGGCCCTGCCGGTTATGCAGGATGGCCCATCGCTGCGCCTCGTAGTCGTTGTTGCAGCCGGGCAGTTCGACATCCGAGTAAATGCGCTCGCCGTCAGCCGCCTCATAGGTCGTATTGAACACGGGTGAGAATTCCGCGGGCAGTCCACCGCGCGCGGGGTCGACGTAGGAGCCGCGAACAGCGTTGTAGAACCCGCCGCTGATGCGCGAGAACGCGGTGGAAATCTGCACATCGCCCAGGAAGTCGGATTCCGTCAGCGCAAATGCGTTGCTGGTCCACGCGCCCGCGTACATGCGCCACTTGCCGCCAGAGTAGTAACAGTGGCCGTTCATATGGCGCGCTATCGTCGCGATCTGATCCATCATTTCTTCGGGCGACAGTGGCGCCTCGAACATGATGTTGAGCGTGTACCGGTCCTGCGTCGTGGTGGGCGCGGCGGGCGGGATCAGGACATTCTCGTCGCAGATGTTCGCGGCCGTGACCACCAGGCCCCAATCAATGCGCGTCGCATCCTCGGCCCCGCCAATGTCCAGCATCAGGTAGTCGGCGAGAATCAGCGCGGGGTTCGTGCTGTACGCAATGTAGGACGCATTGGTCGGGCTTGCGCCGGGCGTCACATCGAGGCGCGGGTCATAGACCCTGCGCCCGCGCACGATGCACGAGACTTCGGGCTTGCCGTTCTTGTACTTGTCGGTGTCGTAGGTATAGCGCAGCGCGAGGTAGCCATTGCCGCGCAGCATGTGGTTTGCATCCCACTGCGGGATAGCCGTGGTCAGGATGTCATCGACGGTTTGCGTGGACGTGCCGGTGTAGCGGCGAATGCTCGCTTTGCCGCTGAACGTGCCACCCGTGACAGCGCCGTCGCTGGCAATTTGAGCGTCTGTGATCTCAACGTCATCGAAATAGACGGACGTGATGTCGTCGATCTCGGTGCCACTGACGACTAGAACCTGATGCAAGTATTCGCCCGTCGACCCCGTCACGGTCGCGGAAAGTGCATTCATTCCGCTGGTGCGGTTCTGGCCGTAGATGATTCGTCGCGGCTCGATCGTGCCGGAGTACTCGGTCGGGATGACTTGCCGGCCGGGGCCTTTCGGCTTGGGCGTGAGCGCCTTCGACACCTCGCGCAGAAGCAGGCCCGCGCCTGCGGCAAAAGCGAACGTCGTCGCAGCAGACGCAGTTGCTGCGCCCGCCAATGCCACCACGGCCTGCGGCATCAGTCGATCCGCCAGCCTGTGACCGCGCGCGACATCGGCACCGAGTCGCCGCCGCGCACCGTCGTGGCAATCGTCGGGCCGAGACAGACGCCGAGCGTGTCGGCCCCCGTGTCATCGCGGAACAGCACCACATCGCCCCGGCGCAGCAGCGCGGGCCGCGCCACCGTATCGCCCAGCCACTCGCACACGGCCGAGCGCAGATCGCCATAGGTGGCGATGTAGGCCAGCGCGGTGCGTTCGTCGCTGTACTTCTCGGACAGTGCAGACTCGAAATCGGTGCCGCACATGGCATCCACGCAGCGTGCCGTGAACAGGCAGCAGTCGTGTCGACCCCATGCGAACGGCTCGTGTCGCCATGCCTCCACCGCTGCGTGGAGATGTTCTACCCAATCCGTGCGCCTCATCGGAGCAGATTGCGGCTGGAAGGCGTGATGGTGCGGCCGTTCGTGGTGCCGCGATAGCCGGCCGGCTTCTCGCCCCATGCGGCCTTGGTCGTGGAGATCAGGTGAAGCATGTCGAATCCGCGATCATTGGCAAATCGGATCTGCTGGTCCTCATTCGTGTAACGCGCGGCGGTCGGCTCGCGGCGCAGCCGATGCTCGGCCGAGACCTTGATAGAGGCTGCGCCCTTGGAAAGCTTGATGTCGAACGTATCAAGCCGTCCGCCCCACACTTCCTCGGGATCGGCCACAAACGTCATGGAATTCTCAGCCAGCAGGCCGAGATAGAACGTCACGTCGCGCCCCTGGTTCCCGCCCGCAATCACATCGCTGAGCAGCGTCGCGTCGACACCGGTCAGTGTGCATCGCACGCCGCGCGCAACCGTGTCGGTCGATTCCTCGATAGTCTCGACGCTACCGAACTGCCCGATGCCGTAGTAAGTATTGCCGCCGAAGGAGAGATTGCCGGTGCCGTCGTGAACGCGCACGAAGCCCGTGAGCAGATCGAATTCGGCAAGCAGGCATAGAGTTACCGATACCTTTGCCGCCTCGGTCTCGTTCGTCGACGAGACAAAGCGCGTCACGTCACATCCTCGACCAGCGGGATCGTGAAGTCAGAGAGCAGGCCCGGGCGCAGCGACCAGCCGATGTCAGGGTCTGCGAACAGGAACTTGGCCATCGGCTGGTGCACGATGATCGGCGTGTTATCGGCGACGGCCGTGCGCATCGGGCGCGATACTTGCAGGTAGCCGAGTCCAGCCGCGTCACTGTCCAGCGAGGCCGTGACCATCTCGAGCTGAAATCCAATCTGCACGTAGTCGCCGGGCAGCAGCAGCCCGTTCGTGCTGACCGGCAGGCCCTTCACGTACAGGCCGGCGCCGGTCTGTGCGACGCCCGTGGGATAGGCAGTGCCTGTGTTCGCGCGCAGGTTGAAGGGCTGCGACGACTGCGCCAGCCCGACCAGACCGACACCGATGTTGCGCGATCCGTCGCCGTTGTAGGTCGCCGAATCGGACGCATTGGCGCTGGCGAGAAAGCCCGTCACCGTGGTGCCCGACGCGGGCATCCGGCATCCCACCGCGCAGTAGAACCAGTTATCACCCAGACTCTTGATGACAGCACGCGCATCCGTAGCGGACCCAAGCGCAGCGGCCGAAACGGACACGGTCCCCAGCGCAAGATTGAACACGGCGTAGGCGCCGTTGGTGCCGGCGACATCGTCGCGAACGCTCAGGTAGACGCGGTCCCGCTCCGAACTCACATCGCCGCGCCGGAACTCGCCGCAGACGAACCAGTCGGCAGCGACATTGGTGCGCGTAACACTTCTATAGCTGTAGTGGCTTTGGCCGATATCGGACGCCTCGATCAGACGCGACCCGGTGACCGATCCATCGGGCATCGTGTAGTAGTTGGCCGTCACGGTCGCATTGCCGAGCGTCCAGCCGGCGCCGCTGATGAGCGACTGTGCGAACTCGTTGGGCGAGCTGTCCGTCAGGATGCAGCGGGCCAGAGACGCGAACGGCAGCGACGCGTAGGAACCGGCCCTGAATACGCCACCACCGAAAACCAGCGGGTAGCGCGGATTGGATGCCGCTTCCGCAGCAGTCGGCACCGAAACCAGCGTGCCCATCCCGCGCGCCGTCGAATAGTCGCTCGCGCTGGGAATTCCACCATTGATAAACCGCCCGAGTGACAACCCCTCGGAGCCCTTGCCATCGACGATGACTGAGCGCAGCGCATAGGGCGTGGCTGCCGTCAGCGCGATCTGCTGGAACATTGCGATGGCAACGCCACCGCGCAGTGTCGTCATCCTCAGCCTGCCATCCGCGACCGACAGTGAGCCCGTCGTTTCAACGTTCCACCCCGTGGTGCCGTTCGAAAAGTCCGCATTCGTGAACAGCTCGGACACCGGGAACGAGCCGCGCGGGCCCGCGTAACCGGGCGGCGACATCCACACGCGATTTGCCTTGCTGCGGATCGCAGCGAGCAGGCCCTCGTAGTAGGCGCGCTCGGCGACGGTCGTGCGGTTCGATGCGTTCTCGATGCGCACGTCGAAGCGCAGGCGATCGCCCGGCCGGCCGTAGGTGCGCGTCGCACCGTTGAGCGGCGATGAAAACTCGGCCGTGTTCCCGAGGATGCCCTTGTCGACCGCGGACACCCGCAGCCAGGGCGGCAGCACATACTCGGCCATCAGGTCGGCCTCAGCCCGTAGCGGCGGTCGAGCTCGTCGAAGATGCGGCGCGACTGCTCGTTCAGGATGGCCGGCAGTCGCTGCGTCAGGCCGATGTCAGCCCCGCGCGCGTCGATCTGCGGCGAGTAGTTCAGCACGATCGACGGGCCGCCCATGCGCTGGTCGGGGCGCGTCACCGTGACGGTCTCATTCGGCGATGCGCGGAACGCCACGAGCTGCGAGTCCGTACCGCCCGACCCGCCTACCTTGAACTGCCCGCCGTTCGCAAAGCCGAACAGCTTGGTGATGCCACTGAACAGCCCGCCCAGCCCGCCACCGCCACCGCTGAATCCACCCGCGCCGAAGCCCAGCGCCTCGAAGATCTTGGCCGCAGCAGCTTCCGCCACCATGCGGCGCAGGATGTCGACGAAGCCCTTGAGCATTCCCTTGAGGCCGTCCGCAAACGGATCAAAGAAGAAATCAGCCATCGCGCTTTGCATGTTGCGGGCGGCCTGCAGCGCGAATTCCGACATGCTTTCGAGCGGAACCTGCGCGCGCTTGGCGGTGACTTCCACACCAGTCAGCACCTTGTCGAGGGCTTCCTGTACGCGCTTGGCACCATCCTCCTCGGTGATGCGGCCCGCGCGCACCAGTTCACTGACCTCGGCCTCGAGGCGCGCGTACTCGGCAACCTGAGACTGAATCGACGTGCGCGTGGATTCCTCGAGGTCGGCGTAGAACTGCTCGATGGCGGAGGTCTGCTTGAACGTGGACTTCACCACGTACTCGGTCAGGCCATCTGAGATCGTCTTGACCTCCTTCGCTTCTTCTTCGGCCGCCTTCTTGAAGCCAGGGGCGACCGGGCCGCGCCGCCCGCCGCGCGTGCTGGGCCCGCGTCCGCGACCCTGATCGCCGAACGTGGTCAGGAACCCTTCGGCACTGCCGGACGCCGCACCTAACCCGGCAAGGAACGATGCCTGTGCCTTCGCGTCACCCTGCAAGGCGTCGAGTGTGTCAGCCAGCGCGGGTGCTACCTTTGCTGTGAGCGTTGCCGCGAACGCATCCCAAGACTGGGATAGGCGCTTGACCTTATCGTCAGCCTCGGCGAGCGCGGCGATGGTCTCATTGCTGAGTACCGCGCCGATCCGCTGGGCTTCTTCACGCGCGGTGCGGATACCCTTCGCGCCCTGCTCGAACAGCGGCAGCAGATCTGCGCCAGACCTGCCGAACAGTTCGACAGCAGCACGCGCACGGTCTGCGGGCTCGCGCAGTTGCGAGATACGATCGCCGATCAGCTCAAACTGCTTATCGGTCGCGAGCCCCTGAATATCCGTCAAGGTCAGACCGAGCGCCGCGAGGGTGGCCTGAGCTTCCTTGCCGCCACTCGCCGCCTTGCTCAGATTCGTCTGCATGAACCTCAGCGAATTCGACAGCGAATTCAGGTCGATGTCAGACTGCTTGGCCGCGTAGGCCAGTTCGCTGATTGTCTCGCCGGTCACGCCAGCCTTGATGGCGGCCTTGTTGAGATTGTCGCCTAGATCGATGGCCTGCTTTGCGGTGTTGATCAGCGAAGCGCCGAGGAACCCGCCGGCAATGCCCTTGAAGGCAAGCGAAAGCTGCCCGGCGGTGCGCTGGGCAATGCCCACCGCCTTGCCCATGTCGGACTGCAGCCGCGCGGTGTTCGCGGCGAGTTCGATGACGAGTGAGCCGAGTGCAGCCATGCGCTTACTTCTGCCTGTTGGATGGGTTGCCGAACACGCTTAAAAGGTCTTGCGTGACATCACCCGTTGATCGATCTTTCTCGCGGTCGCCGGACAGCACCGCGATGTACTCTGCGAGCGTGGCCATCGGCAGCTTTTCAAGCTCCGTGACCACTACCCCTAGCCGGATCGAGAGATTGATCAGCGCCCGTCGCAGAGGGCGGGCCGCTAGTTTTTTGCGGCTTCCTCGATGCCCGCGTCATCCACCGAATTGAGCTTCACGCCCGCCTCGAGAATTGCGCGCGCGTCCTGCGCTTCGATGTTGTTCACCGCGGCCTTCGCCTGCTCGATGCTCAGGATCGCATTGCCGGCCTCGTCGCACAGGTAGGCGGCAAGCTGAATGGCGATCAGGTCGATGCCGCTCGCCGTGCGCAGATCGTCCGCGAGCTTGACGCCCTCGACGACCAGCAGCCCGCGCACAATCGCCACGTCGCCACGCACCGGCAGGCGTACCTGCACGGTGCGGCGCGCGGGCGGGCGCAGGAAGTCATCAGCCGAAGTCAGCATCAGGCGAACCAGGCGGGCGCGCTGCTGACCTTGATCGAGCACGCGGCCTGCACGGCACCATCGACCTCGAGGCCGGACAGTGCGAACGACTTGACCAGACCGCGGAATGCGGCGACCTGCCCCGAGGCCAGCGTGATCGTGAAGTTCCCGATGCTCTGCGTCTCTCGCAGGTTGCGCAGGCGCGTCTGCCCTGCGTCCGACGTGGACGGCAACCACAGGTTCAGCGACACATTGCCGTAGTCGGCGAGCCCGGTCAGGAACTCCTTACCGGTGCTGCGCAGGTGCGTCACATCGATGTCGGTGGCCTCGCCGTCGAACGCCGACGTGATGCCGCGCACCTCGCCGACCTCGGTCATGGTCTGCGCCTTCGCAGTGCCGCCCGACGTGTACACGCCATAGCCCTGCGTGGTCGAAGTGTCCACGCCCTTGAGCTCGAACGTATTGGTGGCCTGATTCGCCACGATGAAAAGTCGATTGTTCACCTGCACCGTGCCGCCCACCGACTCGATCAGCACGGGCGTGCCGTTGGCGATGCCGTGCGCGGTCGCAGTGACCACCCCTGGGTTCGCATTAGTCAGGCCCGAAATCGTGTCGGCAGCCGCTTCCGAGGTCGCAACGCTCAGGTACGCCTGTTGTGCCTTCTGTGCCATGTTCCTCTACTCCTAAGTCGTCCAGACCTGATAGGTTTGAATCAGCCGGTACAGTTCCGGGTCGATGTCCGGCTCGAATCCATCGACCTCTGAATCCATCACATGCCCCGCCGTCTGCAACGCAGCCCGGCAGGCATCCGCAATCGACCGCGCTGCCGAATAGGTGCTGGCGAAAATGTCGAGCTGCACGAGGTTCGCGTCGAGATCGCCGTCACCGCGCAAATGGTTCTGCGGCGTAACGCTGATCCGCTGCATCAGAATGGCGGGCGCACTGAGCCCCTGCGTGCGGCGCACCGGCTCGATGCGCGTCGCGGGTACGAGCGCAGTCACCGCGCCCGATGCCACGAGCACGGCGCGCACGACCTGAATAGCCATCAGAACCCCGCGACCCTGCGACGCAGCAGGCGGCCGAGGCGCGACTGCTCGCGCGCGGCTACCTTCTTGATCTCGCCAGCAAGTTCCGTTCGCATGATTTCCAGCGCCTTGAGCTTGTTGGCCTCAAATGCGGGCCGCATGAACGGACGCGCTGGGATGAAGCGCGGCACACCGGCCACCTTCTTCGAGGCGCGGGTCATGTGCCCGAACTCGACGAACTTCCAGTAGAACGCATCGCGGTCGCGCTTCTGCGCTTTCTTGCCGCGGCGCACCGCCACAATTCGCGACTCGTACCCGCGATTGCTGAACTTCGATCGCTTCGAGTGAATCGCCAGGCGCATCCGCCCTGTGTCCACTGGCGCAAGCGTGCGCGCCTGCTGAACGATGGGACGCACCGCTTTGGCAAGGGCACCCTGCAGTGCCTTGCCCTGCAGACGATCAGGCAGCGTGCGCTCGAGCACCTGTTTGAGTTCGGCCAGACCTTCGACACGCACCGTCGTGGTCACGCCGCCGCCCTCGCGAACAGTTCCAGCCCTTCGCGCCGGCCGATCTCGTTGATCCCGATGATGTCGAACGACTTTCCATCGTAGTCGATGCGATCCGTCACCAGCACATCAGTGCGATGGCGGATGCGAAAGCGCATGTCAGTGCTGGCATACGTCGTCTGCGCGACGAACGCCTCGCGCCCGCCACCTTCCAGCTTTTCAGCCCACACGCTGGCGTACGTCGCCCACGATTCCACCTGCTCGCCGTGCACGTTCGCAGCAGCCAGCGATCGGCGCTGCAAGGCAATGTAGCGGTCGAGCTTTGGCGTCCACATCAGGCGCGATGCACCCTGTATGGTTCGAGCAGCCGAGTGGCTGCGTCATAATCCTCGCTCTTGCCGTCGAGCAGCCAGCGTGCATAGAGCATCACGGCGCCGCGCACGGGCTCGGGAACAAGGCTCTGCGTTGTACCGTAGCCGGCGACAAAACGCACGGTCACGGCGTTGGCCTGATCTTGGGTGATCGGCCAGGAATAACCCACAGCGAGATCCACACGCGGAATGCGGTCACGCTGATTGAACACGTAGTAGGACGTTGAGAGCGTCTGAGACACGCCCGCGGTGTCCACGTAGGTCACCGATGTGATCGACTGCGCCGGCGACTTCGGCAATTCGAGGTCACAGTCGAACTCGTCATAATAGGCATCGATGGTCTGCTGCATGAGCGCGAGACCGCCCACGGTTTCCACCCACTGCCGCGCCTCGAGCAGATAGCCCGCAAGGATTCCATCCGATGCGGCATCCGTGACGCGAGCGCGCGCTTTCATTTCTGAAAGCGATACCGGCTCAAGCGTCGGCCCGGTGACGATGCTGTATTTCATGCAGAATGGGGCGGGAGCCGAAGCCCCCGCCCCTCGCCCTTACGGAACGATCTGCAGCACGGCCGCCGCGTCAACCAGCGATGCCGGCTGGTAGCGCAGGTCGGAGCCGAGCACGGTCATGTGCACGGTGCCGCCCGTGGCGCCGCCCGTCACGATGCGACCAGCGACATGCTCGAAGCCGTTATCGACATCGAGTTCGTCGGCGCGCGCGGTGATGACAACATAGCTGTTGTCGTTTCCGCCCGCCGACGCAGCGAGCTGCGTGGCGGCCTTGAGCGACTTGGCACCCGTGCCGCCGGAGTCCGACGCCTGATACAGCGCGATGTCGATGGTCTCGCTCGCCATGTCGCCCAGACGCGCGATCAGGGTGATCTCGCCGCAATGCTTGGCATTGACGTACGAGGTCACGAGCGGAGTGGAATTCGCCGTGCCCGTGGCACCCACGAGAACGGCGTTGTTTTCTGCGAAGCTCATATGCGTGTTCCTTCCTGTGTCCTGTTACCGCGCCGCCAGAGTGACGAACGGGCTGTAGGTCGTGCTGCCGTTCTTCGCCGCGATGGCCGTGGACCACCACGGCTGACCACCGATGCGCAGCGAGAAGCGGAACGCCGTCACGCCCTGGTCAAACCAGAGGTGGATCGAGCTGTCCGACTTCAGGCCGCCCGCCTTGGTCACCGCGGCGTACTGCGGCATGGCAGCGAAGATGATGTCGCCGACATCGCCCAGCGCCTGGCACGCCTGCGTCGGGATGACGGGGCGACCGAACAGCGTGGCGTACGGCGAACCCGAGACGCCGCCGGGCGGCATCCACACGAGCGCACCGCCCGTCATGGTGCCCGAGGGCGAGCCCACCTGCAGACCCGCACTCATGAGCTGCGGCTCGGCATCGGGATGCGTCAGCCACACCGCGGTGGAGCGCCACCGGGCCGGCATACGCGCCCACATCTTGACGAGGTTCAGGCCGTGGATGGTGTCCGCGGTCTGCGAGCCTTCGGCCGCCTGCGACACGGTGCACGCCGCATTCAGGATGCCCAGCGGCTGACCGGCGCCCGAGCCATTGATGATGGCATCGGTCACCTTGAAGTCCAGCACGTCGGCCGCCTTCGACTGCACGTAGCTGCCGAGCGCCGGGGCGTCATCGAGCAGTTCGTCGGTCACCGGCACCAAAGCCGTGAGCTTGTGCACGCGGATCGTGCTCTGCTCGAGCGCCGGCTTGCGCTGCGTCAGCGTGGCCGCCTCACCGTCCCAGTAGCCCTGAATGCCGGCGCTGCCCCACGGCGTCGCCTCATCCTTGGGGAACGTGACGCTGTAACCGCTCGTCGGCACCTGATCGCAGCGCGACAGCAGCGAGTCCTCGCCAGCCACCTTCTGCATGATGTTCGAGCGGAAGTCCGGCGGGACCGCGAAGCCGCCATCGGCGCCGACACCCTCGGTGCCGTACGTCGAGAGCGCGGCATTCTCGAGCCGCGAATCGACAGCGCGGCCGAGCGCGGCATTCTTCACCGCAGCGGCGAAGTCGCCGAAGTTGTGCCAGCCCCAGCGGTTCCGCTCGGCAGGCGTCGAGATCGCCGCACGCACTTCGCGCGCCGGCAGACCGTCACCCGCATTACGCGGCTGCTCGGGAGCAGCACGGCGGCCGGCGGACGCCGACAGCTTCTGCTCCTGCGCGGCCATCTTCTCGCGACGCTTGATGTCCGCTTCGGTCTTGTCGAAGTCGGCCATGATCGTCTCGAGCTGCGCTTCCTCGTCGGCCGACAGGTCGCGCTTCTCCGAATCCGCCTTCGCCTGGATCGCCTTCGCCGTGTCGTTCAGGTCGGCGAGGCGAGCCTTGAGCTCCTCGATGGTCATTGCATGTACCTCATAAAAAAAGCCGCCTCGTGGCGGCCGAAATGAGACGGGTGACCGCCTCGCCTACGGGGAAATCCCGTAATGGGTTGCGCGCCGCTGCATGTCGGTCAGCTTTGCGCGGAATGGATTGGCAACGGGGCGCGCTTCCGCGCCGGCCGCGAAGTCCTTGGGCGCATTCTTGAATCGCGCCGGGTCGAACTTCGCCGCCATCTTCTGTTCTTCGGTCACGATGTCGGCAAGGCCGAACTCCACAGCATCCGCCGCGGTGAACCATGTCTCGTCCGACATCAGCGCCGCGATCTTCTCGACCGGCTGCCGGGTGCGATCCGCATACGTCGAGACGAGCGTGCCCTTGACCTGATCCATCAGATCGGCCTGCTTGCGGAAGTCATCGGCCGATCCCATGGCGATAGTCCACGGATCGTGAATCATCATCATGGCGTTCTTGGCGATTCGGATTTCGTCACCCGCCATCGCAATGACCGAGGCGATCGACAGCGCCATGCCGTCGATGTCCACCTCGATGCGCGCGGGATGCCGCGCGAGCACGTTGTAGATGGCGACGCCATCGAACACCGAGCCGCCGGGCGAATTGATGCGGACCATCAGCGTGTCGATCTTGCCCAGACCCTTGAGATCGTCGGCCACCTGCTTCGCACCGATGCCCGTGCCCCAGCCCGATTCGCCGATGTCGTCATACAGGAACAGCTCGCCCGTCTTGGGCGCCGCCATGCGTACCTTGAACTTGGTCATCAGATCCTCGCCTTGTTGAGCAGCCGCCCTGCAGCGCGCGCGGTTGCCGGATCACCGTGGGTCGGGAACAGATCGGGCTGTGTCGCCTCGGCTGCCTTTTCGACGCCATCGGGCGTCGTCATGTTGCTCGGCACGAGGTACTGATCGCCGCCCTTGATGCGGTTCATATCCTCGAGCTCGCGGATGTCGTTGACCGACAGCCAACCCCACTGCCGGCCGGTGGCGTACGCGGAGAATCGGCTTGCGGTATCACCGCGCAGCAGCGCACCGAGGGAAAATTTGGTGTAGTAGACGCCGCGGTTCTGCCGTCCAAACAGCTTGACGTTGACTTCTTCCTCGAGATTGCACGTCCACGGCACTATGGTGTCCGTCACGAACTCGATGGACTGGTGCTCGATGTTGTTCCACGTCGCACGCGACAGATCGGCGACCTTGTGCGGCGGCACGCGAAACCATCGGCAGATTTCCACGACCTGGAACTGCCGCGACTCGAGGAACTGCGCATCTTCGGGCGGCACGCCGATGCGCTCGTACGTCATGCCCTCCTCGAGCACGAGCGTGGACAGCGCATTGCGTCCACCCGCGCGCTTCTTCATGGACTCCTCGAGGTTCTTGCGAGCCTCGGGGCCCAGCGTGCGCGGATGCTTGAGGGCGCCGCCCATATTCGCGCCGTTGCCGAAGAACGACGAGCCGAACTGCTCCATCGCCAGGCCCAGTCCGATCGACTGTTTTGCCTTCGCAATGACGCTGGTGCCAACAGCATCGTCATCGCCGATGCCGCGGAAGTGCAGCATGTCGGATGCGCCAATGATCGCCTCATCGGCAGCACCGGAGCGCACGCGATAGATCAGTTCGCCACTGCCGTTGCGCTCCACCTTCACCCGCTCAGGGTGGATCGGCCACAGCCAGATAGGCCGGCCCGACGTGTCGCGCTCGATCTCGCAATACGCATTGCCCCAAGTCAGCGCGTTCGCCACGAGCTGACGCTTGAACCGGAATGCGGTGGTTTCGGGATTCGGCTGCGTGTGCAGCAGCCAGGCGACATCGTTTTTCGTCGCCGCCACTTCCTTTTTGCCGCTCGGCGTGCGCTGGTAGGTTTTCCACGGAAGCTGCGCCACCGTCTCGGAAATCACGCGCACGCACGACCACACCGCCGAATAGTTCAGCGCCGTCTCGGGCGTCACGAACATGCCGGACTGCGTGGAGCCCGAGAAAAACACCCGGCCACTGTCCGGCGTCACGGGCGGCACACGCGACAGCCCGAGCAGTTTCTGTAGCCAGTTCATAGCGTCAGGATTCCTCGGCCCTCGTACACACTCGGGCCCACATTGGAATTCAGGCCGGCGCAGCGACGCGCCATCGCCAATGCCACGATTCCGTCAATGCGCCCGGTGGACTTGCCCGGCCGCTTGTCGAACTTCCGCGAACCCGTGGGGTCCATCGTCACCACGGCATTTGCCGAGCACATCGTCATCACCGGATTGCGCTCAACCTGCAACCTGCTGTTGAGCACGTCGGTCTCGAGCAGATCAACGGCGGGCGCCATGTCCTTGTACCCCTGCCCATGCGGGCGCAGGATCAGATCGGGCGCGCCATTCGGGTCTTTCCCGAAATCCACCTTTTCGGTGGGGATGCCGAGCTCGCGCAGCTCGCGGTCGAAGTCGTCGATGCGCCAGCGATCGAACGCCAGTTCGCGCAGCCCGAATTCCTCGATGGCCTCGCGTACCTTCATGGCCGCGAAGGCATAGTCAATCGACTTGCCGGGCGTGGTGTACAGAAATCCACGCTCGCGCCACACGTCATACGGCACGCGGTCGCGCGCCGCCCGCTCGTGAATGCCATCCTCGGGCACCCAGAAGAACGCGATGGCCGTGTTCACCTGCGCCGGGAACACCAGCGCGAGCGCCGTCAGGTCGTTCTTTCCCGACAGGTCGAGCCCGCCGAAGCAGCCACGGCCCACCAGTTCCATGCGGTCGATCTCGGCCTCGCACGCCTTCCAAGCGCTAAGGCTGATCCATGGCGCCTCTGCGTGCACACGCTGGTTCAGCACCAGGTTGCGATAGGCGGCCTCGCGGGCGGGCAGGCGACGTGCACCCTCGGCCTGATCCCTGACCTCCTGCGTATTCAGGAAGTCGCCGTACGCGGGATTCGCCGCCTTGATGGCGGCTTCCGAGAACGGGTCCAGATCCATCGGCGCCGAGAACAGGAACACCTTTTGCCGCGGGTCCGTACCCGTCGCCGCGTCGTCGATCAGCAGCGAAAGCAGGTCGGCATCGTTCGGCGCCTGCGTGCTGATGACGATGGACAGCGGCTCATCCTGCGCACCGGCCGCCGTCTCGAGGGCCTCGTACAGTTCCGACCGCGGGCCCCTGACCTGACCGAGTTCGTCGTGAACCATGAACACCGGCGAGAAGCCGTACGCCGTCGAGGCTTCCGCCGACAGCGCGCGGTAGAGCGTGCCGAGCTCGGGCACGAAAAGCTGCTTGGCCGTGTCACGCACGCCGACGTAATCGCGCAGCTCGGGCGACATGCGCACGATCTTCGCGGCCAGCGCGAACAGGATGGCCGCCTGCTCACGCGACTGCGCGGCGCTGAACAGTTGACTGTTCGGCCGAGCCTCGGGCCCAACGAGGTGCAGCAGTGTCAGCACCGCGGCGAGCGCGGTCTTGCCGTTCTTGCGACCGAAACTGATGATCGCCCGCCGCGTCGGCGAATCGTAGATCGACCGGATCACCTTGCGCTGCCATGGGCGCAGCTTCAAGGGTTTGCCTACATCACGCCCCTCGGGGACTCGGCAGTTCTTCTCGATCCACCGGATGTTCCGCAGGCCGCGGCTTACTTTTGCTGCCACGGCTTGCTTGCGATCTTCGACGGCTTGCGCTTCTCGCGGTCGAGCGTGGACTGCTGCGAAATGCGCATCCGCGTGGCCAGCGACGACAGCGCCCGGCCCTCGCGCTCCTGCATCTTGAGCAGCTTGTCGTAGGCGTCGATGTCGAGCGTGTCACCCGATTCGGCCTGCTGGATCAGCGCAGCAACCCGCCGAGATGACACCACATGCCTGCAGTACGCCGCCAACATGCCAAGCGTTTCCCGCGGGAACCAGTCAGCCGGGAGCCGGTTGACGATCTCCCGCCATTCGGCCGCCTGCTCGTCGGTCAGCGTGGCATCCGGCTCGGGCCGGCCCACCGCATCTATGCCCGAGGCCCCCACCAAAGTCAGGGATGCTGAGCTTTTCCGTCCGCGCTGTTCCATTGGTGAGTCAATCCGAATTCGTGGGGTTTAGGGTTTCCCGAT
>CAZENI010000019.1:0-36457 GCA_964513055.1 uncultured Opitutus sp.
GGGGGCGTCCTTGAGCATGGAGGCCAGCGCGGTGATCTGGAGATTCGCGAGATCGCCCTGGGTCCTGAGGTCAGCGGTGAGCTGGGCGATGCGTTCGCGGGACTCGCCGAGTTGTTTGCCGATTTCCGCGGAGGCGCCGGCAAGGGCGTCGACGCGTTGGGTGAGGGTGGCGACCTGGCGCTCGCGCTCGCCGAGCTGCGTGCGGCTGTCGGCGAGCTGGCGCTCGCGGTCGGCCAGTTGGCTGCGGGCGTCGGCGAGGAGTCGCTCGCGATCGGCGATGGTGCGCTCGCGGTCCGCGAGTTGCTTGCGGACGTCGGTGACATCGCGCGTGACGCTGGCAAGCTGCTGGTCGAGTTCCTGGAGGCGGCGGCCGGTGACGATCCGCTCGGCCTCGAGGTGCTGCTGGGCGTTCTTGAGTTCGATCTCGGCGACGGCCTGGCGCTGCCGGAGCACGTCGTTCTCGGTGCGCGTCGTGAAGTAGCGCTGGCCGGTGAGGGCGGAGATGAGCGCGAAGCCCGCCGCGATCGCCCAGGGCGCGACGCGGGTGAAAAGCGAGGCGGGCGGACGGATGACGTTGTCGCGGGGGTCTGCGCCGGCGGCGGCGCCGATGGAGGCGAGCACGCGGGCCTTCAGGGCGGCGGGGGGCGCAACGACGGAGGTGAACGCGAGGGTGGTGGACGCGTCGCGCAGTTCGCGGACGAGCGCCTGCAGTTGCGGATCGCGGGCGAGAGCCGCCTCGAACTGCGTGCGGTCCGCGTCCTCGAGCAGGTCGAGGGCGTAGAGCGAGGCGAGCTCTTCGTGGCGTTCGTCGATCATAACCGCGTCGCGAGGGCGTCGCGAAGTTTCATCAGGCCGCGGCGGATCCGGGCCTTGACCGTGCCGAGGGGCTCGGAGAGTTTGCGGGCGATTTCCTCCTGGGTGAGGCCGCCGAAGAAGGCGAGCTCGACGGCGCGCTGCTGTTCCGCCGGGAGGGTGGCGACGGCGGCGCGCACCGCGCGCGCGTCGTCGCCGAGCTGGGCCGAGTCGCTGCCGCTGCCGGTGCCGCCCTGCTCGGTGTAGCCGAGATCGGAGGGGGCCGAGGCGGCGAGCAGTTCGGCGCGGCGGCGGCGCATGCGCACGCGGTCGATGGCGCGGTTGCGGACGAGCGTGACGGCCCAGGCGAAGGCGTTGCCGCGGGCGGTGTCGAAGGTGGCGGCCTTCTCCCACAGGGTGAGGTAGGCGTCGTGCACGACATCCTGCGCCTCCGCCGGGTCGTTGAGGATGCGAAGGGCGGCACCGTAGAGCGGGCCGGAGAAGCGATCGTAGAGCTCGGAGAAGGCCTGTTTGTCACCCTGCGCGATCTGCCGCATGAGCCGTGCGTCGACCTGCTGACGGTCGTCGGGAGGCAGCGACGGGGTCGTGGTCGAAGGCATCATGCGCTCGCGCGGTCGCATCCGCGCGGGCCCGCCTGTCTCGGCGACGGCGCATGCGAGCCCGTCGGGGAAGCAGGAGAGCGAGATGGACATTTCCCTTTCATACGTGCGCCGCGTGAAAGGGGATGCAGCCCGCTCCGGGGCTTGGCGAGGTTTTTAGTCCCGGAGTGGTCACAGGACGGCGAGTCCGATCAGGCCGAGCACGATCAGCAGGGCGAGGACGGCGAGGATGGTCTTCTCGCGCTGGGTGAGGGGAAACGGCATCGGCGGCGGCGGTCGGCGTCACAGCCCGAGGGCGCGGGTCCGGTCGAAGAAGGCGGCGAGCAGGGGCTCGCCGCCGATTTCGGCCCAGGGCCGGTTGCTGGAAACGCGGACGAAGAGCTGGTCGCCCTCGCGGCGGAAGCCGTAGCGCAAGGCGATGCGCAGCAGTTCAACCGCCGAATAGGGATCGCGGTAGGTGATCGGCGCGCCGTCGTAGAGGTGCCAGAACCAGACGTGCTGGGGGCGCTGGGCCGCTTCGAACAGCCGGTGCTCGGCGGAGGCGAGGTCGCGGCCGCCGACCTGGAGGCGGGAGCGGGTCTCGCGCGTCGGCACGGACTTCCAGCCGGAGCCCGGCCAGCAGGCGTCGGGCGTGTGCGACGCGACGAGGCTGACGGGTGCCTGGCCCGCGCGCCAGTAGGCGACATAGATAATGATTTCGGTCGGGCCGTTTTCGGTCTCACGGATGTAGTTCCGTTGCGCGAGGTGATCGGTCTGGAGCGTGCCGCGAAACGAGTAGAGGTCAGTGGTCTTCGCGCGCCAGCCGGCGGCGGACTCCGGCAGGAGGGCGAAGAGATCCGGCACGGGTTCGTGGCCGCGCGGCGACGAGCGGGTGTTGGCGATGAAGAAGGCGACGAGGAGCGTCGCGCCGGCGGCGCCGAGGGCGAGCGTCCATTGCGCGCCGGAGCTGGGCGCGGCGTCCGGGGCGGGCGCGGGCGGAGGGCGGTCGGTCTTCGCGCCGCGCTCGAGCAGGAGCGCGAGACCGCCGAGCAGACCGGCGGTGATGCCGAGGACGGCGAAACCCGTGACGTCGTGCCAGGTGCCGGCGATGTCGACGCCGTTGTTGGCGAGGAGCGTGAGGGTGAGGGAACGCAGGAAGTTCATCAGCAGCGCGAGCGGCGCGGCGAGCGCGAGAATGAGGGCGCGGGCCCAGGCGCGATGGACGAGGGTGGCGGAGAAGAACACGGCCGCGAAGAGGCAGGAGATCAGGCTGCGGATGCCGCTGCAGGCCTCCTCCACGCCGACGGCGGTGTTGGCGAGATCGATGATGTTGCCGTGGCGCACGGCGGCGATGCCGAGGAGGTGCAGCGAACGCAGCACGCCTTCACTCACCCAGAGCTGGAGGCTGAGCGTGAGGCGCGAGTAGGTGCCCGGCGGGATCGGCGCGGACATGAGCCAGAGGACGATGGCGGCGAGCGCGGTCCAGTTGAGCGGGACGAGGCGCACGGTGTCGCGCGCGAACACGAGCACGGCGGCGGCGAGAAAGAGGACGAGCGAGAGCGTGAGCGACAGGTTGACGAGCGAGTGCGACCAGTCGACGGCGGCGGCGTAGAGGCCGGCCGTCATCAACGCGAGCAGGCCGCCGGCGAGGAGGAAGCCGAAGGCCACGCGATTGCCGGTGCCGGCCGCGAGGTAGCGTGGCGTGCCGGCGCGCGCCTCGTGGAGCAGCAACAGGAACACCACCGGCATGAAGAGGCCGTGGGAGAGATCGGGGTTGTGCCGCCATTGCGGCCAGAGGCGCACGCTCAACGCGATCACGCCGAAGGCCAGCAATGCGAGGGCGATCTTGCCCGGCAGTGCCAGACGCACCAGGGCGGAGCCGAGGGTGGTGGTGGTTTCGCCGGTGGCGGAGGGCGGGGCCGAGGGCAGCGCGGCGTTCATGCGCGTTTCGCGGGGAGCGCCGGATCGGGTGCGGCTTGGCCGTAGCGCTCCAGCAGCGCGTAGGTGACCTCGAGCGGCAGCGGCAGAATCGGCAGCAGGTAGTTGATGCGCCGCTCCGGAGTCTCGCCGCGGAAGAACGCCTCGACGATGTTGAGGGCGTGGAAGGGCGTCTTGGACGCCTGCTTCAGGCGGCCGGTGAGTTCGTGGAGCCGGGCGCGATCATCCACGGCGCCGGCGGCGCACATGAGCGAAAACCAGAGGCCGACGGTCTCGGTCGTGAGCGGCATCTGCTCGCGTTCCACTTTCTGCCAGAGGCGATCGAAGATTTCGGCGTCGGGATGGCGGATGAGCTGGGCGCAGAGGATTTTGACGATGGAAAGGTTGGCGAGGGTGAGGCGGCGGCCGAGCAGCTTGTCCACCTGCTCGCGCAGGCCCTTGCTCGAACCGGCCACGGCGAAGGCGGAGAGTCGCAACGTGATGTCGGCCTCGTCGTCGAGGACGCCGAGGTGGGAGTTGAGCAGATCGAGGGCGGCGAAGGTGTCGCCGAGATCGATCAGGGCGTTGACGCGGTAGAACAACGTGAACCGCGTCCGCTCATCGAGCGGCCACGCCTGCAGCAGCCTCGCCTTGGCGGCGTCGGGTCGGCCGGAGCGCACGAGGAGTTCGGTCTCGAACAACGGGCGCCAGATGCGGGCCGCGGGCGCGGGGTCGGCCACGAGGGCGTGGAGCGGCGCGGAATCGGCGGCCTGGCGCGTGGACACCAGCAGCACGCGCACCCAGACGGCCGCGTGTTTCGTGTCGCTCAGGATCTGCTCGCGGGCGAGTTCGTTGATCTTCTTGAAATTGCCGCGGGCGAGCAGGGCGCGGAACCACTCCTGGGCGGTGACGTTCTGCTGATCCGGATGATCGCGCATCAGGCGGGCAAAGACCTCGTCGGAACGTCCGGGCTGGCCGACCTGGAAGTGTTTCGCGAGGGAGAGACCGGCGGCAAAGTTCGTCGGATCGAATTCGTAGGAATTGGCGAGGTAGAGCAGGCCCTCGCCGGTCCGGCCTTCGAGGAAGGCGCGGTTGGAGCGCTCGAGGAAAAACCAGCCGCGGGCCTGACCGACCTTGTGCCAGAGCGGTGGCAGCCCGACATGGATGATGCTGACCGGATAGCCGACGGTGCGCAGGAAGATGAAGACGCCGAGGACGCCGATGCTGTAGAGCGCGAGGGCCGAGCCTCCGTAGTAGGCGCCGGTGCGTCGCCAGAAAGGACGGACGTCGGCGGTGTTGGCGGAGCAGCGCAGACCATCCTTGGTCTGGACGAGCAGCGGACAGACGCGCCGGAAACGCCAGGGGCGATGCCACGAGGTGCAGGCCTCGCACTGCGTTTCATAGGCACGGCCGGAATCGCTCGGACTCTGACACGGGCACGCGCTCCGGCCACGCCGGGCCCGAAACCAGGCCTTCCGCGTGTTCCAGTAGAGGAGGCCCCAAAAGAGCCGAAAGAGGTCCGTGCACCACCCGATCACCCGCGAACGCTAGCCGGGGTGAAACTTCGCGCAAACTGAATTCAGGCGCGGTTCAGACCAGCGGCTCTTCGCCTTTTGACTGCAGGCCCAGCCGCTGGCCGGGCACCCGCCCAGCGGGCGGGCCTACAACGACCAAATCCAAAGGCGATGGGACGTTGGTATCAGACCTTCACCGCGAACAACTCGGGGTGCATCGTGCCCTCGGCGACCTTGTTGACCGTGCCCGTCATCATGATCGAGAAGCCATCGCCGATCTCGATGCCGATCTGGCCGCCGGGCATGTGCACGGTGAGGTCGCGATCGACGAGGCCGAGGCGGTGGGCGACCGCGGCGGCGGCGCTCGAGCTGCTGCCGGAGGCGAGCGTGTAACCCGCGCCGCGCTCCCAGATCTCGATCTGGATGTTTTTCCGGTCGCGGACTTTCAGGAACTGCACGTTGGTCTTGCGCGGGAAATTCGGGTGCGTCTCGAGATGCGGGCCGTATTTGTGCGCGAGCTCCGGGGAGAGGTCGGCGACCGGCAGCACGCAATGCGGGTTGCCGATGGTCGCGGCGCAATAGGTGAACTCGCGGTCGAGGATGGTGATCTTCTCGTTGAGGACTTCGCGCGGGGCGCCGGAGAGGTTCACGGGGATCTTCGCGCTGTCGAAGCTGACACTGCCCATCGCGACGGTGATGAGCCGGCCGTTCTCCTTGATGACGGATTGCACGTGGCCGCCGGGCGTCTCGATCGTGAACTGAGGCTGCTTCACGAGGCCTTGGTCCCAGAGGAAACGGGAGAAGATGCGCAGGCCGTTGCCGGATTTCTCGGCCTCGGAGCCGTCGGGGTTGAAAATGCGCAGGCCGAATTCACTTTGCCGGGACGGCAGCGGGCCCCAGAGGATGCCGTCGGAGCCGACGCCGAAATTCCGGTGACACACGACGCGGATCTGCTCGACAGTCGGAGCCGGCTGCCACGCGGGGAAATCCGCGGGATGCAGGACGATGTAGTCGTTGCCGAGGGCGTGGTATTTGTGAAAACGCATGGAGAGGGCGGGAAACTTGCCGGGCGCGAAAGCGAAAGACACGGAAAATTTAATTCAGAAGCCAGGAAGCCAGGAATCGGAGATTCTGGTTTTCCGGCGTCTGAGTTATTTCGTTCCGGCGCGACTACAGAAACGCCAAGGCATCGCGGAGGAGCGCCTTGCCGCCGGTGCGGATGTTGTCGCCGTGGCTGACGACGATGGCGTCGAAGTCCCACGCGAGGAGGTGATCGACCGAGGCGCGGAGGGCGGCGCGGTCCTTGATGACGGACCGCAGGAGGCGGGACACGCCGAACTTGCAGTAGCAGTCGTTCACGCGGAGCAGCACGCGGCTGAGGAACGGCATGTCGGGCCCGAGATTGAAGACGAGATCGGTGAGGATGAGCGTGCGGGAGGCGCGATGAAGGAAGGCGACCTCGTTGAGGCGCGGCATGCCGCGGAGCAGGTGCTGGTCGAACACGGCGGCCCACGCGGCGTCGGGCGTGTCGCCGAGCGTGTCGGTGAACTTCAGGTCGGGGCGGAATTTGGCGAAGCCGCGCGCGCCGTGGAATCGGGCCTTCGGATACGCGGCAAACCAGCCCTCGAGGTAGGTGTCGTGCACGGCGTTGGGCGCGACGATGTGTGCGACGGGGCCGAGCTGCGCGAGTGCCGCGGCGAGGGCGGGCGAATGGGCGACTGGCGAGTGGAGCCACAAGGTGCCGTTGGGCAGGCGGGCGACGGTCAGGCGATGACCGAGGGCCATGCCGAACACGGACAGCGGGGCGTTCAGTTCCCAGAGTTCGGGCGCGAGCGGGGTGAGCATGGAGCAGGGGGAGGGTGGCGCGGCTTGTCCCCAAGACGCGGGTTTGAGCGCGCACGAACGGCCGGAAAGCGCGTCGGGGACAACGCGCTCCACCGCATGCTACGTCGTGGCGGCAACCGCGGGGAGCGGGGCCTCGGTGTAGCCGAACAGGCGGCGCTTCTTGATCGCGGCGGCGACGCTCGGCGGGACCATCTGTTCCCAGGCGGGATCGCGGTCGCGGATGCGGCCGAGCACATCGCGCGAGAAGATGCCGAGGATGTCCCGATCGTAGCCGACGATGGCGTCGATGTAGTGGTTCTCGAGCAAGTGGTCGTAGAGGTTGCGCAGGTGCGCGACGATGTGGACGTTCTTCGCGGTGATGAGGACGTTGGCCGCGAAGGCGTGGCCGTAGGCGGAGCCCGGGGCGGCGACGCCGCCGGAGGTGAGGTAGCGATCGAAGGCCTCCTGGCGCATCGGATAGACGTAGAGCTTGACCGCATTCTTGAACATGCGGCCGAACGACTCGAGGATGCCGCCGTCGAGGTGCTCGTAGTATTTCTCGTTGAAGACCTCGAGCAGGTTGTTGATGCCGAGGGTCACGCCGATCATCTCCTTCGTGTAGCGGCGGAAATACGAGGTGAGCCGGTAATACTCGGAGTAGTTCGAGATCATCGCGGTGAACCCGAGTTCGCCGAGCAGATCGACGCGCGAGAGGAAATCCTGGGCGTCGAGCGCGCCGGTGAGGAGCAGGTTGTTCATGGTGATCTCCATGAGCACGATGACGTCCTTGCCCTTCACCTCGGGCTCCTGCACGAACTGCGCGGTGGCGCAGTTGAGCATGTCGACGTTCACGTGGGTGACCGGCCGGAAGCTGCCGCGCTCGACGAGGACGGCCTTCTTGTAGAGGACCTCGGAAGGCTGGAGGACCTCGCCGTTGGGGCCGAACATCACGGCGTTGGTCAGGCCGTATTGCACGAGGTAGAGGGCCATCAGGCGGTTGTCGGCCTGGGCGAAGGCGGGTCCGGAGAACTTCATCATGTCGACCTCGAGGCGCTGGATGCCGAGGTTGTCGACGAGCGATTCGATGAAACGCTTCGGGTCGTCGCGGTAGTAGAACGCGGCGTAGATGAGATTGGTGCCGGCGATGCCGAGGGCTTCCTGCTGGAGGACGTTTTCCTTGTCCCACATGCGCACGTGCAGGAGGACTTCGCTCGGCGCGCCGCCGGGTTCGGTTTGGAAGCGGACGCCCATCCAACCGTGGGCGTCGTTGGTGCCCTTGTAGCCTTTCGTCGCCACGGTGTCGGCGAAGACGAAGAACTCGGTGCGCTCGCCGCGCTGGGCGGCGAGCCGCTCGAGCAGCAGGTTGTATTCGTGATCGAGCATCAGGTCGAGACGCTCGCGCGACACGTAGCGCGGCGCCTTGCCGTAGATGGCATCGCTGAAATTCATGTCGTAGGCCGAGATGGTCTTGGCGATCGTGCCCGACGCGCCGCCGGCCTGGAAAAACACGCGCGCCACCTCCTGACCCGCGCCGATTTCCGCGAAGGTCCCGTATTTGCGCTCGTCGAGGTTGATCGTGAGTGCCTTGCGGTTGGTGGTGAGCAGTTCCTTCTTTTCGCTCATGGCCGGGGAATATGCGGCGAGATGTAGGTGGCGCAATCCGTTCGTGGCTGGCGCTCGTTTTGAGTCGGGCGGCTAATCGCCGCAGGCGGCGCCGTGCTGCGCGGATAATGGGGCGCGGGAGCGGCCGCCGTCCCTTTCTACTGGAGGAACGGGGGAAAGCGGGTAGCGTCCGCGCCACGCATGAAGAATTTTTTCACGTCGATGCTCGGGGCGCTGGTGGCGCTGGTGATCTTTTCCGGCGGCTGCTTCCTGCTCTTCATCGGCTTTCTCGCGGCGATGGCCGCGATCGGCGGCAGCGAGAAGGCGGCGCCGGAGCTGGAGCGCGGGTCCTATGTGGTCTTCGATCTGTCGACGAACATCTCGGATGCGCCGCCGCCGGTGGACATGAGCGCGTTTGGCGGTCGGTCGGACACCCTGCAGCTCCGCACGGTGACGCGGGCCTTGCGGGCGGCGGCGAAGGACGACCGCGTGGCGGGCGTCTACATCACCGGCGATCTGTCGCCGGCGGCGTTCGGCTCGGGCTATGCGGCGCTGAAGGAAGTGCGCGGGGCGCTCGAGGCGTTCCGGGCGACGGGCAAGCCGATCTCGGCCTACCTGACCTACGCCACGACCAAGACCTACTATCTCGCTTCCGCCGCCAGTGATCTCGCGATCGATCCGTATGGCGTGATCCTGATGCCGGGCCTGGCGAGCGAGCCGGCGTTCTTCGCGGGCGCCTTTGAGAAATACGGCATTAACGTCCAAGTGACGCGCGTCGGGAAATACAAGTCCGCGGTCGAGCCGTTTACGCGCCGCGAGATGAGCCCGGAGAACCGCGAGGAGATCCAGAAACTCCTCAACGACATCTGGAGCGGGCTGCTGGCCGACATCGGTCCGAGCCGCGACCTCACGCCGGAGAAGATCCAGGCGACGGTCGATGCCGAGGGGCTGATTCGCGCGCCGGCGGCCAGGGAGCACAAATTCGTCGATCGGGTCGCGTATCGGGATGAGATTTACGACGGGCTGAAGGCGAAGACGGGCCGCACCGGATCGAAGGAGCCGTTCAAGCAGATTCCGCTGGCCGACTACGCGAAGCTGGTGAAAGACACCGCTGACGAGCCCCGCAAGGAAGGAGACTACGCGAAGTCACCGGGCCGCACCGGGCGGATCGCGGTGGTCTACGCCGAGGGTGAGATCGTCGATGGCGAGGGCGACACCGGTGAGATTGGCGGCACGAAATTTTCCCGCGAGCTGCGCAAGCTGCGGCAGGATGAGAACGTGAAGGCCATCGTGCTGCGCGTGAACAGCCCGGGCGGCAGCGCCTCGGCGTCCGAGGTGATCGGTCGGGAGATTCGGCTGATCAAAAAGGTGAAGCCGATCGTGGTCTCGATGGGTTCCTACGCGGCCTCGGGCGGCTATTGGATCTCGGCGTATGGCGACCGGATCTTTGCGGAGCCGACGACGATCACGGGCTCGATCGGGGTCTTCGGAATCCAGTTCGACGTGAAGAAGCTCGCGAACGATTTCGGCATCACCTTCGACAGCGTGAAGACCGGGAAATTTGCGGACGCGCTGACGATCTCGCGGCCCAAGACGCCGGAGGAGATCGCGGTGCTGCAGCGCATGGTCGACTGGATCTACACGGAGTTCGTGGCAAAGGTCGCCGAAGGCCGGAAGCTGGAGCCGGCGCGCGTCGAGGAGATCGCCCAGGGCCGCGTGTGGTCCGGCGTGGACGCGAAGGAAATCGGGCTCGTCGACGAGCTGGGCGGCTTGAACGCCGCGATCGCCTACGCGGCCCAGAAAGCGGGCCTGGGCACGAACTACCGCCTCGTGGAATACCCGCGGCAGAAGGAACTGCTCGAAGCGATCCAGGATTTCCTCGAGGGCGCCGCGCCGCGCTACGCGCGCTCCACGAAGCTGACGGACCAGATTGCCGCGCGCATCGAATCCGAATTGAAAGTGCTGCGCTCCTTCAACGACCCGAAGGGCATTTACGCCCGGATGCCCATGACCCTGAATCTCCGCTGATGAATCCTGTCCCTTCGAATACGCACACGTTGACGCGGGAATGCTCCGCCACCGTCATCCCCGCGGGTGAAGTGGTCACGGTGCCGGCGGGCACCGAGGTGTTCATCGTCCAGACCCTCGGGGGCAATGTCACGGTGCGCACGGATCGCGGCCTGCTGCGCATCGCGCGCGAGGACGTGTCCGCGATCGGCGGATACGTTCCGGCTGCCGAGGCCGGGACCGCCGCGGTCGGGGAGTTTTCCGAGCAGGCGGTGTGGGAGGCGTTGAAGACCTGCTTCGATCCGGAGATCCCGGTGAACATCGTCGACCTCGGCTTGATCTACGACCTGGCCATCGAGCCCGCGGAAAAGGGCGGGAAGGCGGTCGACGTCAAGATGACCCTCACGGCGCCGGGCTGCGGGATGGGGCCGGTGATCGCGGAGGATGCGCGGCAGAAGATCGCGGCGCTGCCGTCGGTCGAGCGCGCCAAGGTCCACATCGTGTGGGATCCGCAATGGACGCCGCAGATGATCTCGGAGACCGGGCGCAAGGTGCTCGGGCTCGAATAGGCTCCGCGTGAAGGCTCCGCTGCCACCCAACGAAGCGGAGCGCCTGGCGGCGCTGCGGGCCTACGGCCTGATCGACACGGAGCCGGAGCGGGATTTCGACGAACTGGTGGCACTGGCCGCGCGCCTGTGCGAATGCCCGGTGGCGACCGTCACGCTGGTCGACCAGGACCGGCAGTGGTTCAAGGCGCGGGTGGGCACGGCGACGCGCGAGACGCATCGCGACCTGGCGTTCTGCGCCCATGCGATTCTCGAACCGGAGGCGATGACGATCGTGCCGGACGCGCGGAACGACGCGCGTTTCGCCGACAATCCGCTCGTGCTGGGCGATCCGTGGATCCGGTTCTACGCGGGCATGCCGCTGGTGAACGTGTCCGGCGCGGCGCTCGGGACGTTCTGCGTGCTCGACCAGAAGCCGCGCGAGCTGACGCCCGGGCAGGTGGAGACGCTGGCGGCGCTGGGGCGCCAGGCTGCGCGGCTGATGGAGCTGCGCCGCGTATCGGCGGCGCTGGCACGCGCTCTGGGCGAAGTGAAGGTGCTCGAAGGGCTCCTGCCGACCTGCTGCCACTGCAAGTCGATCCGCGATGAGCGCGGCCAGTGGCACCCGCTGGAGATCTACCTGATGGACCGATCGCGCACGCAGTTCACCCACGGGATCTGTCCGGACTGCGCGAAGGAGCGTTATCCGGACCTGGACCTCTCCGGCGGCGCTGGCGTCAAGCCGTGATCGATTCCAGCGAGCAGCCGTCGGCATCGGCGGACGGCGTCTCGCAATTGGGCCGCGCGATCACGCCCGCGTAGGGCTCGGGGGAAAACGCCCGGCCGGGTTCCGCGAGCAGGTGGCGATCGCAGACGCCGAAGAGCTCGGCCTCGGTCTGCGTGCGACGCATGTCGTGGAGAAACGCCCCGGTGGAATCCACGCTCTGGCCGACGAAGTTCAGGTATTTCTTCATCTTGTTCACGTGGTAGCGCTCGGCGATTTCAGGCGACTGCGTGGCGCGGTAGAGCCGTTCGACGTAGTCGCGCGCGTCCGCGAGGGTGAGGGGCGTGACCGGCGCGCCGGCGAACTGCTCGCGACACTGGCGGAAGATCCATGGATTGCGGATGGCGTGCCGGCCGATCATCACGCCGGCGGCGCGCGTCTCGCCGAGGATGGCGGCGGCGCGCGGCGCGGAGGTCACGTTGCCGTTGGCCAGCACGGGGCAGCGGACGCGCGCCGCGGCGTGCGCGATGAAGTCGTAGTGCACCTCGCTGCGATACATCTCCTTCACCGTCCGGCCGTGCACGCTGAGCAGGTCGACGCGGTGCTCGTTAATCGAATCGAGCAGGCGATCGAAATGCGACGTATCCTCGAAGCCGATGCGCATCTTGACCGTGAAGAGCCCGGGCACGATCGAACGGAGCAGGGCCAGGATCTCCGCGACCTTGGCGGGCTCGCGGAGGAGGCCGCCGCCGACGTTCTTCTTGTAAACCTTGGGCGCGGGGCAGCCGAGGTTGAGGTCGATGCCGGCGACGTTGTGGCGGAGCAGTTCCTCCGTGGTGCGGGCGAGGAACGTGAGGTCCTCGCCGATGAGCTGGGCGAACACCGGCCGCCCGGTGGTGTTCTCGTCGATGGAGCGCAGGATGTGTTTCTCCGGACGCGACTGGGCGTGGACGCGGAAGAACTCGGTGAAGAAATAGTCGGGCGCGCCGTAGTGCGCGATCACGCGCATGAACGCGAGGTCGGTCACATCCTGCATCGGCGCGAGCGCGGTGAGCGGCCCGCCGGGCTGCAGGCCGGCGGGCAGGGCGGAGCCGGGAAACGGGCTGAACGGGGCCGTCATGAACGGGCGGCGTCGGACCAGCGGCCGGTCACTTCGACTCGTCCTCGTCGTCGGACTCCTCGGCCTGCTGCTTCAGCACGCGCTCGAGGATTTCCGTCATGTCCTCGACGTTGTCGAAGACGGCGCGCGCGACGTAGATCGGACGTTTCTGCTGAAGGGCGAGCACGATCGAGTCGCTGGGGCGGGCGTCGATCTCGACGATCTTTTTGCCGAGTTCGTTCTCCATGCGGAGGAGGATGCGGGCGAAGAAGGTGCCCTCGCGCGCGTCGTTGACGACGATGTGATCGAGGTGCGCGCCGAGGCCGAGGAGGACGCTGCCGATGAGGTCGTGGGTGAGCGGGCGATCCTTCTTCACCCCGTTCAGCGTCATCTGGATGGCGTTGCCGACGGAGTGGTCGACGGAGTGGTCGACGTAGATGACGAAGGTCTTGTCGTCACTGCCCAGGAAGACGGCGCACCCGTTGGCAGTGGGCATGACACCCTTGATCGAGACGGGCACGACGTCGTTTTGCATGGCAAACGGACAGTGGAGCCATCCCGCGCGACGTGCAAGCGGGGAGGGGCCGGATGGCGACCCGGAACGCGCGCTCACGTGAATCCCAGCAGGCTGATGCCCCAGGCGCGCGCCTGTTGCAGCACGGCGGGCTTGTCGAGGATGATGACCTTGCCGGTCTCGAGGGCGGCGGCGCCGAGGCGGGCCTCGCGCATGACCTCGAGCGTGCGCAGGCCGAAGCACGGGACGTCGAAGCGCCAGTCCTGGCGGGCCTTCACGGTCTTCACGAAGAGCGTCTCCTCGGTCTGGAAGGCGCCGGCGCGACGGAGCATCTCGTCCGTGCCCTCGAAGGCCTCGACGGCGAGCACCGTGCCCTTGCGGACCA
Organism: uncultured Opitutus sp.; assembly: GCA_964513055.1. Classification (GTDB taxonomy): domain Bacteria; phylum Verrucomicrobiota; class Verrucomicrobiia; order Opitutales; family Opitutaceae; genus ER46. The sequence continues at coordinate 13,523 of CAZENI010000019.1, forward strand.
CGCAGCCCTGGCCGATGTCGAGCCGGGCGCACTCCCGCGCGATCTGCACGCCGTGTCCGAGGTATTCCTCGTCGATGGGAAATTTCCGGCCGGTCATGCAACCGGCGGAAGCGAGGTGCGCGTCGAGGAACGCGCGGGCGTCGAGCAGCGTGACGCCGAGCGCCTCGATCTCGCGCGCGATGGCGCCGAAGATGGTCTCGGCGTTGCGCCGTTTCAGGGACAGGAGAATCCGCGTGGCCTTCAGATCGGGATGGAGACCCTTAAACAGGCGGCGCGGGGTGATCTGGCCGGCCATCAGGGCGGAGCCGGCGCCGAAGTCTCCGAGGGCCTCGAGCATGTGGCCGAGCTGGCCGACCTTGAGCATGACCAGCTCGGAGGCGGGAAAAGAAGCGACGAGGGCGGGCGGCGTCTCCTCCTCGAACGCGATCAGGCGGAGCGGGACGCCCGCGGCGCGGACGGCGGCGGCAACCATGACGGGGTAGAGCCCCTGTCCGGCGATCAACGCGAGCGGACGGCGGGGATCGAAACCGGCGGGCAGGAAGGCGGAGAGCGGAGCCACGCGCGCAGCTTGCGTGACGGGGCGGGGGATTGAAGCCGGAAATGCGGGCACGAAAAAGCCGCGCGAGGGGGCGCGCGGCTGAAAGAGAGGCGGGGCGGCGGAGCGGACGGCTACGTCTGGGCGCCGTAATATTTCTTGTAGCTGCGGTAGTAGCGGTAGTTCGAGTAATACTCGATGCGGCGCGGCGAGAGGCCGTTGAGCACGATGCCGAGGACCTCGTTCTTGCCGTTGCGCAGCGCGCGCATGTAGAGGCGGATGTGTTTCCGGTAGGCGCGGTTGAAGCGGCAGACGTAGACGACCTCGTCGATGCGCTCGGCGATGAGCAGCGAGTCGGTGACGGCGCCGAGCGGCGGCGAATCGACGATGACGAGGTCGTATTCGCGCTTGAGGCGCTCGAGGAGGTGGCCGAAGGCGGGATTCTCGAGCAGCTCGGTCGGGCTCTTCGAGCGGCCGCCGGAGCAGAGCAGCGAAAGATTCTCGCCGACCTTGATGATGCCGAGCGCGGGATTGGTCGCGAGATCGCCCTCGAGCGCGGCGCCGCCCTCGAACCAGGGGATGAGGCCGTTGTTGTTCTGCTGCTTGAAGTGGCGGTGGAGCATCGGGCGCCGGAGGTCGCAGTCGATGAGGAGCGTCTTCTTGGAGTGGCGCGCGAAGCAGCCGGCGACGTTGCACGAGATGAGGGTCTTGCCTTCGCCGGGGATCGTGCTGGTGACGAGAATCGACTTCGGGAAATCGAGCTTGGAGTGGATCTTGATCGAGCTGTAGACGCTCAGGAAGGCTTCGACCCCGGGGGCCTGCTTGTTGTCGGTGATGAGCGTGTATTTCTCGTCGTCCTTCATCGACGACAGGTCGGGGATGATGCCGAGGAGATTGGCGCCGATGAACGACTCGACGTCCCAGGCGCTCTTCACGCGATCGTCGATGAAGCTCAGGCCGACGGCGACGCCGAGGAAAACCAGCACGCCGATGCTGATGCAGGTCTTGGTGATCTGGCCCTTGTTGGGCGAGACGGGCGTGGCGTTGGGCATCGCGCGGTCGAGCGGGCGCACGGGGACGTTCTCGATGTTCTTGATCGTCTGGGTGTCGTTCTTCCGCTTCAGCAGTTCCATGTATTGCTGGCGCTTGGACTCGGAGTCGGTCTTGAGGGTGCGGAACTCGACGCTCATGTCGCCGAGGTCCATCTGGGCCTTCTCGTGGATGGCGTATTCCTCCTCGGCGGACTTCAGGCTCTGCTTCGCCTCGGCCTGCCGGGTGCGCAACTCGGCAATCGCCTGGGTCACGGCGCGGCCGAGTTCGGACTCGGTCACATTGATCTCGTTGGTCTTCTCGATCATCTTCGGATGCTTCTCGAAGTAGCGCTCGGCGAGCAGGCTCAGATCCTGGTTGAGCTTGTTGAGCTGGGACTTGAGCGGGGCGACGGCGAAGTGGCCGCCGATCTCCGCAATCTCGAGGAGATTGCGGTTCTCGGTCTGATAGGAGGCGATCTGCCGCATCTTCTCGTCGATCACCCGGACCCGCTGCTGGGCTTCGTCACGAAAGCCGGCGGCGCGCCGGAGGCGCTCGGCGACGAGGTTCATCGAGCTGTCGAGGGAGATGAGATTCTTCTCCTTCATGTATTTCTGCAGCGCCTGATCGGCCGCCTCCGACTCCTTCCGCAGGCGGTCGGCCTGCTCGGTGAGGAATTCGACGGCGACGTTCGTGCTCAGGTCGGTCTTCCGCATCAGGAAGCGCATGAACGTATCCACATACTTGTTCGCGACGAGCGCGGCGGCGTCGGGATCGGCGTGCGTGACGTTGATGGTGATGATGAAGCTGGCGCGGGAGGGTGAGGGCGTCATGTAGCCCATGTCGATGCCGACGGAGGCCGGGTCCGTGCCGGGCGGCGCGCGCTTCAGCGCGGCCTGCTTGAGGACGAGCTGTTCCTCGGGCGTGAAGGACTCGCGCACCTTGGCCGCGAGAGAGTTGCTGCTGAGGAGCTGGAGGTTGGTGTTGAGATCGATGTCGGAGCGGACGTTGGCGTCCGAGACGCCCTGGATGTTCACGACCGTCTCGGGCTTCTCGAACTGCATCGTGGCGCGGGCCGAATACATCGGCATCACCTGCATCTGCCGGTAGCCGTAGCCGATCGAAATCAGGAGGGCGAGGGGCAGGGCGATCCAGAGACGTTCCCGGAGGATGATGTAGTAGTCACGCAGCGTCCGGCGCTCGACGACGTCGTCGTCGCGGTCGTTGGCGGGCGGCAGGTGGGATTTCGGAGGAACGTCGGCCATCGCGGTGCTTCAGTTTAAATGATCTTCTCGGGAACGTAGATGATGTCGTCGGGCTCGAGGACGAACGAGGCGTCGCCGGAGTTCGAGGGCGCGCGGCCCTTGATGGCGCTTTCGACGTCGAGCTTGAAGGTCTTGAGCGTGCCGTCGGGCATGGTGCGGGTGACGATCACTTCCTTGCCGCGGGCGGTCTCGCTGAAGCCGCCGGCCTTGAAGATCATCTCCTTGATCGTCATCTCCGTGTCGGCGGGAATTTCCGGGCGGCCGGGCATGTTGACCTTGCCGCTGATGATGACGGTGCGCGGCGCATAGACCTCGACGGTGACGCTGACCTGCGGATTCCGGAGGAAACGTTCGTCGCGATATTTCCGGGCGATTGCCTCCTGCGCTTCCGCGATGGTGAGCCCGACGAGGCGGATTTCCTGGATCAGGGGCAGGTTGATCGTGCCGGTGGCCTCGACGCGTTTGCCGCCGGCGCTGAGATCCTGTTCGCCGAGCACGGAAATGGAAACAGTGTCGCCGCGCGTGATCCGGTAGGGGACATACTTTTTCTCGGACTTCGGGACGGTGGGCACCTGGGCGCGGGCGGGGGTGGTGGCGAACAGACCGGCGACGAGGGCAATCGGGAGCAACAGGCGGAGGGAATGGGATGTTTTCATGGGACGGGACTACCAGCGGCTCGACATGGTGAGGGTCCAAGAGGACCGGACGAAATCGGCAAACTCGAGGGTCGACCAGTTCTTGAACCACGAGTAGGTGAGGGAGGCCTTGAAGTGTTCGTTCAGCGAATAGCCGAGCGTGGCCGACCAGTTGAAATAGTTGTCGTGGCGCTGCACGCCCAGCAGCGGCGGGACCGCCGCGACGATGATGGCACCATCCGGGTCGCGGATGGCGGGGCTGCCGTTGTCGAGCACGATGCGGCCGCCTTCGCCGAGAAACATGGTGTCGCCGTAGGTGATGCCGCCGGTGAGCGAGAGGTGCGAGTTGTAGGCGTAGTTCGTATCGAGGCTGACCGTAGTCGTGTCGACCGAGGCGTCGGTGGCGGTGGTGGAAAAGTCCTTGGCGATCGAGCCGTTGAGATTGATCTTCTTGTTGATGGCGTAGGTCGACGAGCCGCTCGCCGTCCACGAGCCGAACTGGACATCGCCGCCGGGGCCGCCGCGCGACGTGCGAACTTGATAGCCGCCGCGCACGCTGCCGGAGACGCCGCGAATGATCCGGCCGTTCACGCCAAGCGAGATGCCGTTGTCGACGCTCGAGGTGTTGCGCGAAGTCTCGCTGAACCGATAGCGATAGCCCGCGATCATATCCCGCTCCGTGCTGAGCATGTGGAAGAGATCCAGGGAAGCACTGTAGCTCTTGAGGCTGGCGAAGACCTCCTCCTCGACGTAGTCGCGCGAGGTGTAGCCGAACGATCCCGCGAGCGTATAGGTGCCGACGATCGGATACTTGAAGCTCAGGCCGACCGGGATGATCCACGAGGTGCTGCGGAGGTTCACGGTCGCATCGGCCCGGCTCTCACGGGTGGCGCTGAAGGTGAGGGAACCGGTGGTGCGGCCGGATTGCTTGGTGAACTCGAGACCGAGGGCGGGATTGTCGAAGTCCTGGCCCTCGAGACTGCCAAAGCGCGACGAACTCACCGAGGCGCTGGCGTTCACTCCGATCCACCCCGCGCGCCGGGTATACTCGGCGGACAGGCCGGTGGAATACACGAAGTCGCCCTTGTTGTCGCTGTTGGCGAAGACGTTGGAGTCGCGGGAGACCGACACGGAGCCGGTCACATAGATCTTGTCGTGCCCGTCGTTCAGCGTGACGAGCGCACGCGCCGGCGCGCAGGCGAGGGACGTTGCCAGCAGGAGTGCGATGGCAGCGCGGGACTCTCGCCTTGAAGTCATGGGGGAAGTGGGGGCCAAGCGCGAGCGGCCGGATCAGCGGGTCGGACCCTGGATGCGGGCGGGACTCACCGTATACTCGGTGGGCAGCACCGTCGTCACAATCTGGACCGGGACGATCTCGCGGATGGTCACGCTGCTCGCGCCGCCGCTGTTGCCATCGAAGGCGGTGACGGTGCCGGTATTGGCGCCGCCCGTGGCGGTGCCTTCGTTGCTCGCCGCGCCTTCGGTATTCGAGCCGGTGGTGGGATCGTTGCCTTCGCCAGAGCCCCGACCCTCGGTGATGGTCCGTTCGCGGACTTCAAAATAGACAGTCTTCTTCGCCATGCAGGCCATCGCGACCTTGTCGTCGAGTTGCGGGGCCTCCGTCGTGGGGATGCGCTGGATCTGAATTTGATTCGGCTCCCCCGGCGCGCCGGGTCTGATGATCGCCTGTTCACCGGCATGGATGACGCTGCCACCGAGATCCGCGGAGCCGGCGCGCACGGTGCTTTCACCCTCGAGCATGGAAATCTTGGTCTCGTTCGGCCCGGCCTCGATCACGATCTTCTTCCCGCGGATGTTCACCGAACCGAGCGGGGTTTGGTAGTTCATGTTGCTGCCGGCGACGAGCTTGCTCGTGCACAGTCCGACGACGCCGCGGGCGACAAAGGCCTGGGTCTGGGAAATCGACGGCTCGACATCCACGTCGGAACGATTCGGGGTGAACGGCTCCTGCATGAAGCGCTTTACCTCGACGCGCGTGTCGGCGTCGAAGAACGCTCCGGTGCCGTTCGAATACACCATCGTCGAAAAGTGTTTGCTGCGATCGTTCTCGGCCTTCGGCTTCTTCGTCTCAATCACCGTGCCCTGCGCGGTGTAGACGGAGCGCTTGGCCAGATCCTCAATCGACTCGCCCGTGTCGATGATCGCGTCGCCGCTGACGTCCGAGACGTAGACCTTGCTGGCTGGATTGGCCTTCTTCTTGCCCTGAGCCGAGGCCGATAGTGGCAACAGCATCGCGCTGCCGACCAACAGAAGGGACCCAAGCGAGTGGCGGGAAAATGGCCGGAAGCGAAGGGAGTTCATGGTGATTTCGGCGCGCGCGGGCGTTGGTCAATTAAGTTTCCATTGAAAATGAGGGATATCCCCTAGTAAAGGCAAGCGCTGAGTTTTTGTTATGTTACTCGGCAACAATGTTTAGGATTTTGCCGGGCACGAAGATCACCCGTTTGAAGGATTTGCCCTCCAAATGGGGTGCAACTCGTGGATTGGCGCGGGCCAGTTGCACCGCTTCGTCTTGCGTGCACCCGACTGGAACGAGCTGGTCGCCGCGGTGCTTGCCGTTGACCTGGAATACGAGCTTCACCTCGGTGGCAGTCAGCTTGGCGGGATCGTAGGCAGGCCAGGGTGCGCTCATGACTGAGCCTTGACCACCCAGTCGGGCCCAGAGTTCTTCCGCCAGATGGGGAGCGAAGGGCGCCAGCAACTGGAGAAACGTCAGCACGGTCTCCCGCCGGAGGGAGGGCGCTTTTTGGAGGCCGTTGACGAAAATCATCATCTGCGAGATCGCGGTGTTGAAGCGAAGGCCTTCGATATCTTCACCGACCTTTTTAATCGTCTCGTGCAGGGATTTCGTGAGCTCCGGGGTCTCGGTGGCGTCGCCGATCTTCGGGTTGTTGGCCCCGTCGGGCCCGATGGCTTCGCGCCAGACTTTCTGAAGGAAGCGGTGGACGCCCTCGATGTTGCGCGCGTTCCAAGGTTTCATCGCTTCGAGCGGGCCGAGGAACATCAGGTATAAACGCAAGGAGTCGGTCCCGTGCGAATGGATGATGGTGTCGGGGTTCACCACGTTGCCGCGGCTCTTCGACATCTTTTCGCCGTCTTCGCCCAGAATGATGCCCTGGTGGAAAAGCTTCGTGAACGGCTCGGCCTGCGGCACGACGCCGAGGTCGAAGAGCACCTTGTGCCAGAAACGTGCATACAGCAGGTGGAGCACCGCGTGTTCGGCTCCGCCGACGTAGAGGTCGGGCGCGCCCCAGTAGCGCAGCGCTTCCGGCGAGGCAAAAGCGTCGGCGTTCCGCGGGTCGAGGAAGCGGAGGTAATACCAGCAGGAGCCGGCCCATTGCGGCATGGTGTTCGTCTCGCGGCGACCGCGAATCCAGGCGTCGCCCGCCGGCCGGGGGGCCGACGCCGGCACGGCGGCGCCAGTCCGGGCGTCGAACCAGATTTCGAGCCAGGCGGTCTCGTTCGCGAGCGGACTCTCGCCCGTGCCGCTCGGCAGATACGACTGCACATCGGGCAACTCGAGTGGCAGTGCTTGAGCGGGCAGCGGCAGGGCGAAGTGAACCGTGCCGTCCTGGCGGTAGGTCACGGGTTCGGCCGGAAGCGTGTCGCCCCGGATGGCCTTGGCCTTCGCGTAGTCGGCCTCGCTGACCCACACGATCGGGAAGGGCTCGCCCCAATAGCGCTGCCGCGAGAAAAGCCAGTCGCGCAGCTTGTAGTTGACGGTGGCCTTGCCGACGCCGCGGGCCGCTAGATTCGCGGTAATCTTCGCCTTCGCCGCCGGCCAGGGGAGGCCGTCGTAGCCGGGCGAGTTGATCAGGGTGCCGTCGCCGACGTAAGGCAGCTTCGTCTCGGGCTTGCCGCTGTCGATCACCTGCACGATCGGCAGGGAAAACTGTTGGGCAAATTCGAAGTCACGCTCGTCGTGTGCGGGCACGGCCATGATCGCGCCGGTGCCATAGCCCATCAGCACGTAGTCGGCGATCCAGATGGGCACGCGCTGGCCGTTGACCGGATTGATGGCGAACGATCCGCTGAACACGCCTGATTTTTCCTTCGCGAGATCGGTGCGCTCGAGATCGCTCTTGGCGCCGGCCTTTCGACGATACGCCTCGACGTCGGCGCGATGGTCGGCGGTCGTTAACGCGTCGACGAGCGGATGCTCCGGCGCGAGCACCATGTAGGTGCACCCGAACAGCGTGTCGGGCCGCGTGGTGAAGATCTTCAGTTGGCCCAGCGATCTGTCCTCGAGGTCGAAGAGCAGCTCCGCGCCTTCGCTGCGTCCGATCCAGGCCTCCTGCATCCGTTTGGTGGAGTCGGGCCAGTCAACGTCCTTCAGGTCGGCGAGCAGCCGCTCGGCATACGCGGTGATGCGCAGCACCCACTGGCGGAGGTTGCGGCGCTCCACGGGGAAACCGCCGACCTCGCTTTTGCCGTCGACCACCTCTTCGTTCGCCAGGACGGTGCGCAGCTCCGGGCACCACCACACGGGACGTTCGTCGACGTAGGCGAGCCCGCGCTGGAAGAGCTGCAGGAAAATCCACTGCGTCCACCGGAAATACTTCGGGTCGGTCGTGTCGATCTCGCGCTCCCAGTCGTAGGAAAAGCCGAGGGCCTTGATCTGCCGCTTAAAGTTCGTGATGTTGTTCTGCGTGTTCGACGCGGGATGGGTCCCGGTCTTGACCGCGTGCTGCTCCGCCGGCAGCCCGAACGCGTCCCAGCCGATTGGATGCAGCACGTTGAAACCCCGGGCGCGCTTGTAGCGGGCGAGGATGTCGGTGGCCGTGTAGCCCTCCGGATGGCCGATGTGGAGGCCGGCGCCCGACGGGTAGGGAAACATGTCGAGCACGTAGAATTTCGGCTTCGACGATTTGTTCTCGGCGCGGAACGATCCGGTTTGCTCCCAGAAGGATTGCCAGTGCGGCTCAATCTCATGGAAGTTGTAGTCAATGCACTTGGTAGCCATCGTGTGAACCCGCCACTGTGAAACCTTTCCCCGCCCGGTCAATCTCCACCCTCGGCGCGCTCCTCTTCCTCGGAATTCTGCTCCCTGCCAGCGCGGCCGCCGCCATGAGCCGCGGCTTCAACCAGTTGCTCGACGCGGTGGTGCGCATCGACGTGCGCGAGATCGCCTTCGAGGCGGGCACGCGGCGCTACTCGGCGAGCCTCGGCTCCGGCGTCATCCTCTCGGCTGACGGCGTCGTCCTGACCAACGCTCACGTCGCGAGTCCGCGGGCGATCGATCTTAATATCACTTTGTCCAACCTTGAGCGCGTGGGGGCGAAGCTCGTCGGGTGGGACCACTGGACCGATCTGGCCGTGCTGCGGATCGACATGGCCGAGGTGAAACGCCGCGGCTTCAAGCTGAGTCCCGCCCAGTTCGGTGAGAGCAAGGAATTGTATCCGGGCCAGGTCGTCTACGCGGTCGGCACTCCGCACGGCCTCACGCGCACCGTGACGCGCGGAATCGTTTCCAACAACAACCGCTACTTCGAGGACAACCGCGGGGTGGGCGGCTACGAGACGGGCACGTTCAACACATGGTTGCAGACGGACGCCGCGATCAATCCCGGCAACTCCGGCGGACCGCTGGTCACCGAGGACGGCCGGGTCATCGGCATCTCGTCGCGCGGCTACATGGGCGCGAACAATCTCGGATTCGCCATTCCTTCCTCGACGGCCCGGGACGTGATGCAGCGGCTCGTGCGCGATGGCACGATTGTCAGGAGTTACATCGGGCTCGTGCCGGGCGCGCTCCAGGATCTGGAGAATTTCTACGCGCTTGCGCTCAACACCGGCGTGCTGGTCAACAGCATCGATCCGGGCTCACCGGCGGCCCGGGCGGGCCTGCGCGGCGGCGACATCGTGCTCTCGCTGGATGGCGCAAAGCTGGACGGGCGTTTCCCAGAGCAACTACCGCGGATCCAGAACCTCATTGCGAGCCAGCCGGTCGGGGCGAACCTGAAGTTCGTCGTGAAGCGGGGTGGCGAGACGCGCGACTTCGCGGTGACGACGGAGAAACTCGAGAGTCGCATCGGCGAAGAGTGGGCGCTGGAGCGATGGGGCTTGAGCGTGCGCAAGGTGTCCCGCGCCTATGCCCGGGAGAACCAGCTCGATGACACCACCGGGGTCGTGGTGATCGGCGTGCAGTCGGGGTTCCCGGCGGACGTGGCTGGAGTTTCGAGGGGCGACATCATCACGAAAATCAATCAGCAGGCGATCGGCTCGCTCGAAGTCATCAAGGCGGCACATGCGGCCTACGAAGCTGCGCCGGCGCCGACCTTGCTCGAGACACAGCGGAACCGGCGGGTTTCGCTCTATATCTTAAAACCATGATTCGACTCCGAGCCGTCATCGGCCCCCTGTGTTTTTTTCTGCCGCTGACCTGCAGCGTGGCTGCCGATCTGCCCGCCTTGTGGGCGGAGCGCGTCAAGTCGGTGGTTGCGGTCGAGTATGTGACGGAAACCGAGGTCGCCCGACAGCCGACGGTTTCAATGGGCACGGTGATCGATGGCAACGGAACGATTATTCTGCCATCGGGGGCAATCGATCCGCGCGCGGCGACGTGGCAATTGAAGGACTTCAAGGTCTACCTGCCGGGAGAAGCGGCGAGTTCGCCCTGCGAATATCTCGGCCAGGATGCGTTCACCGGCTGGCATTTTGTGCGGGCCGACGAGGTCACGCGGGCGAGGCTGACACCGGTGACGGCGTTCGCCGCGAAGTCGCCCCAGAGGGCTCTGGCGATGGCTGACCACGTTTGGGGCATCGGGCTGCGCCCCAAGGACGAGGATTTCATGCCGTATTTTTTGCAGAGCTACCTGGCGTTGGTTCAGGCCCTGCCGCAGCGGACCGGCATCGCGCATCAGGACGTCGCGGCGCCGGGTCTGCCCGTGTTTGATCGCGAAGGTGCGCTGGTCGGATTGGCGATGGCGTCGTTCGGTCAGAGCTTCCTGCAGTTTTCCCGTGCAGGGCGTCCCTCGCCCGTAATCCTCATGAACGTGGAGGAGAGCAGTGCCTTCATTCTGGTCGATGAAGTGCTGCCGTATCTGGGCCGCGTGCCCAGGAATGTTTCAGGCCGGCCGCTGGCCTGGCTGGGGGCGTTTGGTCTCGAGCCGATGGATCGCGAGGTGGCGAAGTTTCTTAACCTTAAGTCGCAGTCCGGCGCCGTGGTGAGCGAAGTGCTGGAGGGCAGTCCGGCGGAGAAAGCGGGCCTCAAGCCGCGCGACATCATCCTGGCGATCGAAGGCAAGCCGCTGCCGGAGCTGCGACCGGATCGCGTGGTGGTAACCTACATCGAGCGGGAGATTGAACGGCGGGCGCCCGGCGATTCCCTGGCCCTGACTGTGCTGCGCGGGGCCGAGCGGATCGAGTTGAACGCGAAGTTGGGCGAGGAGCCGAAACTGATCCGGGAAGCCGCGCGCAAGTATTTCGATCGGCTCGGACTCAATGCCCGGGAGTTTGTCTATGGCGACGCGATCGAACGACGGGTGAAGGCCGCCGAACCTTCCGGCGTCGTCGTGCACTACGTAAAGCCGAGCAGCCCCGCTGCGATCGCCGGGGTGCGACAGGAAGACTGGATCCGTGAGATCGACGGAGTGGAGACGAAGAACTTCGAGGCAGCGGTGACGAAGTTGACTGAAATCGAAAAGGACGAATCGCGTCCCGAGTTCGTTCTCCTCGTGAGCCGTGGCGGTGAGACCGCGGTCCTGCGGGTGAAATTACGGTAGACGCCGCGGCGGACGATCAGCCCTGCTTGGGTTGTTCGTCGCTGGCCCAAACGATCAACCATCCGCTCTTGTCGTCGACGATCACCATCGTCGAAGCGTTGTTGCCCGGGGCCTCGACGGACTCCGCGCTGGCGACGTCGAGCGGAAGGACCGGCAACGTGGAGTCCGGACGCGGCGGCGAAATGTAGAGCGCGAGCGCCAAAGCGGCGGCGGCTCCCAGCGGGAGCGCGAGCCAGGCGAAAAGCTGCCGGCGCGGTGGAGTCGTTGTCACCGCGCCAGCCTGCGCGCCGCCCCGGATGCGACGGCGCACGGCGTGCCACTCGCGCTCGACATCCGGCACCGCGACTTTCTCCGCCGCGTCCCGCCAGTCATCGAGAGCCGCCGCAAGGTTGGCTCGGACCTGCCGGCAACCGGCGCAGTGCGCCAGATGGCTCTCGAGGGCGGCGCGACCGTTATCCGGCGCGCCGTCTCGGTCGGCGAAGATCAGTTCCTGGGCCTCGCGGCAGTTCATGTCAGGAGCGGTTTTGGTTCGAAACGGTCAGCGATTCCAGCCGCCGCGGTTGCGGTCGTAGCCGTAGGAATGGTCGCGATGGCCGTGGTCGGCCCGACCGTCGACCCAGACGCGATCCGTGCGATACGTGAAGTAGCCGGGTTCGCAGATGCGGACCGGACGTCCCCAGCGATCGCGCGAATGAACCCAACGTTCGGGCACCCAGGTCTTCACCGTGACATCGCGCCAATAGCCGCGCGACGGGGCGGGGGCATAGACGACGGTGGGCGGCGGGGCGTAGACAATCGTCGGAGGTGCAGGGCGATAGACGGGGCCGCCAAGGTTGACGCCGATGCTGACGCGGGTGTCCGCGTGGGCCGTGCTGGCGACCAGGGTGGCGGCGGTGGCAAGGAGGGCGAAGGCGATGCGTTTCATGGTGGGTTTCCGTGGTTGGGAGTTGCGCGTCAGACGCCGTCGCACCTGCCCATATTCACATCGATTCTTCGCTCATTTCAGCGCGCGCCACGATCACTTCGCGATCACCAGGACGATGGGCACATCGCCGTTGCCGCTGGGGCGGCGTCCAAGCATGAAAGGCACGCCGGGTTGCGCGTTGAAGGTGCCGCTCATGACGACATTCGCGCCGTTGAACCACTGCACTTTCAGGCGCAGACCGCCTCCCTTTTCATTTTCCAACTCGATGCGGTGACCACGACCGAGCGCGAGGGTGGCGTGACCGCCGGCCGGCACGCGCGCGGAGCCTTCGGCCACATAGCGGAACGAACTCTCGGGCACATTGCGCTGCAAGGCGGCCTCGTAGGGGGCCAGTTTCGGATCGGCGGCCGCCTTCTCGTTGGACGCGGTGATGAGGATGGCGTGAACCGCGGTGGTGTCGGCCCCGTAAGCGGCCGGTTGCAGCGCGAGCGCCGTCAGGATCAGGAAGAGGGTGGATCGGATTATTCGCATGGCTGATCTCCTAGTTTTTTCGCCAACAGGCGGCGGGCGTGAAAAAGTCGCGACATGACGGTGCCGCGGGCAATCCCGAGATCCGCGGCAATCTCCTCGTAGGATAGCCCGCGGATTTCGCGTAGCGCGAGGACTGCACGATGCTTCGGCGGAAGGGATGCGATGGCGCGTTCGAAACGATCGTTGCGTTCGCGCTGTTCGAGGTCCTGCCGCGGAGTGTGGTCATCCGCCGCTTCGGGCGCGGCCATCACGCGGTCGCCACCGGACTCGGCCTCGCCCGCGCCGTCGGCGGTGTCGGACATGAAAGGGATGAAGCGGTTGAACCAGCGCTTGCGCGTGCGGAGATGGTCGATGGCGCGGCGCGTGGCGATCGGATGAAGCCAGGTCGAGAACTTCGCCTCGCCGCGAAAACCGCCAAGATTTTTCCAAACCGTCAGCCAAATCTCCTGGCAAACATCGCGAGCGCTGTGGTCGTCCCGGAGCATCGAGTTCACGAGGCGGAAGACCGGCTCGTAGTGGTTGCGCATGAGCGTCCCGAAGGCCTCTTCGTTGCCGGCGCGAGCAAGCGCCAGGAGTTCGCGTTCGGCTTCAGGAGTGATTTCGACGGCGTCAGCCACAGGTCAGCTCGGACACAGTGATGAAAGTTCGGTTGCACGCAACGGGTATGACGCAGTGGGAGCGGGGGGTATTCATGCCCACGTTTGCGGCTTGGCGGGGCGAGGAATCGAGGTTTGCTGGTGCCGCTTATGTTCACGGGAATTGTCGAGGAAACGGGCCGGGTGATCGCTTTCGAACCGAAGGCGGCAGCATGGAGCTTGGTCATCGCGGCGCGCGCGGCGCTCGAGGATCTGGGGCCGGGCGACAGCATCGCGGTGAACGGCTGCTGCCTGACGGCCACGCGCTCCGGACCGGATTCACTCGGCTTCGACGTGCTCGAGGAGACGCGCCGGCTGACCAATTTCTCCGCGCTCAAGCCCGGTGCGCTGGTGAATCTCGAGCGAAGCCTGCGTTTCGGAGGAAAGGTGGGTGGGCACTTTGTCACCGGTCACATCGATACGCAGGGCGAGGTCGAGGTCTTCGAGGCGCGGGGAAAGGATCATTACCTGCGCGTCCGGGTGCCCGCGGGGCTCACGCGCTACATCGTCCACAAGGGCAGTATCGCGATCGACGGCATCTCACTCACGATCGCGGAAGTTGGGGAGGCGTGGTTTGCCGTCTGGATCATCCCCCACACGATTGCGGTGACGAACTTGCGCGAAAAACAGGCGGGCTCGCCGGTGAACTTGGAATTCGACTTGCTGGGCAAGCACGTCGAGAAGCTGATGCTGTCCCGCACGCCTTGAGTTTCATGCGCAACGCCCTCCACGCGCTCACCGAAGAATTGCGCCGGCTGAAAACCTCCGGGGTGAAGACCGTGACCGTGTCGGACGCGAGCCTGGCGACACTGCGTCGCGTGGTGTCGGCGCGCAGGGCGGCCGGCGGACACGCGGCGGAACCGTCGATGATTGAATCGCCACCGGTGGCGACGGTGGCCGCGCCGACGCTTTCGCGGCCGGCGGCGACGCCCACGGCATCGACGAGGGCGGTCGTTCCCACTCCGGTCGTGGCCACCCTGCCTCCGCCTCCGGTCGTGAAACTACCGGACGGAGACAAGGCCGCGCGCTGGGAGGCGTTGCTGTCGCTGGTGGTGAACGATGCCACCTGTCGCGCGCATGTCCGCCCGGGCAAGAAGGTCGTGCTGGGGGTCGGCTCCGTCGACGCGCGAATCATGTTCGTCGGCGAGGCACCGGGTGCCGAAGAGGAAATCCAGGGTGAACCGTTTGTCGGCCCCGCGGGTCAGTTGCTGACCAAGATGATTCAAGGGATGGGACTGAAGCGCAGCGAGGTTTACATCGGCAACATCATGAACTGGCGGCCGCAGATGCCGACCGCCGACGGGCGCGACCAGATTGGCAACCGGCCGCCGACCGAGGAGGAGATGCGCTACTGCCTGCCGTATCTGCGCGCGCAGATCGAAATCGTGAATCCCGAGTTGATCGTCGCGCTGGGCAAGACGGCGGTGGAGGGACTGCTGGGCTTCGGCCGGTTCAAGACGCTCGGCGAGGCGCGCGGGCAGTGGCATGAGTTCGCCGGCAAGCCGCTCATGGTGACCTACCACCCGAGCTACATCCTGCGCGAGCCGACCAATCGCAAGAAGCGGCTGATCTGGGACGACCTGCTCAAGGTCATGGAACGTGCGGCGCTGCCGATCTCGGAGAAGCAGCGGGGCTATTTTCTGGATAAATGAAACGCGCGCTTCGTCTGCTCGCGCTGGCGGGCTCGCTCGCGCTGGCCGGGATTATGCCGGCGGGCGCGGCGGAGGAGAAGTTCGACTTCGAGGCCTTGCGCGGACGCGCCCGGACGCTGGCGGCCAAGGCGCACACGCCGCCGCGGGGCGAGGTGCCGGCGTGGCTGCGCAATCTCGGCTACGATGATCTGCGGCGGATCGAGTTCATGGGCCAGCACTCGCTGGGGTTCGACGAGAAGCTGCCGTTCCAGGTGCAGTATCTGCATCCTGGATTCCTCTTCGACAAAATGGTCCACCTGCACGAGGTCAGGGAGGGCCGGGCGCGGACGATTCCGTTTCGCCGGGAGTATTTCAACTATCGCACTGCCAAGTCCGGCGAGATTCCCGAGACGCTCGGCTTTGCCGGATTCCGGCTGATGCATCCCTTCGGCGGCGCCGGCACGCCCCACCAGGAGATCGGGTCGTTTGCCGGCGCGAGCTACTTCCGCTTCCTGAGCCGGGGGGCGGCCTACGGGCTGTCGGCGCGCGGACTGGCGCTGAACACCTGGGAGCCGGAGGGCGAGGAATTCCCGGTCTTCACGGAGTTCTGGTTCGAGCGGCCCGGGGCCGGGGCGCAGCAGATGACGCTGTATGCGCTGCTTGAGAGCGAGAGCGTGACCGGGGCGTATCGCTTCGTGGTCGCCCCGGGCGAGACGACGAAGGTCGAGGTGAAGGCGGTGCTCTACTGCCGGCGCAACGCGAAGGTGTTCGGCCTCGCTCCGCTCACCAGCATGTTCTGGCATGCGGAGAATTCGGATACGACGCGCGATTTCCGCCCGGAGGTGCACGACTCTGACGGCCTGCTGATGCACAATGGCGCCGGCGAGTGGCTCTGGCGGCCGCTCGTGAATCCGCGCGGCGTGCGCGTGTCGTCGTTTGCCGACGAGCACCCGCGGGCCTTCGGCCTCCTCCAGCGCGATCGCGACTTCGAAAACTACCAGGATCTCGAGGCCTCGTATCACGCGCGGCCCAGCGTGCTTGTCGAGCCGATCGGCCGCTGGGGCCGCGGGGCCGTGCGGCTCGTGGAGATCCCGACGACGACGGAATTCGACGACAACATCGTCGCGTTCTGGGTGCCGGAGAAGCTGCCGCCGCCCGGCGAGGCGATCGAGGTCGAGTATCGGCTGACGTGGGGCCTGGCGCAAATCGGCCCGCCCGCGGGTTTCGTGCGCGCGACGCGGCACGGAAAATCGGCCCGTTACGAGCCGGGGTTCGAGCGCTTCGTGATCGATTTCGACGGCGCCCGCCTGCGGGCGCTTGGCGCGGAGGCGAAGCTCGATCACCTCGTGACGGTGGGAGAAGGCGGAAAGCTGAATCACTCGGCGCTCCAGAAGAACGCGGTCAACGGCACGTGGCGCGTGGCCTTCACAGTGAAGCCGGATGGCAGCGGACGGCCGATCGAGTTGCGCTGCTTCCTGCGGGAGGGGCGCGACGGGCTCACCGAAACCTGGACCTACCTCTGGCAACCATGAGCGCACCCGGTCCCGAACGCGTGCCGGACGCCCCGGAGTTGTCCGCGGCCTTCCGCCCCACCACGGGCAGCATGGATCAGTGGAACGCGGCCTACGTCCGCGTGGAGGACTACCTGCGGGCCCACCGGATCCACAACCGGCTGCACCAGAGCCGGCTGATTCAGCAGGTGCTCGAACGGGCGTCGCGCCGCCATGCCGCGAATCCCGCGCTCAATCCGACCGCGCTCGCCGCCGAGGAAATCGAGGCGCTGATGGACTCGTGGTTCGCTGACATGCTCGACGAGCGGGGACAGCCGCACGAGCGCATCGCGGTCGACGGCCGCGTGGCGCTGCTGCTGTGTGACGGGCCGCAGAAGTGGCCGTATGCGTTTCTCGACGAGCAGTCCATCCCGCCCGAGTTTGCGCAGGCGATGCGCGCGGGCGCGATCGAGGCGGGCCCGGACATGGCAGTCTCGAGCATGGTGCCGCGTCCGATCGATCTCGGTCCGATCCCGGAGGCCGCGGGCGAGACGATCGAGACGATCGAGAAATGGCCCATCCTGCGGACGCTGCTGCTGTGGCTCGGGTTTGCGGGTGCGCTGGCGGCCATCTT
Source organism: uncultured Opitutus sp. (assembly GCA_964513055.1). Taxonomy (GTDB): domain Bacteria; phylum Verrucomicrobiota; class Verrucomicrobiia; order Opitutales; family Opitutaceae; genus ER46. The sequence goes on from CAZENI010000019.1 coordinate 30,578, forward strand.
CTACGTGACGCGCTGAACCAGTCCGACCATGCGCCTTTATCTCACAGAGACGATGGACAAGCGCCGGCTCAGCCGCCGGCGGTTTCTGTTTTTCTCCGCGATCTTTGCCTTCACCAGCATCGCCGCGTGGTTCATGGCGGACCTGCTCTGGCGCAACGGGCTCAGCGGCATCGAGGTCGCGCTGCTCGTGCTCTTCGTCGTCCTCTTCGCGCACGTCGCGGCGGGATTCTGCACCGCGCTGGTGGGGCTCTACGTCATCAACCGCGGCGGCGACAGCTCGCGGATCACGAACACGCTTGCTCCTGGCGAGGACGCGCCGCTGGCGTCGACGGCGATCGTGATGCCGGTCTTCAATGAAGACGTCAGCCGGGTGTTCGAGGGGCTGCGCGTCATCTACCGTTCCGTGCAGGAGACCCGCAAGCTGGAGCACTTCGACTTCTTCGTGCTCAGCGATTCCAACCAGCCGAACCAGTGGCTGCAGGAGGAGGTGGCGTGGCTGGAGCTGTGCAAGCAGGTCGGTGGCTTCGGCAAGCTTTTCTACCGGAAGCGGCGGCAGTCGATTAACAAGAAGGCGGGCAACGTCGCGGATTTCCTCCGCCGCTGGGGGCGGCGCTACCGCTACATGATCGTGCTCGACGCGGACTCGATCATGACGGGCCGGGCGCTGGTGCAGCTCGTGCAGTTGATGGAGCGCAATCCGGCGGTCGGAATCATCCAGACCGCGCCGCGGATCGTAAATGGCGAGACGCTTTACGCGCGGCTGCAGTCGTTCGCCAGCCGGCTCTACAGCCCGCTTTTCCTGGCCGGCCTGAACTACTGGCAGCAGCACGAGGGCAACTACTGGGGGCACAACGCGGTGATCCGCGTCCAGCCCTTCATCGAACACTGCGCGCTGCCGGACCTGCCGGGGAGCGAGCCGTTTGGCGGGCGCATCCTGTCGCACGATTTCGTCGAGGCGGCGCTGATGCGCAAGGCGGGGTGGGGCGTGTGGCTCGCGGGCGACATCGACGGCACCTACGAGGAGGGGCCGCCGACGCTGATCGACTCGGCGAAGCGCGACCGGCGCTGGTGCCAGGGCAACATGCAGCACGCCTGGCTGCTCACCGCGCGCGGCTTCCGGCCCGCCAGCCGCTTTCACCTGCTCATGGGGGTGATGGGCTATGTGTCGTCGCCGCTCTGGCTCGTGTTCATGGTGCTCTGCACCATCCACGTGTTTGCGCAGGTGACCTCGCCGCTCGCCTTCGCGGGCGGACGGCCCGGCGACACGACTTCAATTTTTGGATATGACCTCGCGATCCCGGCGGCCCTGTCGCTGTTCGTGCTGACGATGCTGCTGCTCTTCCTGCCCAAGCTGGCGAGCGTGGTGGTGGCGTTCGGGCAGACGGCCGAAGCGGAGCGCTTCGGCGGGCGGCGGCGGCTGATCGCGAGCGCCCTGGCCGAGACCCTCGTCTCGGTGCTGCTCGCGCCGATCAACATGATCTTCAACTCGAAGTTCGTGCTCTTCACGCTGCTCGGACAGGGCGTGTCGTGGGTCACCCAGCGCCGCGAAACCGAGGGCGACGGCACCGACTGGCGCGAGGCGATCATCACGCATGGCGGCCAGACGGCGTTCGGGGTGGTCTGGGGCGTGTGCTCCTACATCATCTCGCCACCGTTCTTCCTCTGGCTGAGCCCCGTGGTCGTGCCGCTCGTGTTTTCGATTCCGATCTCGATTCTGCTGAGCAAGGTCAGCTTCGGCCGGGCGGCGCGCAGCGTCGGTCTTTTCCTGACGCCCGAGGAGACGTTTCCCCCGTATGAGCTGAAGCGGCTCCACCAGAACCTGGCCGAGTGCTACCGCCACCTTTCACCGATCGAGCCGCTGCGGGCGGACTACGGGCTGATGCAGGCGGTGCTCGATCCCTATGTGAACGCGATGCACGTGGCCTTGCTGCGCCAGCGCAAGCAGACGGTGGAGGCGCGGGAGTGGTTCACCCAACTGCGGGAGCGCCTGCTCCGGGATGGCCCGGCGCGGTTCAGCGTGAAGGAGAAGATGGCGCTGCTGATGGATGCCGAATCGATGATCACGCTGCACCGCGATCTGTGGAGCTGCCCGGCGGAGGACCTGGCGGAATGGTGGCGGCTTGCGATGCGGCAATACAACGTCCTCACGGCGGCGCCGACCACGGCGCTTTATCGCTGATCCGTCCTGGCGCCGGCGGCGGGCGGCAGTAGCGCGATGGGCCTAGCGGCCCGTCAACGCGCTGAGGGCGGCCCGGGCGCGTTCGAATTCGTGCTTCAATTGCGCAATCTGCCCCGCGACATGGGCCAGGCCGGCGGTGCGGGCCTCGTGCTCCAGTTTCTCCGCCGCAGATCGAAGCGCCAGCGCGCCGAGATTTGACGAGCTGCCCTTGATGCTGTGCGCCGCGCGCGTGAATTTCGAAACGTCGCCGGCGACGAGGCTTTGGTCGAGTTCCGCAATGCGAAGCGGGGTGTCCTCGAGGAAGATTCCGGTGATTTCCCGCAGGAACTCGTCGTTGTCGCCGGGGTTGAGTGCTCGAAGATTCTCGATGGCCTGGAGGTCGATGACTGAAAAATCGGGCATGGAGGTTGCTACTTATCGGACTTTCCCAGAAAACCCTTAGTGCGCAATGCGAGTGCGATAGGTAATGCTACGCACACTTGGGCGAAAGCGTAAGCAACATTGCGACTCCGTCCGCCCGACCCGTCAGGTCGCCCACTCGAACGAGGTGTTCTGTTCGATCTCCTCGATCGTCGTCAACCCGAGCAGCACTTTCTTGAGCCCGTCGTAGCGCAGCGGCTTGTAGCCGACCTTGGCGGCCGCGCGGGAAATCTCCTGCACGCTGCGCCCCTCGGAGATCAGCGTGCGGACCTCTTCCGTGATGAGGACGAGCTCGTGGAACGCGACACGGCCCTTGTAGCCCGTCTGGCGGCAGGCGGGGCAGCCGCGCCCGCGGAAGAAGGGCACCTCGGTGAGTCCCTCCTCCTGGAAATATTTCTGCAGCATCTCGCGCGACGGGTAATAGGCTTCCTTGCACGCCTCGCAGATGCGGGCGCACAGGCGCTGGGCGAGCACGCCGATGACGGAGGGCGCGACCATGTAGGGCTCCACGCCGATCTCGAGCAGGCGCACGATGGCCTGGGGCGCGCTGTTGGTGTGCAAGGTCGCGAACACGATGTGGCCGGTGAGCGCGGCCTCGGTCGCGATCTTCGCCGTCTCCAGATCGCGGATTTCACCGATGAGGATCGCGTCCGGGTCCTGGCGCATCAGGGCGCGCAGGATGGTGGCAAACTTGAGATCGATGTTGGCGTTGACCTGGCTCTGGTTGACGCCGGCGAGCTGGATCTCGATCGGATCCTCGATGGTGGAGATGTTCATCTCCGGCGTGTTGATCTCGTGGAGCGCGGCGTAAAGTGTGGTGGTCTTGCCGGAACCGGTCGGGCCGGTGACGAACACGATGCCGTTCGGATTCTGAATCAGCCGCTTGAACGGCTGCAGAATCGTCTGCGAGATCATCATCTTGTCGAGGGTCATCATCGACTTCTTGCCCGTCATCGCGAGGATGCGGATGACCGCCTTTTCGCCGTAGGCGGACGGGATGGTGGACACGCGGAAGTTCGCCATCTGGCTGCCGACCTGCATCGAGAACCGCCCGTCCTGGGGAAAGCGCGTCTCGGCGATGTTGAGGTTGCAGAGGATCTTGATGCGCGAAAGGAGCGCGCGGTGCAGCTTGCGCGAGTAGGTGAGGATCTCGCGGAGATTGCCGTCGATGCGGAAGCGGATGCGGCACTGGGTCTCCTGCGCCTCGATATGGATGTCGGTCGCGCGTTCGCGCATCCCGAAATACATGATTTCGTCGAGAATCTGGACGAGGGCGTTGTTCTCGGCGAGCGCCGCGAGTTTGTCGCCGGCGATCTCGGGCTTGTCGAAGAGGCTCGAGCGCTCGAGCTCGCCGAGGCTTTCCTCCAGGCCCTTTTCGTTCGAGTAGTGCACCGCGATCGCATCCTCGATGTCGCGCGGCAGGGCGAAGACCTGGCTGACGGGCATCTGCGCGATCTGGCTGAGGCGGCGGAGCAACTCGCCGTCGGCCGGGTTCGCCATCGCGACGGTGAGCACGCCGTTGAGGACGTAGAGGCCGACGGCCTTCACCTTCTTCGCCACTTCCATCGGGATCCGCTCGATCGCCTCCTCCGTGATGACGGATGCGAACGGGTCGACGTAGGCGACGTTCATCGAATCGGCCCAATAGCGGCAGGCGTCATCCTTTGTCAGATACTTCTCGTCGACGATGGCCTGCACGAGCTGGACGCCGTCGCCGTGGCGGGCGGCGAGATTCGCCACCTCCTGAGGGTAGTCGAAATGCGGCAGGGTGCGAAGACGCTCCAGGAAGAGATTACTTTTTGGATTTTGCACGGGGATTGGCCTTCGCCTTGAAGAGCTTTCCGATCTCGTTCTGGTCGAGTTTTTCCATCGCGAACGTGCTGGCGGCGCGCTCGGCCTTCAGCTCCTCGAGCAACTGCGGGAGCGAGTAGCGCACTTCGGCGATGGTGAGGAGCGGGGGCGGGTCGGGCCGGGGTCGGGGATGGCGTCCATGGCGGAATCAACTGAGGTCGAAGCAGGCGTCGATCGTGTCGGAGAGGGACTTGGCGATCTCTTCCTTGGGCGTGTCCTTGCGGATGTAGTTCACGGCGCCGAGTTCGAGCGCCTGGTCGATGGTCTCGCGATTCGCGAGGGAGGTGAGCATGATCACGACGCAGTTGGGATCGATCTCCTTGAGCTGCTTGAGGGTCTCGATGCCGTCCATTTTCGGCATGTTGACGTCCATGAGGACCAGGTCGGGGTCCTCGCGACGATAGGCCGCGAGGGCCTCCTCGCCGTTGCCGGCTTCGACGATCATGGGAGTGCCGAGCTGCTTGAGGATCAGCGAGACGTATTTGCGAATGTGCGGCTCGTCGTCGACGAGGAGGATCATGCCGGTGAAGTTCATCGATTGGTAGGGAGAGTGACGCGAAACTCGCAGCCGCGACCCGGGAGGTTTTCGGCGACGATGGTGCCGTGGTGGGCCTCGACGATTTTGCGGCAGATGGCGAGACCCAAGCCGGTGCTCTTTTCTCCCCCGGTCGGCCGGATCGACAGCTGACTGAAGTCCTTGAAGAGCTTGTCGCGCTCGTTTTCGGGGATGCCCGGGCCCTGATCGCGCACGGCAAAGCTGCAGGTGCGGGTCGCGGCGTTGGACTGCACGGTGGCGGTGACGGTCGAGCCGGGGGGCGAGTATTTGACCCCGTTGCTGAGCAGGTTGTCGATGACCTGCTTCATCTTCGCGGCGTCGATCACGAGGGAGACCGCCTCGGCGGGCGACTCGAACGCGATCTGGGTCTGCTTCTTGGTCGCCTCCATGTTCTGGAGCATGACGCTCTTGGCGATGAGGTCTCCGAGGTTGTGGGCCTCCAGGTGAAGCTTGAGCTCGCCCGACTCGATCGTGGCGACATCGAGGAGTTCGTTGACCATCTCGAGCATGGACTGGCTGGCGTCGTGGATGGTCTGAACCAGATCGAGCTGGTCGGGCGTGAGCGGCCCGACGGCGCCGTCGCGCAGGAACTCCGACAGGCCGCGGATGGAGGCGAGGGGATTGCGCAGGTCGTGCGCCGCCATGCCGAGAAAACGATTCTTCGCCGAGTTGGCCTTGCTCAACTGCTCCACGAGGAGCTTCTGCTGCTCGGACAGAATCTGGTTTTGCAGGTGCGAGCGGATGCGCGCGAGCACTTCCTTCGGCTTGAAGGGCTTCGGGAGATAGTCGACGCCGCCGGCTCCAAGGCCCTCGACGACATCGTCGGATTCACTCTTGGCGGTGATGAAAATCACCGGGGCGCACTTGTCGCCGT
>CAZENI010000020.1:0-17546 GCA_964513055.1 uncultured Opitutus sp.
GCGCGATTTCTCGGCCACCGTGGACGCCCTTGTCGTTTTCCAGGGCCCCCAAGCCTACATCTCGCCGACGTGGTATGTGGAAACCAAGCCCGCCGGCGGCCGGGTCGTCCCCACCTGGAACTACTGCGTCGTCCACGCCCAAGGCCCGCTCGTCGTGCGCGACGATCCCGCCTGGCTCCGCGGCCAGCTCGAGCGCCTCGTGCACCGGCACGAATCCGCCCGGCCCGCGCCCTGGCATCTCGCCGACGCCCCCGCCGATTTCATCGAAAAACAGATCGCCGCGATCGTCGGTATCGAGATTCCCCTCACGCGCCTCGCCGGGAAATGGAAGGTCAGCCAGAACCGCGGGGCCGGCGACCGCGCCGGCGTCGCCGCCGGCCTCGCCGCTGCGGGCGATCCGGCTGCCCGCGCCATGGGCTCGTTGGTGCGCGATCCGCGCGCGGCGCCGCCGTGAGCGCCGGCTCCGTCGCGCGTCAACCGCGCCGCGGCCGCAGCCCGCCGCCGACGAGCGGCCCGTCGTCCAGTTGGAACCCCACGAAATTGCAGGCCGCCGCTCGCGACGAAAACACCGCCAGCTCGTGCCGCCGCCCGACCACCCGCTGGTAGAGCAGCCCGCACGCCGTCGCCAGCGGGGAAATCGCCACCGCCGCCCACCGGCCCTCGCTCGTGCTGGGATGCCCCACGACAAAGTCGAGCAGCGCCCGGAAGTCCGTCATCCCGACGCCCACCGACCCGTCCGTCAGGTCCACGAGGCCGTCGTAGCGGCGCGAATACCGCGGGTCCGACCACAGCTTTTCGGCCGTGGCCTGCAGCCCGGCCAGCGTGAAACGGCCGGCATAGCGCGTGACGATCGCGCGTTCGGCGGGGAAGATGTCGTAGGCAAACTCCATGGAATTCGAGGCGCGCCGTCCGCCGTGGTGGGTGGGCGGCGGCGCGCGCGGATATTGTGTGGCAGCACGCCCCGATCCGCGTCGAGGGGTTTTTTGCAGCGGGCCGCACCGGCGCGCCCCAGATTGACAGCGGCCCGATCCCCCGCCTGATTCCCGCCGTGTCCCGCCTCCGTCAACTCGTCGCCCTCGCCGTGCTCGCGCTCTGGCTGCCGGCCACGCTGCATTGCACGTTCGAGGCCGCCGGGTTGCTCCAGGACAAATGCTGCCCGGCTTCCCACGCCGCGTCCGCACCGGAGGATTGCGCGACCGACGCCTGCGACACGGCCGAGGGCGCCTTCACCAAGCCCCAGTCGTTCGCCCTCGCCGCCCCCGCGCCGCTGCTCTGCGCCTGTTTCGTGGGCAGCCCCCTTGCCGCCCCGCCGTTGCTGCTCACCGCCCCGCCCGTCACGGGCTTGGCGGAAGCCTCCGGCGCGCCCCCCGGGTTGAATCGCACCTGGGTCTTCGTTGTCCGCGCCGCGCCCCAGCCGGGCGCGCCCTCGCTCGCTTCCTGACTCCACGGGTTCCTGCGCGAACCCGTTTCCCGCGTGCGCTGACGTTCGGCGTCGCGCGCGTTCACGTCCTGCGGCTTTCCCGCCGCGCCGTCCCGTTCCCACGTCATGAAGCCGATCTTTTCCGTCCTTCCCACGCTCCGTCTCGCCTTGCTCCTGTTCGCCGCGGCCGTCCGCGCGCAGGACGCCGCTCCCGGTCCGCTCACGCTCCCGCAGTCGCTCGCCCTCGCCGCCTCGCGACATCCGGCGCTCGCGGCCCGCGCCTTCGACGAACGCGCCGCCGAGGGCCAGATCGAACAGGCCGGCGTGCGCCCTGCCCCCACGCTCGAGTTCGGCGTGGAGAACGTCCTCGGCACCGGCCGCATCCAGGGCGTGCGCGGCCTCGAGGCCACCGTGCAGGCCAGCCAGACGTGGGAGCGCGGCGGCAAACGCGAGAAACGCCTCACCCTCGCGACGCGCGGTCGCGACACCGCCGCGCGCGAATTCGCCGTGCACCGCGCCGAGATCCTCGCCGCCACCGCGCAGGCCTTCGTCGCGACGCTCGCCGCCCAGCACCGCCTCGCCCTCACCGCCGAACCGCTGCAACTCGCCCGCGAGATCGTCGCCGCCGTCGAAGGCCGCGTCCAGGCCGGCGCCGCCTCGTCCGTCGAATCCGCCCGCGCCCGCGCCGCCCTCGCCGCCGCCCAGGCCGATGTCGCCCGCAACGAGGCGGCCCTCGCCGCCGCCCGCGCCGCGCTCGCCGCCTCCTGGGGCGACCACGCGGCCCCGCCCGCGCCCGCCGCCGGCCGTATCCGTCTTCCCGATGCCGCGCCGGCTGAAGCCGCGTTCCGCGCCCGCCTCCCCGATCACCCGCGGCTCGCCCTGCAGGCCGCCGTCATCGCCGGCCGCCGCGCGACCCTCGAACTCGAACAGGCGCAGTCCGTCGCCGATGTCACCGCCAGCGGCGGCGCCCGCTTCCTTCGCGATGGCAGCGACGCCGGCCTCGTCGCGTCCGTTTCCGTCCCGCTCCCGAACCGCCGCCAGAACCAGGGCAACATCCGCTCCGCCCGCGAGGCCCTCGCCGGCGCCGAACACCAGACCCGCGCCATCGAGTCCGCCCTGCACGCCGCGTTCACCGCCGCCTGGCTCGACCTCTCGGCCGCCCACGCCGCCGCCGTCCGCCTGCGCCGCGACGCCCTGCCTCCCACCGTCGACGCGTTTCAAGCCACGCGCCGCGCCTACGAAGCCGGCGGCGTTTCGCTCCTCGATGTCCTCGATGCCCAGCGCGCGCTCACCGCCCTCCAGCGCGATATCACCGAAGCCGAGCTCTCCTACGCCTCCGCCCTCGTCCGCGCGGAAGGCCTCGTCGATCCCACCTTTCCTGCGACTACCGCGCTCCTCGCCCCATGAAGCACCCGTCTCCCACTCTCCCCGTCGCTCCGTCTTGCCGTCTCTCCGTCCGACTCTCGCTCGCCCTGGCCGCGCTCGCCGCCCCGCTTTTCGCCGCGGAGCCCGACGCCGCCGCAGCCGCGCGCAAGGCCAACACCGTCATCCTCGACGCCACCGGCGTCGCCAATCTGCGAATCCAGACCGCTGTCGCCGAGCCCGGCGACTTCGAGGAGACCGTCTTCGCCCTCGGCCGCATCGACGTCTACCCGGGCCGCCGCGCCGTCATCAGCAGCCGCATCCCCGGCCGCGCCCTCGAGGTGCTCGTCAAACACGATCATCCCATCGCGCAGGGCGATCTCGCCCTCGTCGTCGAGAGCCGCCAGTTCGACGACCCCCCGCCGAAGATCCGGCTCACCGCGCCGCTCTCCGGCCTGGTCAGCGTCGTTCACGTCGTCCCCGGCGAACCTGTCAGCCCTGACAAAATCCTCGCCGAAATCCTCGACCTCACGGACGTCTACGCCATCGCCCGCGTGCCCGAGCACCTCGCGAGTCGCCTCCGCCGCGGTCAGCAGGCCCGCATCACCGTGGCGGCCGTCGCCGGAGAACCGCTCCTCGCCGAGCTCGAACACCTCGGCGCCCTGGCCGACGCCGAATCCGGCACGGTCGAGGCCGCCTTCCACGTCTCCAATCCGCAGCTCGCGTTGCGCCCCGGCATGCGCGCCGAGTTCTCCATCATCGTCGCCACCCATCGCGACGTGACCAGCATCCCCCGCACCGCGCTCCAGGGCGATCCCGCCAGCCGCTTCGTCTATGTGAAGGATTTCGATCTGCCCAACGCCTTCATCAAATCTCCCGTCGTCGTCGGCCGCAGCAACGACCGCGCCGTCGAGATCGTCCGCGGCCTCCTCCCCGCCGATGAGGTCGTCACGCAGGGCGCCTACTCGCTCGCCTTCGCCGGCGGCGGCACCCTCTCGCTCAAGGCCGCCCTCGACGCCGCGCACGGTCACGAACACGCCCCCGACGGCTCCGAGCTCAAGTCCGGCCAGGGGAAAAAGCCCGCCGCCGCGGACAGCCATCCCGTCAACCCGAACGGCCACGATCACGGGCACGACGATCACGCGCCCGAAAGCCCCTTCTGGAAAATCATCAGCGGCCTCCTCTTCGTCGCGCTCCTCGTCGTCGGCTTCCGCAAGAACTCCGCCCGGCCCCGCGCCGCCTCCTGACGCGCCGCCATGCTCAACCGCCTCATCCAGTGGTCGCTCGCCCACCGCGCGATCGTCCTCGGCCTCTCCCTCCTCGTCCTCGCCCTCGGCGTGCTCGCCGGCCAGCGCCTTCCCGTCGAGGTGCTGCCCGATCTGACCAAACCGACCGTCATCATCCTCACCGAGGCGCCCGGCCTCGCGCCCGAGGAAGTGGAAACGCGCGTCACGCAGCCGCTCGAAAGCGCGCTCCTCGGCGTCGCCGGCCTCACCCGCCTCCGCTCCAACTCCGACGTCTCCCTCTCCCTCGTCTACGCCGAGTTTGGTTGGGACACCGACATCTACCAGGCGCGGATGCTCGTGCAGGAGCGCCTGCAATCCGCCCGCGAACAACTCCCCGCCGGCGTCCAGCCGTTCATGACGCCCGTCGCCTCGCTCATGGGCGAGATCCTGCTCGTCGGCGTCCGCTGCCGGCTCAAGCAAGGGGAAACCGGATACATTCCGCCCGGCGACATCCGCGCGCTCGCCGATTGGACGATCAAGCGCCGCCTCCAGGGCATCCCCGGCATCGCCGAGATCCTCAACATGGGCGGCGGCGTCAAACGCATCGAGGTCCAGCCCGACCCCTACCGCATGGAGGCTCATCGCGTGACCTTCGCCGAGCTCGAGGCGGCCGTCGCCCACGCCGCCACCACCACCACCGGCGGCTTCCTCAGCACCGGCCCCACCGAGATCATGGTGCGCAACCTCGCGATGACCACCGACCTCGCCGAGCTCGCGCGCACCGTCATCAAGCCCGTCAACGACCGCCACATCACCATCGCCGATGTCGCCGCCGTCGTGTGGGGCGTCGAGCCGATGCGCGGCGACGCCACCGTCAGCCTCTCGCCCGAGACGACGCCCACCTACGGCGTGATCATGTCGGTCACCAAGTCGCCCGGCTTCGACACCCGCGCGCTCACCGCCCAGATCCAGGCCGCGCTCGCCGAGTTGCAGCCGTCGTTTCCCGCCGGCGTCGAGACCACGCTGCTCTTCCAGCAGAAGGATTTCATCGACCACGCCATCGGCAATCTCCGCGAGGCCATCCGCGACGGCGCGATCATGGTCACCGTCGTGCTCTTTCTCTTCCTGCTCAATTTCCGCACGACCTTCATCACGCTCATGGCGATGCCGATGAGCTTCGCCATCACGCTGCTCGCGTTTCGCTGGCTCGGCATCTCGGTCAACTCGATGACCCTCGGCGGCCTCGCCGTCGCCATCGGCATGGTCGTGGACGACGCCATCGTCGACGTGGAAAACGTCTTCCGCCGCCTCCGCGAGAACGCCGCCTCCGCCGCGCCGCAGCCGCGCCTCGCCGTCATCGCCCGCGCCTCCGGCGAGGTGCGCAGCTCCATCTTCTACGCGACGATCCTCATCATCCTCGTCTTCCTCCCGCTGCTCGGCCTCAGCGGCGTCGAGGGCCGGCTCTTCGCCCCCATCGCGATCGCGACGATTCTCAGCATGATCGCGTCGTTCGTCGTCTCGCTCACGCTCATCCCCGTCCTCTGCTCCTTTCTCCTTCGCCCCAAATCAGGTCAGCCCCATCGCGACGGCCCCGTCGTCCGCCTCTTCAAGTCCATCCTCCGCCACACCGCGCTCCGCGCCGGCCTCGACTTCCCCATCCCCGTGCTCGCGCTCGTCGCCGCCGGCGTGGTCGCGGCATTTTCGCTCTACGGAAAGATGGGAAAGGACTTCCTCCCCGCCTTCCGCGAAGAGACCGCACTCATCGCGGCCACCTCCGCGCCCGGCACCTCGCTCGAGGAGATGAACCGGATCTCCGACGTCATTGAAACGCAGATCCTGGCCGTCCCCGAGGTGCGCAAGGTCGGTCGCCGCCTCGGCCGCGCCGAACGCGGCGATCACGTCGTCCCTGTCTCCACCGCCGAGTTCGACGTCGATTTCCGCGAGCTCGTCGGCCACGAGGGCCAGGCCGGCCGCAGCCGCCAGGAAATCCTCGCCGACCTCAGCCGCCGGCTGAAGGCCATCCCCGGCATCTTCGCCGTCGTCGGCGGCCCGCTCGCCGATCGCATCGGTCACATGCTCAGCGGCGTCTCCGCGCCTGTCGCGATCAAGGTCTTCGGCCCCGACCTCGACACCCTCCGCCGCCTCGGCACCGAAGTGCAGGCGATCGCACGGACCATCCCCGGCCTCGCCGACGCCAAGCTCGACCAGCAATCCACCATCCCGCAGCTCCGCATCGAGCCCGACCGCGCCCGCGCCTCCGCCTACGGCATCACGCCCGGTTCCCTCAACGCCCAGGTCGGCGCCCTCGTCGGCGGCCGCGAGGTCGCCGAGCTCCGCGAAGGCCAGCGCTCCGTCGATCTCGTCATCCGTCTCCCGCTCGACTGGCGCGACTCGCCCGAGAAGCTCGCCCGCCTCCCGGTCGAGACCGAGACCGGCCGCCGCATCCCGCTCTCCCTCGTCGCCGACGTCCGCGAGGCCCGCGGCCCCAACGTCATCTTCCGCGAAAACAGCCAGCGCCGCTTCACCCTCGCGGTCAAGCCGACCGCCCGCGATGTCGGCGCGCTCGTCGCCCGCCTGCAGTCCGAGGTCCGCGAGAAGGTGCCGCTCCCCGAGGGCTACTTCATCACCTACGAGGGCGAATTCCAGGCCCGGGAGGATGCGACCCGGCGTATCGTGATTTTCAGCACGGCCGTCTTCGTCGTCATCCTGTTTCTGCTCTACGGCTATTTCCAGAGCTGGCTGCTCGCCTTCCAGGTCATGCTCAGCATCCCGCTCTCGCTCGTCGGCGGCCTCGTCTACACCTGGCTCAAGCTCGACAACATCAGCATCGCCACCCTCGTCGGCTTCATCGCCGTCGGCGGCGTCGCCGCGCGCAACGGCATCATGATGCTCTCGCACTACCTCCACCTCATGAAACACGAGGGCGAGGGCTTCACCCGCGCGATGGTCGAACGCGGCACGCTCGAGCGCATGGTCCCCGTCCTCATGACCGCCCTCGCCGCCGGCATCGCGCTCATCCCGCTCGTCCTCGCCGGCGATCAGCCGGGCAAGGAGATCCTCCACCCCGTCGCCGTCGTCATCGTCGGCGGCCTCGTGTCCTCGACCCTCCTCGAATTCCTCGTGCGCCCGCTCGTGTTCTTCCACTTCGGCCGCCGCGCCGCCGCCCAGGCGCTCGCCCGCGACGCCGCCGCGGCGCAGTGATCCCATTCTCCGTCCCAAATACCAAAACCATGAAAATGACACCCACCGCCCTCCGCCTCCTCGCGCTCCTCGCCCTCGCGTTCTCCACCGTCACGGTCGTCCCCGCGCACGACGACAAAAAGAAAACCGCCGGCCCCAACGGCGGCCGCATCATCGCCACCGTCGAGCCGCGCGCCGAGTTCTTCGTCACCGCCGACCGCAAGGTGCAGATCACCTTCCTCGACCAGGCCGGCAAGGCCATCGCCCCCGCCGATCAAGTCGTCACCGTCACCACCGGCGACCGCGCCGCGCCGACCAAGCTTACGTTTGCCAAAGCCAACGGCACGCTCCTCTCCACCGCCGCCCTCCCCAAGGGCAACGAGCTGCCCACCGTCGTGCAGATCAAGCCGACCGCCGCCGGCAAGACCATGACCGAAAAGTTCAACGTCGACCTCTCGAAGTGCGGCGAGTGCAAGCTCGCCGAATACGCCTGCATCTGCGCGCACTGAGCGCCGCGGCGCCACCGCCGCGCTCCCGCCGGCCCGGCGGGCGCGGCCCGGTGCGCCTACCGGGATTCCGGTAGTCTGCGGCTTCGACTGGACCCGAGGTCCGGCTGGACGATCCGCCTCGCATCCGTCAGAACATCGTGATCGCCAGTGCTGTTTTCCGCCCCCGCCGGGACCGGCCGTCACGTCTGACCCCACATGATCGAACCGCGCCGCCCCCTGCCTGCCCCCGCGGCTTCCGCCCCGGCGGCCAGTTATGCCGTCACCGAGCGGCGCGTGCATCGCGGCCTCGCCTTCGCGCTCCTCTGCCTGGGCGTAATCGGGACGGTTGCGTTCTTGAGCGTGGCACGGTTGCGCCGCGACGCCGCCTGGGTCGAACACACCCACGCGGTCGTCGCCCGGCTCGAATCGCTCGTCGCCCGCACCATCGACGCGCAAAACCACCACCGCGGCTTCGCCCTCACGGGCGACGAAGGATACGCCGGGTCGTTTCAGGAGGCGGACCGCGGTCTCGCCCGCGAGATCGCCGCCGTGCGCACGGCGATCGCCGACAATCCCGCCCAGACCGAGCGCCTGGACGCGCTCGCCCCCTTGATCGAGGCGCAGCTCATCCACGGGCGCACCGTGATCGCCGCCCGCCGCGACCGGGGCCTCGAAGCCGCCCGCGCCATCATCCTCACGCGCGAAGGCCAGCGCCTCCACGATCAGATCCGCGACCTCGTCGCCGCCATGCAGCGCGCCGAGACCGATCTGCTGGCGCAGCGCGCCCGACGCGCCCGGCGCAGCGCCGGCTTCACGCAGCTCGTCATCCTTCTCGGCACGCTCGCCGCCTTCAGCTTCGTGGGTCTCGCCCTCTTCGCGCTTCGCCGCGATTTCGCCGGCCGCCGCCGCGCGGAGGAGGCGCTGCGCCGCAGCGAGGAGAGCCTCTCGGTCACGCTGCATTCGATCGGCGATGCCGTCCTCGCCACCGACACCGCCGGCTGCATCACGCGGATGAACGGGGTCGCCGAGCGCCTCACCGCCTGGAGCGCCGCCGAGGCCCAGGGCCGGCCCGTCGCGGACGTCTTCCGAATCATCAACGAGACCACGCGCGCGCCCGCGGTCATCCCCGTCGACGACGTGCTCGCGACCGGAGAGGTGCACGGCCTCGCCAATCACACCGTGCTGATCGCGCGCGACGGCGTGGAGCGGGCCATCGCCGACAGCGCCGCGCCCATCCGCGACCCGGCCGGTCGCGTGCTCGGCGTCGTGCTCGTGTTTCGTGATGTCAGCGACGAACGCGCCGCCGAGCGCCGCCTCGCCGCCGCCTACGAGGAACTGGCCCGCGAGCGCTCGCGCCTCCAGTTCATCTTCGACAGCGTCCCGATGGGCATCTCCTTCGCCCTCACCCAGCCCGACGGCCGCCGCACGCGCCTCGTCAACCAACCGCACCTGCAGCTCTGCGGCCTCTCCCGCGAGGAGTTCGACGACCCGCGGAACTTCACCCGCATCACCCACCCCGACGACCGCGCGGCCCAGGCCGCGCTTGTGCGCGAACTCGAGGCCGGCCGGATCGATCGCTACGCGCTCGACAAGCGCTACGTGCACCCCGATGGCCGCGTCGTCTGGGTGCTGCTCTCGTTCCAGCGCCGCCGGCATGACGACGGCAGCACCGAGGACCTGTCCGTCGTGGTCGACATCACGCAGCGCAAGGAGGCCGAGGCCGAGCTCGAGCGCTTCTTCACCGTGTCGCTCGACTTCCTCTGCATCTCCAGCGCCAACGGTTTCTTCAAACGCGTCAGCCCCGCCGTCACCGACATCCTCGGCTGGACCGTCGCGGAATTCCTCGCGCAGCCGTTCCTCGACCTGGTGCATCCCGACGATCGCGCCGCGACCCTCGCCGAAGTCGAGCGGCAGGTCGTCGGCGGCAGCAACGTCCTGCAGTTCGAGAACCGCTACCGCCACAAGGACGGCTCGTGGCGCGTGCTCTCCTGGCGCTCGGTCCCACAGCCGGGCGGCCTGATGTATGCCACCGCCCGCGACGTCACCGAAGCGAAACGCGCCGAGGAAGAGATCCGCCAGCTCAACGCCGCGCTGCGCACCCGCGCCAGTCAGGTCGAGGCCGCCAACAAGGAGCTCGAGGCGTTTTCTTACTCCGTCTCCCACGACCTGCGCGCGCCCGCCCGCCATGTCCAGGGCTTCGCCCAACTCCTGGCGCAGGAGATCGAGCCGCACGCCTCCGAGAAGGGCCGGCGCTACCTCAAGGTGATCGCGGACGCCGGCCGCGAGATCGGCCAGTTGATCGACGACCTGCTGTCGTTCTCCCGCATGGCCCGCACCACCCTGCACGAGACCACCGTCGATTTCGCCGCCCTGGTCGAAGGCGTGCGCCACGACCTCGCGCTGGCCTGTCCCGCGCGGCGGATCCACTGGACCATCGCGCCGCTCCCCGCCGTCCAGGGCGACCGCGCGATGCTCCGGCTGGCGCTCGTCAACCTGCTCGACAACGCGATCAAATACACCCGCCCGCGCGACCCCGCCACTATCGAGCTCGGCTGCGCCGGCGAGGAGAGCGGACGGCTGGTGTTCTTCGTCCGCGACAACGGCGTCGGTTTCGACATGGCCTATGCCGACAAGCTCTTCGGCGTCTTCCAGCGCCTCCACTCCAGCAGCCAGTTCGAGGGCACGGGCATCGGCCTGGCCAACGTGCAGCGCATCATCCTCCGGCACGGCGGCCGCATCTGGGCGCAAAGCCAGCCGGAAGCCGGCGCGACGTTCTTCTTCACCCTCGAGCCGGCGACCCCGGCGCCCGCGCCCGCGTGATTTCGCGGTTTACTCCGGCGCGGCGACGGCGAAATTCTCCGGCATGAGCCCCTCGTCGCGCCTGTCGTTCCTGTTCCTCGCCCTCCTCGCCCTCGTCGTGTCCGGCGGCTGCACCAAGCACGCCGACCAGGCCCAGGGCGGCGGCCACGTCCACAAGGCCCCGCACGGCGGCAAACTCGTCGAGCTCGGCCAGCACGCCTACAACCTCGAGCTCGTCCGCGACACCGCGACCGGCACGTTCACCGCGTATCTGCTCGACGGACACGCCGAGAACTTCATCCGCATCGCCGCGCCCGCGCTCGAGGTCACTGCGTTTTCCGGCGGACAAAAGCGCACCCTCGCCCTCAAGGCCGTCGCCAACACCGTGACCGGCGAGACCGTCGGCAACACCTCGCAGTTCGAGGCCCAGGCCGACTGGCTCAAGTCCGGTGGCGAGCTCAACGGCGAGATCGCCGCCCTCGAGATCCGCGGCACCCGCTTCGGCCCCGCCGCCTTTCAGTTGAAATAAATCCGTTTCTTTAACCGCTGAGGGGATTCATCAATGGATGAATCCTCGCTTCACTGCTGCGGCTAATCGCCTCCGCCACAAAACCGGGTCGGCCAATAGCCGACGATCGAGCCCGCCATTGGCGGGCCCATTCCTGCCGCGAAGGCGATTAGCCGAAGCTCTCCTCCAAGTTTCGCCCCTTAGCGAAACCCATCAGTGGTAAGATCCCTCCGGGGTTTCCCACCTGCCTCGTCTCGTCTGTCTCCTCATTTGCAATCGCCGCCCCCACCCGCACGCTGTGCGCCTCCTTCCATCGGCAATCCGCAATCGCCAATCCGCAATTCAATGATTCCCGTCACCGTCCTCACCGGCTTCCTCGGCGCCGGCAAGACCACGCTCCTCAACCGCATCCTCACCGAACACCACGGCAAGAAACTCGCCGTGATCGAGAACGAGTTCGGCGAGGTCGGCGTCGATCACCAGCTCGTGATCCAGAGCGAGGAGGAGCTCTTCGAGATGAACAACGGCTGCATCTGCTGCAGCGTCCGCGGCGACCTCATCCGCATCCTCGGCCGCCTCCTCAAGCGCAAGGACAAGCTCGACGGCATCCTTATTGAAACCACCGGCCTCGCCAATCCCGCGCCCGTCGCGCAGACGTTCTTCACCGACGACGAGATCAAGGCCGCCTTCAAGCTCGACGCCATCGTCACCGTGGTCGACGCGAAGCACGTCAGCCAGCACCTCGACGGCGACGACGAGTCCGTGAAGCAGCTCGGCTTCGCCGACGTCATCCTGCTCAACAAGACCGACCTCGTCACTCCCGCCGAACTCGACGCCCTCGAGGCCCGCATCAAGCGGATCAACGCCGTCGCGAAGATCCACCGCACGCAGAACTGCGACGTCCCGCTCGATCACGTGCTCGACGTCGGCGGCTTCAACCTCGGCCGCGCCACCGAGCTCGACCCGAAATTCCTCGAGCCCGAATACCCCTTCGAATGGGCCGGCGCCTATAAACTCCCCGCGGGCCGGCACGTCCTCGAAATCGGCCACGGCGACGATGATCACGGCCACGATCATTCCCACGAAGGCCACGACCACGCGCACGGCGACGACGGCCACCACCATCACCACCATGGCAATCCCAACGAGCTCGACGTCGCAATCGTCCCGCTGAAGTCACTCGCCGAGGCGGATCTCTCCGCTGCGCGCGAAGCCGCCGTCCACATCTTCGCCGACTGGGAGACGCGCCTGAAGGACGGCGACACCGTGCTCCCCGGCGCCACGCTCAACCGCCTCCTGCTCCAGGACGGCAACGGCAAGTATCCGCTTCAGGTGGACGCCGCCGGCCACTACCTCGTCTTCGAATCCTGCGGCCACGATCCGCTGCACATCACCGTCAACGGCGAGGTTTCAAAACCGGTCTGGCAGCAGGATTTCCATGCCGCGCACGCGCACAACGAAGCCGTCACCTCCGTCGGCATCAGCACGCCCGGCGACCTCGACGGCAAGAAGCTCAACGACTGGATCAGCGAGCTCCTCCGCGTGAAGGGCGGCGACATCTACCGCATGAAAGGCGTGCTCGCCGTGAAGGGCACGCCGAAGCGCCTCGTCTTCCAGGGTGTGCACATGCTCTTCGATGCGAAGTTCGATCGCGAGTGGAAGGCCGGCGAGCCGCGCACCAACACCCTCGTCTTCATCGGCAAGAACCTCGACCGCGCCGCCCTCACCGAAGCCTTCAAGGCCTGCCTCGCGAAGTAACGCCTCCCGCCACGCCGGCTCACTTCCCCGTCACCTTCACGAAGCGCACGGCGGCCTGCGTGCGCGAGCGCACCCGCCACTTGTCGTAGATCGCGGTGAGGTGATTCTTCACGGTCGAGCGCGTGACCCCCAGTTTCGCGCAAATCGCCTTGTCGGCATCGCCGTTGGCCACGAGCGCCAGCACCTCGCGCTCGCGCTCCGTCAGCATGGCCAGCTCGCCGCCGCTTCCGGCGGGACTCGCGCCGGGTTCGCGCAACAAGCCGAGCACGCGCCGCGCGATCGCGGGCGACATCGGCGCGCCGCCCGCGCGGACATCGTCGAGTGCCTCGACGATTTCGCCGGACGACGCGCTCTTGAGCAGGTAGCCCGCGGCTCCGGCGCGAATCGCTTCGAGCACGGGCTCGTCGGCGTCGCGACCGGTGAGCATGACGACTTTCACCTGCGGCCAGCGCGCGAGAAACTCCTTCACGGCGGCGGGCCCGCTGCGGCCCGGCAGCATCACATCCACGAGCAACAACGCCGGGGCCGCCGCGGCCGGCCACGCGAGCGCCGCCTCGGCCGAACCCGCCTCCGCCGTCAGCGCGTAGCGTTGGCTGTCGGCGAGCAGGGTCGCGAGGTAGCTGCGGTAGGGCGCATCGTCTTCAATCACGCCCACGGCGATGAGGCCGGGACTCGGGCTGGAACGTTTTCCGCTCATGGAGTTTCGGGCAGTTCGATCCAGAAGCAGGCGCCGCCGCCCGTCGTCACCGGACTGTCGCAGCCGACGCGTCCGCCCATCGCCTCGGCCAGGCGCCGCACCGTAGCGAGGCCCAGCCCCGCGCTCGGCTCGCCCGCCGTCGGCCGCGCCGCGCCGCGACTGAATTTGTGAAACAGTCTGCCCTGGTCCTCGGGCGTCACGCCCGGGCCCTCATCGACCACGGCCAGGCGCGCCACGCCGGCGCCGGGCGCCGCGAGCAACTCGATCCGCACGGCCGCGCCCGCGGGCGAAAATTTCAACGCGTTCGTCACGAAATTATCCCCGATCTGCGCGAGCAACGCGGGGTCCGCCGGCACCCGCACGCGCCCCGCCGGCGCATCCGTCGCGAGCGTCTGGCGCTTGCTCGCGGCGGCGGCGGCATGACGGGCTACGAGTTCGGCGGCGACGGCACCGAGGTCCACGACTTCCGTGCGCACGGGCAACGTGCCGCTCTCCGCCGCGTGCGCGCCGAGGTAGTTTTCCACGAGCGTGTGCATCCGGCCGGTCTCGCCCAGCGCGAGGCGCAGCGCCTCCGTTCGCTGCGCCGCCGGCATGCGGTCGCCTTGAATCAACCCCAGCAACCCGCGCACCACGCCGAGCGGCGCGCGCAGGTCGTGCGCGGCCACCGCCATGAATTCGTTCTTCTCCGCATTGAGCCGCGCCAGCTCGGCGTTCGCGCGACCGAGTTCCGCGTTCAACTCCCGCGCGTGCTCCCGCTGCGCAAACATCGCCCGCTCGCCCGCCTCGCGCCACCACGCCATCAAGAGGACCACTCCTCCGACGCCGAAAAATGCCGTGGCCACGGTCCGGAATTCCGCGGTGCGCTCCGCCAGCACGGTCGCACGGAAAAACCACGCCCCGGGCACCAGCACCGCCGCCACCACCAACGCCAGCACCCGCGCGCGCATCGGCAACGCAAACGCTGAGACCGCGAGGATCGGCAGGAGATTGCCGTTCATCTGCCCCACAAACTGCGCCCGCGGCAGATGATACGCGTAGTGCCAGTAGGCGAAGATCGGGTAGGCCGCCAGCGCGGTCACGCCGATCGCGTTCACCCATTCCGCGCGCTGCCCGTGCCCGCGGACCCAGGTCGAAACCAGCATCGCGGCACAGCCCAGCACCGCCACGGCGCGATGGAGCAACACCGCGTGCAGCAGGGCGGAGTCTCGCCCCATCGTCGCGTAATCGGAGGCGCCGCCAGCAACGAACACCACCATCGCCGCCACGATGATCACCCGCGCCCGCCCCACGCCGTCCTCCACGCGCTCGCGCATGAACGTCGCCTCCAGCGCCGGTTCGGCGAAACGCAGGCGGCGCGCCTGGCGGAGCAGATCCTCGAGCGAAGGGAGCGGACGGCTTTCCATCGGGGCGGGAGGCTGGCCGGTCACGCGGGAGCTGAGAAGCCCGTTTTGGGCGTCCTAGGACATTTGTCCCAGGACACTTGGGTTTTTGCACCCGGCCGGCGCGCCCGCTCTCCTCCCGCCGCCCCCACCATGTCGATGCCCACATTGACCGCTTCCGACCGTTGCCATCGCGCCGCTTCCGTCGCCGCGTTTTTCCTCCTGCTTCCGCTCGCCGCCCTGGCGCAAGTCACCGAAGGCTCCGCCTCGAACGGCAGCACCACTGAGGGCTCGGCCTCCAATGGCTCCACCACCGAGGGCTCGGCTTCCAACGGCTTCTCCACCAATGGCAGCGGCAGTGTCCCTACCGGTGGGGGCGGCGATTCCTCCGGTGCGACTAGCGGCACCGCGGGAGGCACCGGAACCACCAGCTACGATGCCCCGAACGTTTACAACCTCGGCGGCGGCACCGTCTCGCTCGCCACGGCCATCCTGAACGGCGGCACCGTCACCAACGGCACCCTCAACGCCTCGTCCGACTTCACCGGCTACAGCGGCTCCATCACCGCGAGCCTCACCGGAGATGCCGCCCTGACCAAATCGACGGGCGACACGCTCATCCTCGCCGGGGCGAACTCCTATTCAGGCGGCACCACGATCAGCGCCGGCACGCTGCAAATTGGCAATGGCGGCTCGACGGGAAACCTGCCCGGCAACGCGACCAACAACGGTTCGCTCGTCTACCATCGCACCGACGACCACGCCTACAACGGCGTCATCAGCGGCTCCGGCAACGTTACCGTGGCGGGCGGCATTTTGCGCTTCACCCAGGCCCAAACCTACACCGGCACCACCACCATCAATTCCGGCTTCCTCGTGCTCCCCACATCCGTCGACCAGGGCCTCTCCGCCTCCACGAAGGTCCACGTCGCGAGCGGCGCGTTTTTCGACCTCTCCAACCACACGCACACCGTCGCGGGCCTCACCGGCGCCGGCACGGTCTACAGCTTCGGCGGCAACTCCGGCCACCTCACCGTCAACACCGCCCTCGCCGAAAGCCAGACGTTCTCCGGCGTCCTCGGCGGCTCCTATCCGAACTTTGCCCTCACCAAATCCGGCGCGGGCACCCTCGTCCTCTCGGGCGCCAACACCTACACCGGCGCCACCACCGTCTCCGCCGGCACGCTGCTCATCAACGGCTCACTCGGCTCGACCGCCCTCACCGTTGCCAGCGGCGCCACCCTCGGCGGCACGGGCACGCTGGGCGGCGCGACGATGATCTCCAGCGGCGGCATCCTCTCGCCCGGCGACCCGGCCGGCACGCTCACTTTCACCAACGGCCTCACGCTCAGCGCCGGCAGCGTGCTCACGTTCGACCTCGGCACCACGAGCGACCTCATCCGCGTCTCCGGCGGCACGCTCTCCGGGCCGTCGAGCGGCCTCGTCACCCTCAACCTCGCCAACGCCGGCGGCTTCACCGCCGGCACCTACACCCTCTTCGATTTCACCAACGGCGCCACCAGCAGCTTCGATGTCGGCGATTTCACCTTCGGCACCACCCTCTCCGGCTACACCTACAGCCTCTCCTTCGCCGGCAATTCCCTCCAACTCAGCGCCACCGCCTCTGCCATCCCCGAGCCCTCCACCTACGCCGCCCTCGCCGGCCTCGGCGCCCTCGCCGTCGCGATCGTGCGCCGCCGCCGGCTCGCTCATGCACGCCCGTGAGTGCCGCGGGGCGATGCGGCTTTGACCACGTTGACCGCGACGCGGCGTCCGGTCATTCGCTCTTTCGGCGCGGCATGACCCTCATCGCCTTCTCCTTCTCCAACGCGTTCCGCGCCTGCGCGCGCGCGGTGCTGCGCCGCCCCGATCTCTGGATCGGCTTCGTCACGCTGGCGATTGTCATCCCGGTCTACAGCTTCACGTCCCTGAGTTTCCGCACGCTCGACCGCGTGCTGCTCAGTCACCTGTCGGACTCTTTCGGGGTGGGCGTGATCAGCGTGTTCGTCGCCGTGTTTGTGCAACTCCTGCTCCGCGCGGCGCCGCCCGCGGCCGCCCGCACGCTGCGCCTCGGCTGGTTCGCGCTCGTCGCCGCCACCACGCTCGGGCTGCTCTTCACCTTCGCCCACCCGGCGCGCACCTCCACCAACTGGATACTCCAATCGCTCGTGCTCGCAGTGCTGGGCTGGAGCATCGTGCTCACGGCGTTGCTCGTCGCCTGCGGCTTCATGCGCGCCCGCGATCTGCTCGACGCGCTGCGCGCAGTTGGACGCCACTGGGGCGCCATCCTCTTCTACCTCGCGACCGGCGGCTACCTGCTGTCGATCGTCCGTGCCTTCTCGCCGGAGGTGTTCGATCCGCTCCTGCTCAAGATGGACGCCTCGCTCGGCCCGCTGTTCGTGAGTTACATCAAGCGCTGGACCGACGCGCATCCCGTCGCGCGCTTCCTCACCGACTACGCCTACCCGATGCTCGGTTTCTTCATCGCGGCCGTCGCGGCGCGCCTGCACCTCGCCGGCGACCTCACGCCGCTGCGCCGCTACGTCACCGCCGTCGTCTTCGTCGCTTTTCTCGGTCCCGTGTTTTACTGGGCCTTGCCCGCCGTCGGCCCGTATTTCGCCTGGCCCCAGCTCTTCCCCAAGGAAGCTCCGCCGCCCGACGTCGTGGCCCACGTGTTGACCGGACCGTCCCTGATGCCCTTTCGCGCGGATGTCCTGCGCAACGTCTTC